>JBGPHD010000170.1:0-6268 GCA_041484135.1 Gemmatimonadota bacterium
GCTCGGCTCCGACAATGAGATCACCGCGCTCAAGGCCAACGGCATCAATCTCACCCGGCTGGTGCGGCCGGTCCTCGTGGCGTCGGTCGTCCTCTCCCTGCTCACCTTCTTCTTCGTGGACCAGGTCCTCCCCAACGCCAACCACCGACTCAAGACGCTGCTGGTGGACATCGCCCGTAAGAAGCCCACGTTCGACCTCAAGGAGCAGATGATCAACGAAGTGCTCCCGGGGCAGTTCTTCCTGCGCGCCAGCCGCATCGACCAGGCGACCGACCGGCTGCGGGACGTGGTCATCTACGACCTGGGCGCCCCGGAGCGGCGGCGCACGATCTACGCCGACAGCGGGTACATGCGCTTCAACAACGGCCACACCGACCTGCACCTGACCCTCTTCGACGGCTACGTGCACGACTACGACCGCGCGCAGGCCACCACCTTCCGCCGGGTCTTCTTCCACACCGACCTGGTGCGCGTGCACGGCGTCTCCAACCAGCTCGAGCGGACCGGGGACGACCAGTTCAAGAGCGACCGCGAGATGACGACCTGCGAGATGGAGACCGTCGTGGCCGACGACGCGCGCACCCTCGTCGGACTCCGGGACGAACGGCGCCGGACCATCGAGAACGACGCCCGCCAGCTCCTCGGCGCGCCGCCCCTCCCGGCGCCCCAGCAGGCCGCGGGCCGCAGCCCCCCCTCACCCTTCGCGCGAGTGTACTGCGGCGCGCTGTCGCGCATCGGCCGGTGGCTCGGTCCCGGAGCCGCTCAGGCGCAGACCCCGGAACGCCGCCCGCCGTCACCGGCCGGCGACTCGCTCCGCCAGGCGATCGGCATCGCGCCCCGGCCCGCCCCCGTGCAGGCCGATCCCACCGGCCAGCGGCTCAAGGGCCAGCTCGCCGCGATCGAGTCACGCCGGCGGGGCACGCTGCAGCATGCCGCGAGCTACGAGGTCGAGATCTACAAGAAGTTCTCCATCGCCGGCTCGTGCATCGTGTTCGTGCTCATCGGCGCGCCCATCGCGCTGCGCTTCCCCCGGGGCGGCGTCGGCCTCGTCATCGGCGCCAGCGTGGGGATCTTCGGCTTCTACTACGTGGGCCTGATCGGCGGCGAGACCCTCGCCGACCAGCTGATCATCCCGCCCTTCTGGGCGATGTGGGGCCCCAACCTGCTGATGACGGCGGTCGGGCTCGGCATCTTCCTGCGTCTCGGCCGCGAGCAGACCACCGGCCGGGGCGGCGGCTGGTCCGGCGCCGTGGACTGGGCGCGACGCCTGGTCGGCCGGGCGGAGCCGCGGGCGTGAGGCGCCGCGTCCTGCGGGTCCTCGACGCCTACGTGGCGCGGGAGTTCCTCACCATCTTCGTCGTCACCGTGATCGGCTTCCCGTTGATCACGATCATGTTCAACCTGACCGACAACATCGACCGCTACCTCGCCCGGAACATCTCGGGGAAGAACATCTTCCTGGCTTACCTCTACTACTTCCCCGAGCAGGTGTTCCTGATCACCCCCGCCGCCGTGCTCTTCGCGACCGTCTTCGCGGTGGGCGCCTTCTCCCGCCACTCGGAGATCACCGCCGCCAAGGCCTCGGGCATCTCGTTCCACCGCCTGGTGCTGCCCGTCTTCGTGCTGGCCGCCCTCGCGAGCGGCATGACCTTCGTCCTCGGCGAGCTGGCGCCCCTCTCCAACGAGAAGCGATCGGAGCTGCTCGGCGAGCGCGAGCTGCGCTCCACGTCGGCGCGTTACAACTTCGTCTACCGCGCCGACGGCGGACGCGTGTACGCCATCCGCGCCTTGAACGTGCCGGCGCGCGAGATGCAGGACGTGCAGATCGAGCGCGAAGGCACCGGACCCGAGTTCCCCGGCTACTTCCTCACCGCGAGCCGCGCCAATTGGAGCCCCGAGAACGGCTGGACGCTGGCCGCCGGGACGATGCGCCTCTTCCTCGGCCCCGACCATGAGGTCGCCTTCAGCTTCGACTCGCTGCGTCAGAAGGCCATGACCGAGCGGCCGCAGGACCTGCTCATCGAACCCAAGCTCCCCGAGCAGATGCAATACGCCGAACTGGGCCGCTACGTCGAGACCCTGGAGCGGTCGGGGAGCGACGCCAACAAGCTCCAGGTCGAGCGCGCGCTGAAGATCGCCATCCCGCTCACCTGCCTCATCATCGCGCTCTTCGGCGCGCCGCTCGGCATGGCCGGGGCGCGCAGCGGCGCGACCTACGGGGTCGCCGTGAGTCTCGCCATCACGATCGTCTTCCTGATCATGATCCAAATCTCCAAGGCCGTCGGCGCCGGCGGCGTCATCCCGCCGCTGGTCGCGGCCTGGCTCCCCAACACCGTCTTCGGCCTGACGGGCGTGGTCCTCTACGCCCGGGCCCGCACCTAGCCCGCAGAATCCCGACTCTCCGGCCCGGGCTTGCCGACCGCCGGTGCCGCGCAGCACTTTGGGGCCATCCATGAACACGGCCGGCCTGGCGATCCTCGGCGTCTGCGCGGTGGGTGGCGTGATCGCCTGCGTGGCATTCATCTGGGCGATGCGGAGCGGCGAGTTCACCCGGTCCGACGACGCGCGGTGGCTCGTCTTCGACGATGAGGACGAGGTGAAGCGGCCCGAAGCGCCGCGCCCGGGGCCGAAGGCATGACCACGGCGCCGCCGGTCTTCGAGGACACCCCAGCGCCCGAGGTCGCCCTCGCCGAGCGGGTGACCGCGGACCGCAGCACCCGGGGTCCCGTCCTCCTCTTCTTCCACTCCGCCGTCGTCTGGCTCGTCATCGGTTCCCTCTTCGGCCTCATCGCGTCCCTCAAGTTCCAGTTCCCCGACTGGCTGACCGGCCAGGCGATGTGGACCTTCGGCCGGGTCCGCTCCGTCCACCTCAACGCCGTCGCCTACGGGTGGACCTCGATGGCCCTGATCGGCATGGCCATCTGGATGGTGCCGCGCCTGGTCCGGGCGCCGCTCTTCATGCCCGGGCTCGCCGTGGCGGCGGCCTGGGGGTGGAACCTGTTCATGATCCTCGGCCTCGGCGCCATCCTCGCCGGCTGGACCGACGGGATGGAGTGGCTCGAGATCCCGCTCCCCATCGACGCGATCGTCGCGGTGTCGGGCGGGCTCATGGCGCTCAGCGTGCTCGTCACGGTGGCACGCCGGCGCACGCGTCACTTCTACGTGAGCGTCTGGTACATCCTCGCTGCGATGGTCTGGTTCCCCATCATCTTCGTCACCGCCAACCTCCCGGTCTTCGCGGGGGTCGAGCAGGCGGCCGTGAACTGGTGGTACGGGCACAACGCGCTCGGCCTCTGGATCACGCCGATGTCGCTGGCCGGCGCCTACTACCTGATCCCCAAGGTCCTCGGCCGCCCGGTGCACAGCTACAACCTCTCGCTGGTCGGGTTCTGGGCTCTGGCCTTCTTCTACAGCCTGAACGGGCACCACCACCTCATCGGCGGGCCGCTGCCCACCTGGGTCATCACCACGTCCATCACGGCCAGCGTGATGATGGTGATCCCCGTCGCCGCCACCGCGGTGAACTTCCACAGCACCATGATCGGGCGCTTCGACGCGCTGCGGTACAGCCCGACGCTCCGCTTCGTGGTCATGGGTTGCATGATCTACACGGCCGCGAGCCTGCAGGGCTCGGTCGAGGCGCTGCGCTCGTTCAACCGGGTGGTCCACTTCACCCAGTACACGGTGGGCCACGCGCACTTCGGGCTCTACGGCTTCGCCAGCTTCATCCTCTTCGGCGCCTACTACTTCATCGTGCCGCGGCTGGTGGACTGGGAGTGGCCGAGCGGACGGCTGATCCGGGTGCACTTCTGGCTCGCGCTCGGCGGAATCGCGGTCTACGTGGGCGCGCTCTGCATCGGCGGCTGGTTCCAGGGCCAGGCGATGCTCGACGCGTCGCGGCCCTTCATGGACTCGGTCAACATCACCAAGCCGTACCTGATCGGGCGCACCGTGGGTGGCGCGATGATGGTCCTCGCGCATCTCGTCTTCGCGTACCACTACTGGCTCATGGTCAACCGGCGGGGCCCGGTGCGCAGCGAGCCGGCGTGGTCGGACCGCCGGTCGTACACCATGCGCGGGCCGCTCCCGCCGGCCGAGCCGCCGCGATGAACACCTTCCGGGTCTTCTTCGCCGGCGCGGTCTCCACCGCGGTCTTCGCGTTCTTCGTGCTGGCGTACCTGCCGCACCGCCAGCTCGCGGCGGCGGCCCCCGAAAGCGCCCTCAAGCCGTACGCGGATTCCGAGCTCGCCGGCCGCGCGGTCTACATTTCGTCAGGCTGCGTGTACTGCCACAGCCAGCAGGTGCGCGACCCGCTCTTCGGGACCGACCAGGCGCGCCATTGGGGCCGCCCCTCCTATCCCGACGACTACCGCTACGACCGCCCGCACCTCCTCGGCACGATGCGCACCGGCCCCGACCTCATGAACATCGCGGTCCGCCAGCCCAGCCGGTCCTGGCACTACGCGCATCTCTACCAGCCGCGCGCCCTCGTCCCGGGCTCGCTCATGCCATCGTTCCGTTTCCTCTTCACGGTCAAGCCGCGCGCCGACATGAACGACGAGGTGGTGGACCTGCCAGCGGGCGTGGCGCCGGAAGGGAGCGTCGTCGTCCCGACCGCGGACGCGAAGCACCTGGTGGACTACCTCCTCAGCCTGAACCGCGACTTCCCCCGCTCCGGTCCCGCGCCGGGGAGCGCGGCGCACTAGTGGGCACGCCCCCTTCCGCCCCGACCCCGGACCGCAGCGTCCCGCCGGAGGACATCAAGGCCGCCGAGGGACCAGGCCGCGAGGTGGACGTCCTGGCCGTGCACCGGCAGGCCTTCCGCGAGCCGCACGACCCGGCCGAGGGGGGCGAGCGGGGGCCCTGGTGGTTCTGGGCGTGCGCGGTGCTCGCGCTGGTCTTCGGCGGGTTCTACATGGGGCGCTACAGCGGTGTCTTCACGGGCGAGGACGCGGTGCACGCGCCGGTCGGCCCACGACAGATGATGGCGAACCGCGGCACGGCTGCCGCCGCCCCGGCCGCGCCGGTGGACGGCGCCACGGTCTTCGCCGGGACGTGCGCGGCCTGCCATCAGGCCAGCGGCCTGGGATCGCCGGGGCTCTTCCCGCCGCTCGCGGGCTCCGAGTACGTGACCGGTGACGACGAACGGCTGGTGAAGATCGTGCTGCACGGCCTCGGCGGTCCGGTCACGGTGAAGGGCGCGACCTACAACGGCGCGATGCCACCCTGGCAGCAGCTTTCCGACGCCGAGCTGGCGGCGGTCCTCACTTACGTCAGGTCGTCGTGGGGCAATGCGGGTACGCCGGTCACCGCCGACGAGGTCGCGCGTGAACGCGCGGCGACGGCGGGCCGCACCACTCCCTGGACCATCGAAGAGCTCCACTGAGATACGAAGGGCCGGCGCATCGCCGGCCCTTCGCCCTTCATCCTGCTACTGCTACCCTGCTCACGGGCAAGTGAGGGGAATCTCGTTGCCGGCCGGCATTGCGACCGCGGCCAGCGTCGTCGTCAACGGTCCGAACTCGGGTGTCACGGCGACGTCACCCTCGGCGGTCAGCGTACGAGCGGCCGAGATCGTGCAGCCGGTCGGCACCGACCAGGGGATGAGGTGGAGCGTCCAGTTCGGCCGGTTCCGGAGGTTGGTGAAGCTCACGTTGCCGATGAGCGTGGCCCCGTTCCCGCTCGTCACCGTGCCGGCGCCGAAGTTGGTCGTGCTGCCCGCCTTGCGCAGCCAGACCCGCACGCCGCTCACCACGGTGTCCGGATCCGTCCCCACCGCGCGGTAGATCCCGTCGGGCGTGCAGGGCTGCGGCGCGCAACGGTCCTTGAAGACGCGCGCGCGGATGGTGTACGGCGCGCGGAAGGTCAGGCTCCCCGAGACCGTGCCGGTCACGTTGGTGGCGGCCGTCACGCCGGTCACCCGGAAGGTATCCACGACGTTCACGGCCGCGATCGAGGTGTCGACGAAGGCCCGGAAGAACCCCGGCGCCGGGAAGAGCGCGGCTTCCGTGGTGTCGAATTGGATCTGGAACACGTCGCCCGGCGCGGCCTGCACGCGGACCGCGAAGCGGAACGCCCCGGTCGCGCTGGTACGGATCGAGTCCACCTGGGCGAAGACGCCGGGAGCGGGCGCCGCGGCGGTGCGCCGCTTGAGCCGCACCATCACGCCGCGCAACCCCACCGAGACCACGCCGGAGGCCGCGGTGTCCTGGTACGTGTAGGTGAGCGACCCGCTGATGATCCTGCCCGGGCTGTACGAGATGTCGCC
>JBGPHD010000171.1:0-6229 GCA_041484135.1 Gemmatimonadota bacterium
CTGGCGCTCTCGCTCCCGCAGCGGGACGCCGGGCGGTTCGCGCTGGACCGTGCGCTCCCGTTCTGGGCGTTCGCGCTCGACGCCGAAGCGGCGCAGCGCTTCGCCGAGTTGGGGCGCGACTCCCTGACGGCGGTGGAAGCGGCGTCCATCCCCGCGGGCAAGGTGCGCCTCGAGCTGCTGCCGCGCGGCATCGGGCGGCTCGAGGTGCGCGCGCCCAACCTCTACCGGACCATCGTGCGGGGCGACTCGGTGGTGATGGATGTGACGGTGCGCAACGCCGGGAGCCGCGCCGTGGACGCCGTCCGGATCACGGCCGACGTGCCGCCCGACTGGCGGGCGAGCGTGACGCCGGAGCTGGTGCGCGAGGTGCCGATCGACGGGGAGGCGCGGGTCCGTGTGACCATCGTGCCGCCCGCCGACATCGGCGTCGGGGACTACGACGCGCGCCTCAAGACCGACGCGCTCTCCGCGGACCGCCAGGTGGACACCGAGGACAAGACGATCCGGGTGCACGTGGACCCGCCCGCCAACGTGGCCGGGACGGTACTGCTGGTCGGCTTGCTGCTGTCGCTGGTGGGCGGGGTGGTGTGGTTCGGGCTCAAACTGACGCGCCGCTAGGCCGGCCGCCGGCGGCTTCCGTTCTCCTGGAGGAGTGGTTCATGCGTGCACTCGTTGTCACCATGGTGGTCCTCGGCGCGGCGCTGCCCGCCCGGGCGCAGGTGGTCATCCAGCAGGGTGGGCCGGGCCCGGGGGGCGGGCGCCAGCAGCGCATGACCCTGGGCGGCACGAACCCGGTCTTCGAGGAATCGCCCGCCGAGTACGGCGTGCGGGCGTGGCGGGTGGGCCAGTTCGCGCGGTACAGCATCACGACCAACGCCGGCCAGATGCCCATCAGCCAGTACCACCAGGTGAGCATCGTGGGGCAGCAGGGGGACCGGTTCTGGGTGGAGGTGCAGGACGAGTTCGGCGGGATGATGACCTCCCGCGCGCCGATCCAGAAGATGCTGATCGCCTTCGGCGTGGTCCGCGAGCGGGTGGGCACCGACATCATCGTGATGAGCCCCGACTCGTCCATCTACCGGCGCAACCTGGTGCGCGCGGCGTCGGGCGCGCCCGAGAGCATCGAGTTCCCGGCCAGCTGGACGCGGGTGGGCGACGAGTCGGTGACGGTGGTGGGCGGCACCTTCCGTGCGACGCACTACCGGAAGGGGTCCGACAACCTCTGGCTCAGCCCCGACGCCGGCCCGTTAGGCGTGGTGAAGTACGAATCCGACAACGTCATCGTCGAGCTCACCGGGAAGGGCGAGAACGCCCGGTCCCGCATTCCGTACGGAGGCTGACGTGGTCGGGGTCATCGCCAGGCGGGAGCTGCTGGACCAGGTGTCCAGCCCCAAGTTCGTCTTCCTGTTCATCGTGTCGGCGCTGCTCATCGTCTTCTCGCTGTACACCGGCAGCGCGTCGTACGTCGGAGCGCGGGACGAGTTGCGCTCCACCGAGACCCTCTCGCGGCGCGAGATCGAGAACCGCCAGAACTTCAACGAGCTGGCGCAGTTCGGCGTGAAGGTGGGCCGCCCGCCGTCACCCCTCTCGTCGGTGGCCGCCGGCGTCTCGAGCGCGCTGGGCCGTTCGGCGCGGGTGCGCCCAGGCCAGCAGCCCGACATCGCGCCGCCGCCGGTGGCGGACCAGCCCGTCATCGCGGTGCTGGGCGAGCTGGACTTCTCGGTGGTGACGCGGGTCTTCCTGTCGTTGTTCGTGCTCCTCCTCACCTACAACGCCATCGCGGGGGAGAAGGAGTCGGGCACGCTGAAGGCGGTGCTGGCCAACCCCATCCCGCGGACCCAGCTCCTGCTGGGGAAGGCGCTGGGCCTCTTCGCGACGTTCCTCGGCGCGGCCGCCATCCCCGCGGTGCTGGGCCTGCTCGTGATGAAGGTGGGCTTCAAGATCGAGCTGTCGGGGGCCGACTGGGTGCGCCTCGTCTTCGTCGGCATCGTGTGCGGGCTCTACCTGCTCGCGATCTTCACCACGGGACTGTTCGTCTCCACCGCGACCAACCGGAGCGCGGTGGCGTTCCTCGTCCTGCTGATGATCCTGGTGGGGTTCACGGAGGTGATCCCCAAGGCGAGCCCCATGCTGGCCCGGCAGTTCCGCCCCGCGCCCGCCTATGCCGAGCTGCAGTCGGAGCGGGACCGGCTCCAGAACGAGAACCAGCGCGGCATGTTCCGCGCGATGTCGGGTGCGTTCGCGCTGATGGGCACCCCCGCCAACAGCGAGGCGGAGCAGGCGGCCCGGCAGGCCAGGATCGACTCGATCATGACCCGGTCGCGCGACTCGCTCTCGCGAGACCTTCGCGACAAGCAGTCGCGGATCGAGGAGGCGTACCGCAACAAGCAGGACGCGATGACGAGCCTCGCCCTCACCATCTCGCGCCTCTCGCCGGCGGCGGCGATGAGCCACGCGACGGAGGTGATGGCGGGGACCGACTTCGACCTGCACCGGCGCTGGCGGGACGAGCTGATCGGCTATCGCGGCTCGCTGGAGGACTGGTTCAAGTCCAAGGGGGTGGAGTTCGGCTCCGGGCCGCGGTTCGCGGTGCGGATGCAGACGTCGACGAGCGGACCGGGCGGAGGCAACAGCACGTTCCGGATCGGCGGGCCCAGCAACGAGGACACGCGGCTCGACCTCTCGACGATGCCGCAGTACCGGCCCCGCGCGGAAGCGCTCGGCGCGGCGCTGGGCCGCGCGGCGCCCGACCTCGTGATCCTCGGGCTCTGGTCCACGGTGATGCTGCTGCTCGCGTTCTGGAAGTTCCTGCGGTACGACGTCCGGTAGGCGCAGCAGCTTGAAACGCACGCGGGGGTGCCAGGCCGGGCCCCCGCGTTACATTTCCGGTCCCACCACTCGGCGTGACGGAGGCAGAATGCGGGTGCTGAAGAGTCTGGTGCTGGCGGCCCTCGTGCCGGCGGCGCTCCTCGCGCAAACGGCGCGGTATCGGGTCACCGTGAATCCGGCGGGCCGCATGTTCGTGGTGCACGCCGAGTTCCAGGTGCCGGCGGGTCGGGACACGCTGGTGATCTCGCTGCCGGCGTGGTCTCCCGGCGCGTACGACATCGACAACTACGCCCGCTACGTCCACGGGTTCGCGGCCACCGCCCCCGACGGGCACGCGCTCGCCTGGGACAAGGCGGACAAGGACACCTGGCGCATCGTCACCGGCGGCGCGCGGCAGGTGAACGTCGCGTTCCGTTCGAACCCCGACTCGGTCATGCTGGAGTTCAGCGCCATCGGCGCCGACTTCGCGTTCTTCAACGGCACCAACCTCCTCCCGTACCCGGAAGGGGTGGACCTCGGCGGCCTCACGTGCGAGCTGGTGGTCGAGTCCCCCAACGGCTGGCGCGTCGTCACGGGGCTCACGCCGGCCGCCGCCCCGGGGTCCTACCGCGCCGCCTCCTATCACGACCTCGTGGATGCGCCGTTCCTGATGGGGCGCTTAGGCCTAGACAGCGTGATCGTGGACGGCAAGGCGATCCGGTTCGCCGTCTATCCCGATTCGGTGCTGACGCCGGCGGTGTGGGACAGCGTCAGCGACACCATCCGCCGGCTCGCCACGGTGCAGAACCGCATCTTCGGCGGGCCCCCGTACGACACCTACACCGTGCTCCTCTTCGCGCCGTACGGGGAGATGAGCTGGGCCGGCGGGCACGAGCACCAGAACTCCCAGTTCGACGTCTACGCGAGCCCCGGGTTCGCCACGAACCTGCGCACCGGGCGGCTCGGCTCGTTCGCGCGGCCGCTCCTCTCGCACGAGTTCTTCCACCTGTGGAACGTGAAGCGCATCCGGCCGGCCGAGATGTGGCCGTACGAGTACTCGCGCGAGCAGTTCACGCCGCTGCTCTGGTGGTCGGAGGGCGTCACCGAGTACTACAGCACGGTGTCCCTGGCGCGCAGCGGGCTGTACTCGCTGGACGGCTTCGTCGCCGATGTGAACGACAAGATCCACGAGGTCGAGGGGGCGGGGGAGATCGTGTCGGCGGAGGATGCGAGCCTCGACACCTGGATCAGCCCCACCTTCGTGGACGAGGCCCAGTACTACTATCCCAAGGGTGCGCTCCTCGGGTTGATGCTCGACATCCAGATCCGTGACGCGACGAACAACCAGCACAGCCTCGACGACGTGATGCGGGCGCTGTACGCGAACTACCAGCGGGGCAGGGGCTTCACCACGCCGGACCTGCTGGGCCTGATCCGGCCCTGGTTCCGCGGCGTGGACGACTTCTACGCGCGGTTCATCAACGGCCGCGAGCCGCTGCCGTACGAGGCGGTGCTGCCGCGCGCCGGCCTCGCGGTGCGGCGGCAGGAGACCAAGGCGCCGTTCGCGGGCGTGTCGACGGCCGCCGCCGAGGACGGTGGCGTCGCGGTCGTGGAAGTGACCCCCGGCTCGCTGGCGGACGAGGTCGGCCTCCGGCCCGGCGACGTGCTGCTCCGCCTCGGCGACGTGACGACGCGGAGCCCGGAGAGCTTCGGGGCGCAGTTCCGCGCCCGCTACCAGAACAGCGAGGGTCAGCCGATCGACGTGGTCTATCGCCGTGGCACGCAGGAGATCACGCGGCGGGGGGTGGTGCGCACGCGGACCCTGGTCGCCTATTCGGTCTCCCGGGCAACGAACCCCGCGCCAGCCGCCGCGGCGATCCTCAACGGGATCGCGGGCCGTTAGGTGGTGGCGACCGTCGCGCGGGGGCCCCGCCCGGAAGGAGCGGCGTGAGGGTCCGGGTGCGGTTCTTCGCGTCCTACGCCGAAGCGTTCGGGCGGCAGGAGATGGGCCTCGACCTCGAGGCCGGCGCCAGCGTCGCCGACTGCGTCGCCGCCATCAGGGCCGACCCGGCCGCGTCCCGGCTCCCACCCAGCCCGCTCGTCGCGGTGAACCAGCGGTACGCCAGGCCGGAGACTCCGCTCGCGGAGGGGGACGAGGTCGCCCTCATCCCTCCCGTGGCGGGCGGCTAGGCGTGGGCCTGGGTCGGCGGGCTGGCACCCCGTTCGGTCTTGTCCTCCCTCCGCTTTCCGGCTAACTATTTCCCGCATGCCCGCTTACCTGACCGACCGGCTCCTCGACCCCACCGCCCTGGTGGAGTCCGTCGCGTCGCCAGGGTGCGGGGCCACGTCGCTCTTCCTCGGCACCGTCCGTCGTGCCCCTGAAGACGGCGACCTCGAGGGCATCGAGTACTCGGCCTACCCCGAGATGGCCGAGGCGGAATTCGAGCGCATCGTGGCCGAGGCGCGGGAGCGGTGGCCCGAGGCGTGCATCGCGCTCCGGCACCGGACCGGGTACATCGCCGTGGGCGAGGCGAGCGTCGCGATCGCGGTGGCGTCGCCGCACCGGGCCCAGGCGTACGACTGCTCCCGCTACCTGATCGAGGAGACCAAGAAGCGCGTGCCGATCTGGAAGAAGGAACGGTTCGCCTCGGGCGCCGCGGAGTGGGTGGAGCCGATGCATGTCTAGCGCGCCGCTGCCCGTGCTCGGATCCCGGACGGGGTCGGGGATGAAGGACGCGCAGGGCCGGCGCATCACGTATCTCCGGATCAGCGTCACCGACCGCTGCAACTTCCGCTGCCTCTACTGCATGCCCGAGGACGGCTTGGAGTGGCTGCCCAAGGCGGAGATCCTCTCGTACGAGGAGATCGCCGAGATCGTGCGGCAGCTCGCGCCCACCGGCGTCCGGCGGCTTAGGATCACCGGCGGCGAGCCGACGATCCGTCCCGACCTCGACATCCTCATCCGGTACCTCAAGGAGATCCCCGGCATCGAGGACGTGGCTCTCTCGACCAACGGCGTGAAGCTGGTGGCGAAGGCGGCGGACTACGCGGCGGCGGGACTCGACCGGGTCAACATGTCGGCGGACAGCCTGCGGCACGAGCGGATCGTGCAGATCGCGCGGCGGGACCTGGGGCTCGATCCGGTGGCGGCGCTCGCCGCGGCCGAGCACGCGGGCCTCGTCCCGGTCAAGGTGAACGTGGTGGTGATGCGCGGCATCAACGACGACGAGGTCGAGGACTTCGCGCGCCTCACGCTCGAGCATCCGTGGCACGTGCGGTTCATCGAGCTGATGCCCGTGGGGGACATGGCGGCGCTCACCTGGGAGCACGTGGTGCCGAGCACGGAAGTCCTGGAACGGGCGGAAAAGGCGCTGGGCGGTCTTGCCGCCGCGGAGGACGGGCCCATCGGGAACGGCCCGGC
>JBGPHD010000172.1:0-6204 GCA_041484135.1 Gemmatimonadota bacterium
CCGAAGAGCCGGGCCGGGTCCGCGTTGGTCCCCTCCCGTGTCAGGACGCCGCGGATCGAATCGGCCCGGGCGTGGTTCCGATCGCCTAACGAGTCGCGCACCAGCTGCAGCCGCGCGATCTGCGCCGAGTCCAGGTGGAGCGTGTCGCGCAGCTCGAGGACCGCCTCCGCCGGGTTCGGCATCAGGGACTCGAGGCGGTTGAGGAGCGCCTCGGGGTTGGCGCCCGGACCTCCGCCGCCCCCGCCGCCGCCCGGCCCGCCGAACCCCCGCGCGATGGCCCCGGCACCCGCGCCGGCCCGCAGCTGGTCGAGCGCCTGCCGCGCCCGGTCCGGGCCGATGGTGAGGCGCATCTGCACCCCGATCTGGAACGGGGGCCGGAAGGCCGTCGCCGAGCCGTTGGTCGCACCGAACCGCTCGTTCACCTGGTACGTGTACCGCTGCGCGAGCGTGTCGAAGCCGGTGACGTAGAGGAGCCGCCCGTCGGGCTGGGTGGTGAGCCCCCATCCCTTCGCGCCGGCGGTGCCGTGCACCAGCTCGTCCACGCCGCGCAGGAAGTTCTGCGTCACCACCGAGACCATCAGCCTCCGGTTGAGCCCCAGCATGTTGGGCCGCCAGTTGACCTGGAACTCGAGCGAGGCCTGCCACGGCCCGGTGCAGGTGTTCCGGCCCGCGACGCGGCCCACCTGCGCGAGGAGGCAGTCGCGGACCCGCGGGGCCGCCGCGTCCAGGAGCCGCTGCATCGCGCTCGCCTCCGCCGTGGCGGCGCCCGGCGCGAAGATGAACGCCCGGTCGTTGCCGGCCGAGCCGTCGCCGTTCACGTCGCCGCCCACCGTGGGCGAATAGGGTGCGCCCGACGTCAGGCGCCCGATCGTCGTCACCTCGAGCGACGGGCCGAACGGATAGGTGACGGTCGCGAGGACGTTGTGCCGCCGCTCGAAGTTGCTCCGCGCCCACTCCGCCACGTTGGGGTCGCCGGCGGTGCCACCGCCGCCCCGGAGCCCGGTGGCCTGGTCGCGGGTGCGCATCCAGGTGTAGGACGTGTTGACCACGATGCCGCGGCCCATGAGGCCGCCCAGCCCCACGGTGAGCTGGTCGGACCGCGACGCCAGGTTCGAGCGCGCCTCCAGCACCGAGCCGAACACCGTGTCCCGCCGCGAGGCGCTGAAGCGCGGCGTGCCGGTCGCCGGGGCGATGGCGCCGGCGGGGACGAACACCGGCCGCCCCCCTTCGTCCGCCAGGGTGAAGCTCGGCGCGCCAACCAGGTTGAGGTCGCGGAACCCGCTCTGGGAGACGCCGCGCGACCAGCTGTAGTCCACCGTCAGGCGCAGGAGCTGCGTGAGGCTCCGCTGTACGCCCAGCGACGCGCGCCACGCCCGCGGCGCCTCGAAGCCCGGCGCCAGCAGCGTCACCGTCCGCTGCCGCGTGGAGGCCGGCGCCGAGGGGCCCGCGTCGCACTGGTCGGGGATCGTGGACGGATCGAGGAGATAGCCTCCCCAGTCGGGGGCGGGCACCGACGTCCCGATGCAGAAGATCTCCGCCGCCGAGTTGGCGAGGCCGGTCCCGGACTGCGCGGCGGCGATCAGGTTGGCAGGCACCGTGCTCCGGAACTCGCCCACGCCGCCGCGGATCACCAAGGCCGCGGGCAGCACCGCGCGCCCCGCCTCGGGGCGGTCGTTGCCTAACGCCAGCGTGAACCCCACCCGCGGCGAGACGTGCCACTCAGTGGGGAGGACGTCGGTGCGACGGCCGAACGCGGTATCCACGGCGGCGTTGTAGGCCGGCGGATGCCGGAACCCGGAGCCGTCGAGCCTGACGCCATAGGTGAGCTGGAGGGGCCGGGACGCCATCCACACGTCTCCGGCGTAGAAGCCCCACTGCTGGCTCTGCGCCTCGCGCGTCGTGTTCTGGAGCGTGCGGCGGAACGCCGCCGGCTGGTTGGCCTGGAGGGCCGTGAGCGAAGGATAGGTGAACGTGCCGTACTGGTTCGCGGCCACGAGGTTGTGCGACCGGTCCATCAGGAAGAGCCCGCCCACCTTGAACCGGTGCCGTCGCGCGCCGGGGAGCCACGACAATTCGTCGGTCGTCTCCAGGCTGGTGCTGCGCGAGCGCGTGGGGAGGCCCGGGTTCCCGCCGAACACGAGCGTCGTGACGCCCACCGCGCCGTCGGGAAGGGAGGACGCGACCTGCACGCGGCCCTGCGGCAGCGGCTCGAGCGCGTCGCCGTCGTTGCGCGCGCCCTGGAGGTAGGTGTGGAACTCGTTGATCACCGCCGCGCCGAACCGCGAGGAGAGCGTGGCCATGACCCCGCCCCCCGAGCTCGCGACGTTGCCGCCCGTCTGCGGCAGGGCGAGCGGGCCCAGACGCGTGGGATCGAGGCTCGTCCCGCGCCAGTCGCCGCGCAGCGTGATCGTGTGCGAGTTCGAGAGCAGGTAGTCGAGCCTGAGCAGGCCCGAGTAGTTGTCGCTGGCCCGGGTGTCGGCGGGCGGGACGATGGCCCGGGGCACCCCCGCGTTGTCCACCAGGCCGAGGAAGCGCGTCACCGAATCGGGCGCGACGCCGAGCCGCGTGAAGTCGGTGCTGCCCGCCGACAGCAGCGTCTGCTGCGGGTCGGAGCGGAGCCGGGCCTGGCCGGAGAGGAAGATGAAGAGCCGGTCCCGCGCGATCGGGCCACCTACTCCGCCGCTGATCAGGTGCTGCGTGAACCCCTGGCCGAACGGCGTGTCCTCTTCGTTCACGGCGAGGTCCTGGTCGCGCAGCTGGTACTGCGAGCTTCCCTGGATCACGTTGGTGCCGCCGCGCGTGGTGGCGGCGATGAGCCCGCCGGAGAACTGGCCGCGCGAGACGTCGTAAGTGCTGGTGATCACGCGCGTCTGGCGCACCGCGTCCTGCGGGATGGTCCCCGACCCGAACAGGAGCCCGTCCAGGGTGAGCGCATTGGCGTCGGGACCGAGGCCCGCGACCGAGAAGGCGGCCGCTGACGAATCGGTGGCGTCGAGCCCCAGCACCCCGGGGGTCATCGCGGCGAGGGCGGTGATGTCGCTGACGTCGAGCGGCAGCCGCGCCAGCTGGTCGGGATTGAAGGCGCGCTCGGCGGCGCCGGGCGTGGGGCCGTCCGGAGCCCGGACGGCGGTCCGCGCGCTCCGCACGTTGATGGGCTCGAGAGGGACGGCGCCAGGAGAGAGCCGCGCGTTCCACACCAGCCGGTCGTCGTCGGCGCGGCGCACCAGGATCTCGGTCCGGGGCGTGAAGCCGATCATCCGCGCGGTCATGCGGTACTGGCCGCTGCCGTCGGGGAAGAGGATGGTGTAGCGGCCGCGGGCATCGGTCGTGGCACGCCGCGTGATCTCGGTCTCCAGCGAGAACGCCTCGACCACCGCGTCGGCGAGCGGGAGGCCGCCCTCGCCCGTCACGACACCCGTGATGATGTCCGTGCCTACGCCCTGGGCCCGGGCGCGCGCCGGCGCGGACGCGGCGAGCGCCAACGCGGCGAGGAGCGTCAACCGTGTTCGAAGCAGGCGGCGTGGACGCCGCGCGAAGTGCATGAGGCTCATGACGATACCATACGTGTATGCAGTGGACGTCGTTGGACGCTCCGGGTTAAGGCGGGGGGGGCTGGTCCGGGGTTGCTTCCGGGGCCACGTTACTCCTGCGGGGCGACGGCGCGCCGGGCGCTAGGCTGATGCCGGGTTCCACCGGGCGCCGCGCAGCCCCTCGGCGCACTCGGCGATCCGGACCGGCGCGTTCGCGATGCCGAGCCTAACGCTTATCGCCGCGGCGTCGGGCGGCGTGAGGCCCAGCGCCCCGAGCGCGGCCGCGTCCCGGAGCAGCGTCCGCGCCGGCTGGTCCGCGGCCACCAGGCCCTCCCGCATCACCACGATCCGGTCCGCGACCTCCGCCACGAACCCGAGGTCGTGCGACACGACCAGCACCGTGATCCCCCGCGCCACGCGCCGGCGGAGCGCCCCCGCCACCAGGGCGCGGTGCTTCCGGTCGAAGCCCGCCGTGGGCTCGTCGAGGACCAGCACCCCGGGCCGCATCGCCAGGACCCCGGCCAGCGCCACCAGCTTGCGCGCGGGGGCCGGCAGGTCGTACGGATGCACCTCGCCCTCGCGCAGCAGGTCCAGCTCATCGAGCGCCTCGGTGACGTCGTCCTTCGTCCGCCCCAGCAACATGGGCCCGAACGAGACGTCCTCGCGCACCGTCCGCGCGAAGAGCTGCTGGTCGGCGTGCTGGAAGGCGTACCCGACGCGCCGCGCCATCTCGTCGGGCCGCCGCGCCGCCGCGTCCCAGTCCCCCACCATCACCCGCCCCGCCGAGGGCCGCACCAGCCCGATCAGCAGCCGCGTCAAGGTCGTCTTCCCCGCGCCGTTAGGCCCCAGCAGCGCGACCGCCTCACCCGGCTCGATGTCGAGCGACACGCCGCGCAGCACGTCGCCGCCGCCGTACCCGCAGCACACCCCTTCGAGGCGCACGCCGTAGCCGTTCATCGCACCACCCGCGCCGCCAGGGCGGCGGGATCGAGCGGGAGCGGCGGCGGGCACCCCGCCATCCGCGCGATCACGGCGGTGTCGGTGTCCTGGAGCGTTAGCGCCGGCGGCCCGTCGGCCGCCACGCGGCCTTCCGCGAGCACGATGGCGCGGTGCGCCACCCGCGCGGCCCGCGCGTGATCCGGCGTCGCCACCAGGACCGTGGCCCCCGCCGCGGCGATCCCCGGCAGCAGCGCATACAGCGCGTCCGCGCCGGCCGGGTCCAGCTCCGCCGCGGGATCGTCGAGCACGAGCAGGTCCGGCGCCAGCGCCAGCGCGCCGGCGACCACCACCCGCTGCAACTCGCCGCCCGAGAGCGTCACGGGGTCACGCGCGGCGAGATGCCTGACGCCGAGCGCGTCCATCGCGCGCTCCGCCGCCTCGCGCACCGCCGCGACGGGAGCGCCCTGCGAGGCCGGGCCGAACGCGACCTCGGCCGCCACGGTGTGGCAGAGCCCCGTGAGCTGGGTCCACGGGGTCGCGAACACGATCCCCGGACGTACCGCTGACACTTCGCGTACGCCGGTGAGCACGCCGCCCGTGAGCCTGGGCGCGAACCCGGCCGCCACGAGCAGCAGCGTCGACGTGCCCGCCCCCACGTCGCCCGTCACGACGGTGACCTCGCCGGCACGGATCTCGAGCGAGATATCCGCCAGCGCCGGCGCCTCCCGGCCCGGGTACGTGAAGGAGACACGCGCCAGCCGTACCGCGGGGTTCACGCGCCCCTCCCCGCGAACTTGGCCGCGTACGCCCCGAGCACGCCGAGGAACAGCAGCCACCGCAGCACCCGCTCGGCCACGTGGTCAGGCGGCGGATCGAGGGCGGTGCGCCTCACGTTCGTCCCCGCGCCGCGCGCGTCGAGCGCGAGGACCTGCTCGTCCACCTCCGCCAGCGCGCCGAGGATGAGCGGGAGCACCAGCGGCACCAGCGCGCGGAGCCGCGCCGCCGGCGACCCCCCGGCCCTGAGGCCGCGGCACTGCTGCGCCTCCAGTATCGCCGCGGTCCGCGCCCGCATCCGCGGCACCAGGGTGAGCGTGGAGACCAGCAGGAACACCCGGCCGAACGGCACGCCGCGCGCCGTCATCGCCTCCACCAGCCGCGACGGCGACACGGTGCCGAGCGCCGTGAGGAACGCGATCACGATCGCCGTGACGCGGCCCCCCAGCACCAGCGCACGGCGGACCCCGGGCTCGGACAGCCCGACCGGGCCGAACGCCACGTGCGGTGCGCCGCCAAGTATCCCGTGCAGCACGAGCAGCAGGAGCCAGGTGGGGAGTACCAGCATCAGCATCGGCCGCAGGATGACGCGGCCCGTGCCGCCCGCCAGCGCCAGGAGGACGGCGCCGGCCACCACGAGGCCGATCGCCCGCGGCGTCGAGACCGCGAAGGCCGCCAGCAGCAGCGCGCCCGCCGCGGCGAGCGGCGTGTACGGATGCGCCCGGTGGAGCGGCGAACGGCCCGCCACGTAGCCGATCATCGAGAGAGCGCCGGGAAGCGCGCCGCGAGCTGTTCCGGCAACCCCCGGAGGATCGCCACCACCAGCGCGCAGGAGATGGCCTTGTCGAGGATGTCCGTCGAGAGGCTGGCGCTCGCGACGGCGACGCCTAACGGCACGCCGAGGCTCCGGAGCACCGTGGTCACCGCGGTGACGCCGCCCGCGGTCACGCCGCCGAACACG
>JBGPHD010000173.1:0-6173 GCA_041484135.1 Gemmatimonadota bacterium
GATGGAGCCGGTGCCGCCCTTGGCGAACCCCCAGGCGCGGAAGACGCCGTCGATCTCGCCCATGTAGTGGTGGAGGAGCACGTAGGCGGTCCCCGGCGAACGCGGGCCGAGATAGGTGCCGATGATCCCGCTCGCCGACTTGGTGGCCTTGAGCACATCGGTCTCGAACCACTCGTCCAGGAAATCCGCCGAGCTCATCGTCATCAGCTTGTGCAGCGTATGGAACCGCTCCGTACCTAACGAACGGAAGTGGCGGCCGAGCTTGAGCAGGCCGAGCAGGTCGGAGGGCGCCAGCGACGCCGGATCGGGCGGGACCATGCCGAGGATCGGCCGCACCGCGTGGGCCATGTGGTACATCGACCGGCCGAAGAGATCGTAGGCGTCGGCGTCCTTCGGCGAGTGGCGGTAGAGCTCGCGGCGGGACTGGTCGTGGTCGCCCCACCCGGCGAGGTAATCGCCGTTGAACATCGGCGTCACCGTGCTCTCGAGCGGCAGGATGTGCAGCCCGTGGCCGGGAAGGTCGAGGTCGCGGATGATCTCGGGCCGGAGCAGGCTCACCACGTACGAGAACATGGAGAACTTGAACCCGGGGAAGATCTGCTCGGTGACCGCCGCGCCGCCCACCCGCTCCCGCCGCTCCAGGATCAGCACGCGCTTGCCGGCCCGCGCGAGATAGGCCGCGTTCACCAGCCCGTTGTGGCCGCCGCCGATCACGATCGCGTCGTAGCGGGTCGCCATGGTCAGGCCCGCTTCCGGTCGGGGTTGAAGAACGGCGTCTTCACGACCCGCGCCGCGGCGCGCTTCCGGTGGTGCTCGACGGTGACTTCCATCTCGACCGCCGTCCCGATCCGGCCGTACGGCGGCTCGAGGTGCGCGAGCGCGAGGTACCTCTTGAGGAGCGGGGACCAGCAGCCGCTGGTGGCGTACCCTACCTGCGGCCCCCCCACGTACACCGGCACGCTGGTCCGCCACGCGACGCCCGGGAGCCGCGGCGGCAGGCCGACCTCGGCGTAGAGGCGCTCGAGGTCGTCCCACGCCACCTCGAGCCCCACGAACTGCCAGCCCGGGCCGTGCCGCGCCTCGGCGGCGAGCGCGCGCCGGCCCACGAAGTGTTCCTTGTCGAGTTGCACCGTCCAGCCGAGGTTGAGCTCGAAGGGCGAGGACTTCTGGCTCTCGATCAGCGCGTGATGCGCCGAGACATAATCCACTTCGAGGAGCATCAGCGCCGCTTCGATCCGGGCGATGTCGAGGGCGAGGATCCCGGTGGGCACGATCCCGTGCGGCGTCCCCACCTCGATCAGTGCGTCCCAGAGAGCGAGCGCGTGCTGCGCATCCAGCCAGAGCTCGTAGCCGAGGTCGCCGGTGTAGCCGGTGCGCGAGACGGTGAGCGGGATGCCGCGGATGGTGGCGGGCGTCAGGCTGAAGTACTTGAGGCCCGCAAGACTCGCGCCCGTGAGCTCCTCGAGGATGAGGCGCGAGGTGGGGCCCTGGAGGGCGAGCGCCGCCGTGCTGTCCGAGACGTCCTCGATGGTGACGCTCATGCCGGCCGCGTTCTCGTGCAGCCAGCGGAAGTTGGGATCGGCGGCGGTCATCCGGAACGTCTGCTCGCCGAGGCGCGAGATCGTCCCGTCGTCGATCACCTTGCCCTCGGCGTCGCACCAGGGCGTATACAGCACCTTGCCGACCGTGGCCCGCGCCACGTCGCGCGTCACCACGCGGTCGAGGAGCCGCGCCGCGTCCTTCCCCTTCACCAGGTACTTGTAGAGGGGCGAGACGTCGAGCAGTGCGGCCGAGCTGCGGATGGCGTGATACTCGCGCTCGTGCAACAACTCGTAGGAACTCGCCACCGTGTGGCCGGCCCAGCGCCGCCAGGCCTGGCTCACGCAGAGGGCTGAGGTGCGCGGGTGGAAGGGGGTGGTCTTCAACATGCGGGCAGAACACTACGGCACAGCCGCTCGCTGCGGAAGCTCGGTCGCGGGGTCGGCGGAGTGGCCCGCATCGGCTGGGGCTGTTCCAGGGTGAGCGGCGTGCTTGCGGAGATCCGACTCCGCGGCGAACATAGCCGGTACCTCGACCGCTTCGTTCGCGTTTCCCTGTGTTGCCGGCGTTTCGCCGGCACCGGAGGACCCATGCGCCGCCGACCGTCCGCGCTCACCCGCCCGGCCTTCCTCGCGTCGCTGGCCGCCCTGCTGCTCGCTCCGGCGCTCTCCGCGCAGACCCCGCGCCGCCCGCGCCGCTACACGATCGAGCAGTTCATGAACACCGTCACCATGAACGGCGCGTCGTACGCCCCGGACGGGCGGTCCATCATCTTCTCGAGCAACCGGAGCGGGGTCTTCAACGTGTGGGAGGTGCCGGTCGCCGGCGGCGAGGCGCGGCAGATCACGACCTCCACCACCGACGCCATCTTCGGCGCGGACTTCGTGCCCGGCAGCCGCCGCATCGTGTACCTCAGCAACCACGGCGGCAACGAGAACGACCACCTCTTCCTCCGCGAGCCTGACGGCACGGTGCGCGATCTCACGCCGGGCGACAGCAGCAAGGCGGCCCCGCTCGGCTGGAGCGCCGACGACCGCGGCCTCTTCTACGGGTGGAACGGCCGCGACCCGCGGTTCTTCGACGTGTACGAGATCGGCATGACCGACTGGATCCCGCGGCTGCTCTTCCGCGACACGGTGGGCTACGACGTCGGCGCGATCTCGCCGGACCGCCGCTACCTGGCTCTCTCGAAGAGCATCACCACCAGCAACAACGAGATGTACCTGCGCGACGCGCGGACGGGCGAGATCCGCCACATCAGCCAGCACCAGGGCAACGTCACGTCCACTCCGATGGAGTTCTCCCACGACGGGCGCTGGCTCTACTACGTGACGGACGAGGGAAGCGAGTTCGCCTACCTCAAGCGTTATGAAGTGGCCTCGGGGCGCACCGAGGACGTCGAGCGCGCCGACTGGGACGTGAGCTTCGCCTACTTCTCGAAGCGCGGGACGTATCTGGTCATCGGCATCAACAACGACGCGCGCACCGAGATCCGCATCTATGAGGCGGCGACGCACCACAGGGTGGCCCTGCCGGCCATGCCGGCGGGCGAGATCCGCGGCGTGACCTTCTCGCCTAACGAGCAGCAGATGGCGCTCTACGTGAACGGCGACCGCTCGCCGAGCAACCTGTACGTCTACGACTTCCCGACCCGGCGTACCCGGCAGCTCACCGAGAGCCTGAATCCCGACATCGCCGCCGCGGACCTCGTGGAGGCCCAGGTCATCCGCTACGCGTCGTGGGACGGGCTCCAGATCCCGTCCTTGCTGTACCGCCCGCTCGAGGCCAACGCCGCGACCCGCATGCCGGTCGTGCTGTGGATCCACGGCGGCCCCGGCGGCCAGACGCGCACCGGCTACAGCGCCGGCATCCAGTTCCTCGTCAACCACGGCTACGCGGTGCTGGGCATCAACAACCGCGGCAGCTCGGGATACGGCAAGACCTTCTTCGCGGCCGACGACCGGCGGCACGGCGAGGCGGACCTCGACGACGTCGTCTGGTCGAAGCGCTGGCTGGCGGGCCTGGGCTGGGTGGACACCGCCCGCACCGTGATCATGGGCGGCAGTTACGGCGGCTACATGACGCTGGCGGGGATGACGTTCCGGCCCACCGAGTTCGCGGCCGGCGTGGACATGTTCGGGATCTCGAACTGGATCCGCACGCTGGAGAGCATCCCGCCGTGGTGGGAGTCCTTCCGTCAGGCGCTGTACGCGGAGCTGGGCGATCCCGCGACCGACTCCGTCAGACTCCGGCGGATCTCGCCGCTCTTCCACGCCGACCAGATCCAGCGGCCGATCATGGTGCTGCAGGGGGCGAACGACCCGCGGGTGCTGATGGTCGAGTCGGACGAGATGGGGGCCGCCGTCTGGCGGCGCGGCGGCGTGGCCGAGTACGTCGTGTTCGACAACGAGGGCCACGGATTCGTCCAGAAGGAGAACAACATCCGCGCGTGGCGCTCGATCCTGGAGTTCCTGGACCGGTACGTGGGCGCGCCAGCCGTGCCCTGACCGCGCGCCCCCGTATCCGCTGATCGGCTACGGCGTCTGGCGCCGCCGGCCGGTGGTGGGCGGCGGCGGTTCGTGCGTCACGCGGTCCACCGGATGCTCGCGCAGCATCCGCAACGCCTCGGTCACCGCGCGCTCGAGCTGCGGGTCGTGGCCGGCGATCACATCCCTCGGCCAGTTCTCCACGTCCACGTCGGGGGCGACGCCCTCGTTCTCCACCGCCCAGTGGTTGTCGCGGGCGAAGAAGCCGCCGCGCGGCGCGATCATGGAACCGCCGTCGATGAAGGGCGGCGTGTCCGCCGTGTGCACCAGCCCGCCCCACGTCCGCTTCCCCACCAGCAGGCCGACATGCCGGTAGTGGAACATGTACGGCATCAGGTCACCGCCCGAGCCGGCCATTTCGTTGATGATCATCACCTTCGGTCCCCAGATGCCGGCCCCGGGGCTGGTGAACGGGGTGCGGTCACCCGCCACGTTGTTGAAGTAGCCGTCGAAGTCGCGCTGCAGCACGTCCACGATGTAGTCGGCCGCGGAGCCGCCGCCGTTGAACCGCTCGTCGATGATGGCGCCCTGCCGGTCCTGCTGGGAGAAGTAGTAACGGTTGAAGCTCGTGTAGCCCGGCTGCCCGGTGTTGGGGATGTAGACGTACGCCAGCTGTCCCTGCGAGAGCGAGTCCACCAGGCGTCGGTTGCTCTCCACCCAGGCGCGCGTCCTCAGGCCCTGCTCGTTCGCGATGGGCACCACGGTCGCGCGGCGCGCGCCGTCCATGACAGGACGGGCGTTCACGGTGAGCACCGTCTGGCGGTCGGCGGTGCCGTCAAGGAGACGGTAGATGTTGTCGGGCGCCCGGAGCTCGACGCCGTTGATGGCGAGGATGAAGTCGCCCACGTGGACGTCCACGCCCGGTGAGGCGAGTGGGGCCCGCAGGTCCGGGTTCCAGCTCTCGGCGTCGTAGATGCGGGTGATCTTGTAGCGGTCTCCCTCGACCGAGAAGTCGGCGCCGAGGAGCCCGGTCGTCGTGGCCGGCACCTCGGGCATGTCGCCGCCGCGCACGTACGAGTGGCCGATGGCGATCTCGGCGCCCATCATGTCGAGGAGGTAGTTGAGGTCGGCGCGGTGCATCACGTAGGGGAGGAACTGGCCGTACATCTGCCGGTCTCGCGCCCAGTCGGTGCCGTGCATGTTCGGCACATAGAGATAGTCGCGCTGGTTGCGCCAGCCCTCGTTGAAGATCTGCTGGAACTCCTGCTTGGGATCGAGATACATCCGCAGCGTCACGTCGAGCCGGCCCTGGCCCACCGTCGGCGGGGTGCGATCCGCGTCCACGAGGAAGAGGCTGGGGCGCGCCGGCGTTGCCGCCGCGGCGGCGGCCGCCGCGCCGCCGGGGGCGGCCGTGCGGTAGAGGAGCTTGTGCCCATCCGCGCTCACGGCGTAGTCCGCCACGCCGCCGACGAACAGCGCGGCCCGGCGATCGCTCAGCCGGTAGCGCTGGAGCGTCTGCCCGCCGCCACCGCCGCCGCCGCCGCCCCCACCTCCGCCCGGCGCCGCGGCCTCGAGGTAGAAGACCGTGCCCGCCGCGCCCGCACGGAGCCGCGAGTACTGCCGCACCGGCACGTTAGGTACCGAGATGATGCGCTGCTGGAGCCCGTCGAAGTCGATCTGGACCGTCACGGGCGCCGCGGCACGGCCGGCCCCGGGTGCTCCGGCGCCTGCCGCACCTGTCGCGCCCGCGCTGTCGGCCGCCGCGCCGCCGCGCCTGCCGCCTCCCGCCGCGGCCGCGCTCCCCACGCCCGGGTCCTCGTCGCTCTCGGCCAGCAGCGGCGAAGGGTCACCGGTCTTCAGCACCGCGAAGTAGAGCCCGAAGTTCTCCTCGTGGTCGTACGACGTCATGTCGAGCCACTGGGAGCGCAGGCCGAAGTCCGTGGACGCGAGGAACCAGAGGTACTTGCCGCCGGCGTCCCAGACGGGCCACACCGCGTCGGCGAGCCCGTCGGTCACCTGCCGCGTCTCGCCCGTCTCGGCGTTGGCGATGAAGATCGCGTGATACAGGGAACGGAGGCGGCTCGCGTACGCGATCCAGTGCGAGTCGGGACTCCACGTCGGATTGAGCGTGCGCTCCGGCACCATCCA
>JBGPHD010000174.1:0-6159 GCA_041484135.1 Gemmatimonadota bacterium
GCCGATGGTCGCGACGATGCCCTCGCCCACCCGCGCCAGGATCGTCTCCTCGCCGGCGCCGCCCACCAGCCGGTTGATGTTGGCGCGGATGGTGACGCGCGCCAGCGCCAGCAGCTGGATGCCGTCCTTGGCCATCGCCGCCACCTTGGGCGTCTGGATCACCTTCGGGTTCACTGAGAACTGCACCGCCTCGAGCACGTCGCGCCCGGCAAGGTCGATCGCCGAGGCCTGCTTGAAGGTGAGCTGGATGCCGGCCTTGTCCGCCGACACGAGCGCCGCCACGACGCGGTCCACGTTCCCGTGCGAGAGGTAGAGCGACTCCAGCTCGTTGATGTTGAGCGTCAGCCCCGCCTTGGTGGCCTGGATCATCGGGTAGACGATCCTCTTGGGGTCCACCTTCCGGAACCGCATGCCGAAGAGCGTGCCGAACCGCACCCGCACGCCGGAGGAGAACGCGGTGATCCAGAGCCCCATCGGCACGAAGTGGAAGAAGACCCCGATGAAAATGATCGCCCCGATGCCGAGGACGACCGCGATCGGACCGCCGAGATTGTCCATTGCGAGGCTCCGGAAAAAGAAGACTGGTTAGGCGGGCAGCTTCGGCGCCGGGCGCACCACCACCCGCATCCCCTCGGCGCGCACCACGGTCACCGGGATGCCAGCGTGCACGAACTCCCCCTCGGTGGTGACGTCCACCCGTTCGCCCCCGATCTCGGCGATGCCCACCGGGCGCAATTCCGACAGCGTGGTGCCGGTCTTGCCCATGAGGTCGGCGCGCGGCTCGGCGGAGATGAAGCCCGCCGCGCTCGCCACCGCCTCCTCGTGCAGCACGCCTGCCAGCCGCTTGCTCGCCGGCAGATGCCGCAGCAGCGCCACCCCTACCGCGGTCACGATGCCGACCCCGACCGCGACGCCGGTCAGGAGCTGCCAGATGTTGGGCGTGCCGGCCGTCGCCCGGCCGAGCATGAAGAGGATGAGCCCGAACAGGATCACGCCGACCACGAGCCCACCGATGAAGCCGATCTTGGGATGCACCGCCATGGCGCCGAAGCTAGCGCCCCTTCGCCGCCGCCGCAAAACAACGACCCCCGGCGCGGGCCGGGGGTCGTGAGTCAGGCGTACGGCGACGTCCTACTGGTCGTCAGGGCGAGGCGGCGGCCCGTTCGGGCCGGGCATCATGCCGCGCCGCTGGCGCTCCATCCCGGGCTGCATGGGAGCCATGCGGCCCCGCACCCGCTCCATCTGGTCCATGAGCGCACGCCGCATCATGAGGAGGCGCGCCCGCTGGACCGGCGTCAGGAACGCCGCGAGGTCCCGCACTTCCTGCTGCTCGAGCTGCGCCCGCGCCACGTGGTTGGCCGTGATCGCGTCGAGCAACCGCCCCAGACTGTCCTGGTTCGCGGCCACCCCCGGCTGGAGCTGGGCCACCACCGCGCGGTGCATGTCCTCCTCGCGGCGCTGAAGCTCCCGGTGCCGGTCCTCGTTGGTGCGCGACGCCTGGCGCAGCCGGTCCATCTGCTGGTCGTTGAGACCCAGCTCGTCCTGCACCCGCCGCCCGAAGCGTTCCTGGATCTGCTGCATGAGCCGCTCCCGGCCCTGGCCCTGCATCATCGGCATGCCTCCGTGCATGCCCATCCCCTGCTGCATCATCATGTCGTGCTGCATCATCATGCCCGGCTGCATCGCCCCGCTGTCCGCCGGGGGCGGCGGCGGCGTGGGACGCCGGGGATTCTGCGCCAACGCCGCGCCGGCACCCAGCATCAGGACGCCCACGGCCGCGGCACGAAGACTCAGGTGATTCATAGTGCTCCCTCTCTTGACTGCATGGCCTGCAGCAGGGCTCGCAGCTCCTGCTCCGACAGATCGTCCATCGTGACAGCAGACGCGCGCGGGACCGCGGCGTTAACCGGCTGGATCCCGTTCACCGCCCGGAGCACCGATTCCGCCTGCTGCTGGTCGAGCGAATCCACACCCGCGACCGGCAGGCCGCCCGTCGCGGTCATCGTCAAAGGAGGCGCGTCGTGGCGCAGCCCCAGCCACGTCACCGAGCCGCCAAGGACGACCAGCGCGGCGGCCGCCGCCACCCGCCACGCCCTCGGCGCCCCGAGCACGCGGCCCAGCAGCGTCATCGGCGCCTCGGGCTCCGCCGAGAGCCGGGACAGCACGCGCGCCGCGACGCGCTCGACGTCCACGCGCGCCGCCGCCCGCTCCGCCCTGGCGTCCAGGTCCTCGAGCGCCTTCGCCATCCCCGGAGGGAGATCGCTCATGTGATCCATGACTTCAGCCTCTTCACCGCGTGGTGATAGTGCACCCGCGCCGCCCCCTCGCTGATCCCCAGCCCGCTCGCGATCTCCGCGTACTCCAGCCCCTGTTGCGCCCGCATCAGGAACACCTCGCGCTGGAGCCGCGCCAGCATCCCGATCCCTTCCGCGATCCGGTCCGCCGTCCAGGCGGCCTCCGCGTGTCCCTCCGGCGTGCCGCCGGTGTCGGGCACCTCCGGGCTCAGCGCGATCACCTGCCGCCTCCGCCACTGCCGCCGCCGGTCCTTCAGCACGTTGCTCCCGATGGTGAGGAGCCAAGTGCGGAAGCTGGCACCGCCCCGGAACGTCCGGAGGGCGCGGAACGCCTTGAACAGCGCGTCCTGGACCACGTCCTCCAGCTCCTCGTCGGGAGCCCCCTGCACCGCCAGGAACCGGGCGAGCGGCGCGGCGTGCCGGCGCACCAGCTCCGCGGCGGCGCGCTCGTCACCCGCGAGATAACGGGCGATCAGGTCGCCATCCGACGGGACGGCCGTGACCGGGGCTCCCATGCGTCAGAGGATTGGACGGAGAGGCGGCAGGGGCGTTAAGCGGGTGACAGGGTCAGTCCATATAGACGGCGTACCGGTCACGCCCCAGCTGCTTGGCGTGGTACATCGCGCTGTCGGCGTCGCGGACCAGGTCCTGCGCCCGCACGTAGGAGGGCGAGCTCATGGCCACGCCGATGCTGACCGTCGTCGGCACCGACTCGGCCCGGAGCCGGATCGGCGCGCGCAGCCCCTCGTGGATGCGCTCCGCCACGCCGACCGCGTCATCGACGCCCTCGACGGACGGCAGCAGGACGGTGAACTCGTCGCCCCCGAGCCGCGCGATGACGTCGCCGGGTCGGAGCCAGTGGTCCAGCGCGCGGGTGAACGCGATCAGCAGCTCGTCGCCGACGGCGTGACCGCGTTCGTCGTTCACCAATTTGAACCGGTCGATGTCGATGAAGAGCACCGCGAAGAGGTGCTCCGGCTGCCTGCGCGCGCGCAGCAGCTCGCGCTCGAGCCGGTCGATGAACACCGACCGGTTGGGGAGCCCCGTGAGCGGATCGTGGCTCGCCTGGTGGACGAGCCGGTCCTCCACCACCTTGCGGTCCGTGATGTCCCGCGCGATCCCGAGGATCCCGATCGCGTTGCCGAGCGAATCGCGGAAGACCCCCTTGCTCAGCAGGAAGGTGCGCGGTTCCCCGCCCACGGTCGTCGTGTCCTCGAACCGGATCGTGCCGCCGCTCTCCAGCGACTCGCGATCGGTGACCTCGGCGCGGCGCGCCTCGTCGGCGGTCAGCAGGTCGCTGTCCGCCTTGCCGACGATGTCCGAGACCGGGCGGCCGATCACCCGCGCGCAGGCGGCGTTGGCGAGGAGGTACGCGCCCGTGAGGTCCTTCACCCACACGGGGTCCGGCGTCCCTTCCACCACGGCCGTGAGCGTGCTGTGGCTGCGCCGAAGCGCTTCCTCCGCCTCCGCGTGCCGCGCGATCTCCTCCTGCCGCTTCCGCGTCCCGATCCGCGTCGCCACCGCCAGCAGCGCGATCCCCGCGATCCCGATCGGCGCCGGGACCCCCGTCCCCATCCACCGCGGTTCGGCCGTGAACTCGTCCACCACTTCCATCCAGAGCGACTGGAGGAAGAGCAGGAACCCGACGTCCATCAGCAACTGGTTGGGCCGGCGCGCGAAGTGATACACGGCGAGGACCGCGAAGAAGAACGAGGACTCCTTCGCGATGTCCCAGGGATCGAGGTCCGGCTCCGGCGGGAACGAGAACACGTACAGCGCCACCGTCGCCACCGCGAGGATGACGAGGAGCAGCGCGAGCCTGGGGGTGATCCCGCTCTCGCGGGCGGGTTGCGGTTGGGCCGTCAGAACACCTCCATGCGCGGGCACGGGGGAAAAAGAACGCCCCAAGATGGGGGATGCGCCGCCCTTGCGCGAGATGGAGGCGCCGCACGATACTTCGCCTTCGAACGAGCGTTCGAAAAAGCCCGAGTGTCCATGACGAGTTTCGACCAGCGCCGGGAGACCCTGCTCGCCGTCGCGGCCCGCGTCTTCGCGGCCCGCGGCTACGACCGCACGTCGATGCGCGACCTCGCGCGCGAGGGGTCCACGAGCCTGGCGGGCATGTACTACTATGTGAAGGGCAAGGAGGACCTGCTCCACCAGATCCAGAAGAGTTGCTTCGAGCAGGTGCACCGCGGGGCGCGGGCGGCGATCGCGGCCGAGTCCGGCCCGGAGGAGCGGCTGGCGGCCTTCATCCGGCATCACGTCCAGTTCTTCGCGACCCACATGGCGGAGATGAAGGTGCTGGCGCACGAGGCGGAGTCCCTCTCGGGCGCCGCGCTGGCGGAAGTGCGGCGGCTCAAGCGGGGGTACGTGGACCTGCTGGTGTCGCTGCTCGCGGAGCTGGACGGCCGCGGCGCCGCCGACGCGGCCTTGCGCCAGGTGGCGGCATACACGCTCTTCGGCATGATGAACTGGATCTACACCTGGTACGACCCCCACGGCCCCGTCGGCGTGGAGGCGCTCACAGAGACGATCACCCGGCTGTTCCTGAACGGCTACTCTGTGGAGGCTTCGGTCCCATGACGGCAACACTGGAGAAGGACGCGGCGACGAAGCGTCTGATCAACTATCGGACGCAGGACGGCATCGCGATCATCGAGCTCGACGATCCGCCGGCCAACACCTACACCTACGAGATGAACCGGCAGCTGGACGACGCCATCCTCCAGGCCCGGTTCGACGACGGCGTGTACGTGATCGTGCTGCGCGGCGCGGGGAACAAGTTCTTCTCCGCCGGCGCGAACATCACGATGCTCAACACGGTCACCCCCAAGTTCAAGTACTACTTCTGCCTCCACGCCAACGAGACGCTGAGCCGCCTGGAGCAGACGCCCAAGCTCGTCATCGCGGCGCTGAACGGGCACACGGTGGGCGGCGGCCTCGAGATCGCGATGGCGGCCGACATCCGCATCGCGCGCAAGGAATCGGGCAAGATCGGCCTGCCCGAGGTGAACCTGGGCGTGCTGCCGGGGACGGGCGGGACGCAGCGCATGGCGCGGCTCATCGGCAAGGTGAAGGCGCTCGAGCTGATGGTGATGGGCAAGCAGCTCTCGTTCGACACCGCCAAGGAGATCGGGCTGGTGAACGAGGTGTGGGACGCGACGCCCGAGGCGTTCTGGGACCAGCTGATCGCCTACGCGAAGCAGTTCTGCCCTCCCAACAAGGCCTCGATGGCGGTGGGCCACATCAAGCGCGCGGTGCAGTCGGGCCTGGAAGTGCCGTTCGAGTACGGCCTCGCCCTGGAGCGCGAGCTGCAGTCGCTGCTCTTCAAGAGCCACGACGCCAAGGAAGGGATCGCGGCGTACGTGGAGAAGCGCATGGCGAACTTCACGGCCGAGTAGTGCGCACCGACTGCTACGTCGGCGGCGCGTGGGCGCCGGCGGCCTCCGGCAAGCGCTTCAAGGTGGAGAACCCGGCCACCGAGGAAGTGCTCGGCGAGGTCGCGGAGGGCGACGCACAGGACATCGGGCGGGCGGTGGACGCGGCGCGGACCTGCTTCGAGTCGGACGGGTGGCGCAAGCTGGCGCCGCGCCAGCGCGGCCGGATGCTCACCAAGGCCGGCGACCTGCTCGAGTCGCGCCTCGACGAGTTCGCCAGGCTCGAGACGCTGCATAACGGGAAGCCGTTCTTCGAGTCGAAGATCGACGTCTCGATGGCGATCGAGACGCTACGCTACTACGGCGGCTGGGCCGACAAGATCACCGGCGACACCCTGCCCCTCAGCCCGGGGTTCTTCGGCTACACGCTGAAGGAGCCGGTCGGGGTGGTGGGCGGCATCACCCCGTGGAACTTCCCGCTCAAC
>JBGPHD010000175.1:0-6098 GCA_041484135.1 Gemmatimonadota bacterium
CCGCGCTCCTCGCCAAGGCCGACCTCGTGCTCCGGGTGAACGCCCCGCCCGTCGGCGGCGCGGCCGGGGGGCGGAACGAGGTCGAGTGGATGCGGAAGGACGCGGTGCTGCTCGGCTCGCTCATGCCGCTCCGCAACCTCCCGGCCGTGCGCGCCCTCGCCGCGCGCGGGATCACCGCCTTCTCGACCGACGCGATCCCGCGGACCACCCGCGCCCAGCCGATGGACACGCTGTCCTCCATGGCGAACATCGCCGGGTATCGCGGCGTGCTCCTCGCGGCCGCCGAGCTGCCGAAGTACTTCCCGATGCTGATGACCGCCGCGGGCATGGTGCCGCCGGCCAAGGTGTTCGTGGTGGGCGCGGCCGTGGCGGGCCTCCAGGCCATCGCGACCGCGCGCCGGCTCGGCGCCAACGTGACCGCCACCGACGTGCGGCCCGAGGTCAAGGAGCAGATCGAGAGCGTCGGCGCGAAGTATGTCGGCATCGATCTCGGGGCGAGCGCGGCCGCCGGCGGCGGCTACGCCAAGGAGCTGACGGACGACGACCAGGCGCGCCAACGCGCCTTGCTCAAGGAGCAGTGCGCGGTCGCGGACGTCGTCATCACCACCGCGCTGATCGGCGGCGTGTTCGCGCCCCGGCTCATCACCGCGGACATGGTGCGGGGCATGCGCGCCGGCGCCATCATCGTGGACCTCGGCGCCGACGGCGGCTGCAACTGCGAGCTGTCCCGGCCCGGCGAGACGGTCGTGGAAGGCGGCGTCACCATCATGGCGCCGCTCAACGTGCCGGCCGCGATGCCCACCCACGCCAGCACCCTGTTCTCGCGGAACCTCACCGCGTTCGTGCAGGCGTTCACGAAGGACCAGGCCTTCCAGCTCGACCTTGCGGACGACATCCAGCAGGGCGCCCTCATCACCCACGCGGGCCAGGTGGTGCACTCCCGCACCAAGGACGCGCTCCTCAAGGCGTAGAGCGCAAGGAGAAGCGATGCAGCACGAGATGGCCCAGCCGTTCGACTACTGGTCGATGGTCTTCGTCTTCCTGCTGGCGACGTTCATCGGGATCGGCGTGATCCGCCGGGTGTCCCGGTTGCTGCACACGCCGCTCATGTCCATCACGAACGCGATCTCGGCGATCGCCGTCGTGGGGTCGATCATCGTCACGGGGTCCGACCACCCGCCGATCATCCGCTTCATGGGCGCGGTCGCGCTGTTCGCGTCCATGACGAACATCGTGAGCGGGTTCCTGATCACCGACCGCATGCTCAAGATGTTCAAGACGACGCGCAAGGGAGAGGGCCAGTGAACAACTCCCTCGTGCAGCTGACGTACGTCGTCGCGACCGCGCTCTTCGTCCTCTCCCTGCACTGGATGAGCGACCCCAAGACCGCGCGGCGCGCGGTCTATGCGGGCGTCGCGGCGATGACGCTGGCGGTGCTCGCCACCTGGGCGCAGCCGGTGGTGACCCACCACGGCTGGATCATCATCGCGATCATCGCCGGGTTCGTCGTCGGCGTCCCGCTCTCCATGGTGCCGCTGACGGCCGTGCCGCAGCGGACTGCGCTGTCGCACGCGTTCGGCGGTCTCGCCGCGGGGCTGGTGGGCGCGGCCGAGTACTACCTGTGGTACGGCCACGGGCAGGAGAACCTGACGACGTTCCGCATGACGGCCATCATCGCGGAGATCATCCTGGGCTTCCTGACCTTCACCGGCAGCCTCATGGCCGCCGGCAAGCTCCAGGAAGTGAAGTGGATCCCGCAGCGCCCGGTGACGTACAAGGGACAGAACATCACCAACGTCGGGCTGCTGCTGATCGCGGCGGTCATCGGCGTCATGCTGATCCTCGACCCGACCGCGACCTGGGCGCCCAAGCTGTTCCCGGTCGTGATCGGCATGTCGCTGCTGTTCGGCGTGCTGCTGGTGATCCCCATCGGCGGCGCCGACATGCCGACCGTCATCGCCATCCTCAACTCCTACGCCGGCCTCTCCGCCGTGGCGATGGGATTCGTGCTCGACAACAAGCTGCTCATCACGGCCGGCGCGCTGGACGGCTCGAGCGGCCTCATCCTCGCCATCATCATGTGCAAGGCGATGAACCGGTCGTTCACCAACGTGCTGTTCGGCGCGTTCGGCCAGGTGCAGCAGGCCAAGCAGCTCGGCGAGGGCAAGATCTACAAGCCGGAGACGATCGAGGGCGCCGGGCAGGTGCTGGAACAGGCCAGCCTGGTCGTCATCATCCCCGGGTACGGCATGGCGGTCGCGCAGGCGCAGCACAAGGTCCGCGAGCTCTACGACCAGCTCAAGAAGCGCGGCATCACGGTGAAGTTCGCCATCCACCCCGTCGCGGGCCGCATGCCCGGGCACATGAACGTGCTGCTCGCCGAGGCCGACATCCCGTACACCGACCTGGTCGAGATGAGCGACATCAACTCCGACATGCCGCAGTGCGACGTGGCCCTGGTGGTCGGCGCGAACGACGTGGTGAACCCGGTGGCCCGGTACGACAAAACGAGCCCGATCTACGGCATGCCCATCATCGACGCCGACAAGGCCCGGACCATCTACGCCATCAAGCGGAGCAAGAACCCGGGCTTCGCGGGCATCGACAACGAGCTGTACTTCTCGGACAAGACCTGGATGCTGTTCGGGGACGCGAAGAAGGTCGTCGGTGACCTGGTGAAGCAGCTCGGCGACTCAGGCGGGATCCACTAGCGGCAGCGTCGTCGGGGCGGTCCACCCGCGGCGGCACCGCCGCGCGATCAGAATACCCGGGCCCCCGCGATCAGGGCGACCGCGGCCTCAGCCGTGACCGGCTCCGAGAAGAAGAACCCCTGCACCTGCTCGCAGCCGATGGCGCGGAGCAGCGCCAGTTGCTCCTCGGTCTCCACGCCCTCGGCGATGACGTCGATGCCGAGGTTGCGCGCCAGCGTCACGATCGTCCGCACGATCTCCGAGTTCTCGCCCCGCTGCCCCATGTTGCTCACGAACGACCGGTCGATCTTGAGCGTGTCGATCTGGAAGCGGTGGAGATAGGAGAGCGACGAGTAGCCGGTGCCGAAGTCGTCCATGTGGAGCTGGACGTTCAGGGCCCGCAGGCGCGCCAGCATCGTCACCGCCGACTCCGCGTTCTCCACGATGACGCTCTCGGTGATCTCGAGCCGCAGGGTCCGCGGGTCGATGGCCGTCTCCTTGAGGATCCGCGCGATCTGTTCCACCAGGTCCGGCTGCCGGAGCTGCTTGCCCGAGAGATTGACGCTGATGGAGAGCGGCACATCGCCGGCCACCCCCTGCGCCTGCCAGATCTTGATCTGCCGGCAGGCATCCCGCAGGACCCACAGGCCGAGCGGCACGATGAGGCCGGTGTCCTCGGCGACCGGGATGAACTCCGCCGGCTGCACCAGGCCGCGCAGCGGGTGCCGCCAGCGCGCCAGCGCCTCGAAGCCCACCACCCTGCCGCTCACCAGGGAGACGATGGGCTGGTAGTGCAGGACGAACTCGTCGCGCTCGAGGGCGTGGCGCAGGTCCGTCTCCAGCTGGAGCAGCGCCACCGTGTGGGCGTGCATGGCCGCCTGGAACACCTCGTGCCGCGCCCCGCCCTGCTCCTTCGCCTTGTACATCGCGAGGTCCGCGTCGCGCAGGAAGTCCTCCGGCCGGTCGTACCCGGCCACCGACAACGCGATGCCGATGCTGGCGCTGGCGTACACCTCTTGCGCGCCCAGCACAAAGGGCTGCTTGAGCTCGTTCTGGATCCGTTCGGCCACCCGGAGGGCGTCGCCCACGTCACGGATGTCGTCGAGGAAGACGGCGTACTCGTCGCCACCGAGCCGCGCCACGGTGTCACCCGGCCGGACGCAGCGCTCGAGCCGCCGGGCGATGGCGGTCACCAACTGGTCGCCGATGGAGTGGCCGAGGCTCTCGTTCACCAGCTTGAACCGGTCGATGTCCAGCACCATCACCGCGTAGGCATAGTCCTCGCGCCGCTTCCCGCGGCCGATGGACCGCGCCACCAGGTCCCGGAAGAGGGCGCGATTGGCGAGGCCCGTGAGCTCGTCGCGGATCGCCAGGTGGAGGAGCTGCTCCTCGGCCGCCTTGCGCTCGCTGATGTCGCGGTAGATCCCGTAGACGGCCATCTGGCCCATCGGGCCCAGGACCGGCGTGCCCAAGATGGACACGTCCACCAGCCGGCCGTCCTTGCGCTGCCGCACGGACTCGTGGCTGACGTTCTCCCCCTGGGTGACGCGGCGGGTGAGACCGGCCGCTTCCTGGGCGAGGTGCGCCGGCGCGATGAGGTCGTTGATCATCCGCCCCACGGCCTCGTCCGCCGTGTACCCGAACATGCGGGTGAAGTAGGCGTTGACCCGCTGCACCCGGTCGTCGTTGTCGAGCAGCACGATGGCCTCGGGCGCGTTCTGCACCAGCTGGTCCAGGTGCGCCCGCTCACGCTCCAGCTCGGCGGTGACCCGGCGCTGCTCGGTCACCACGCGCTGCACCACCAGCACCGAGGCGAGGAGCAGCACGCTCACCGGCAAGGCCCACCAGCTCGCCTCTTCGCTCAAGGCGTGCGCGAGCAGCAGCATGCTGAGCGCGGCGAGCACCGCCATCCGCCAATCGCGGATGCGCATCCCGAACACGACGCACCCCACCAGCGCGACGAGCCCGATGGCGACCGAGATGTACTGGAGAATGGTCAACGGAAGAGGAGGCGCACGGGTGGGCGCACACGCCACGACGCGGAGGACGACGGTCCCGACCTTCGACTGCGAAGTTCGCTCATGGTCCTTAGGCTCGTGGGGGGTGCGCCGGTGACCGGGCGCACCGCCAACCTAAGGGAAACCCCTGTGGAGTCAAGAGTTCGGACGTCGGCCGCGAGGCCCCCGACCCGGCCGGCGGGCGCCGTCCAAGGCCGCGACTTTGTGACACAAAGTACTTGACGGACCTCCGGTGCCGGCCTATCTTGGCGCCATGGCCAGTGTCCCCTCCCCTCGCGACGTCGCCGCGACGCCCGCGCTCTCCGAGCGCGCGATGGACAACCTGCGCTACATCCGCGGGACCATGGAAGAGGCCGGGGTCTTCACCGCGGTCCCGGGCTGGGGCGGCGTGGCCATGGGCATCACGGCGCTCGGCGCCGCCGCGCTGGCCGCGCGCGCGCCCAACGACCACGTGTGGCTCTATACCTGGCTCGCCGAGGCGGTGCTCGCGACCACGGTCGCCGGCGCGGCGATGCTGCACAAGGCGCGGGCGGTGGACTCGCCCTTGACCTCGGGACCGGGCCGCAAGTTCGCGCTCGCGTTCACGCCTCCGATCGTCGTCGGCGCCATCCTCACCGCGGTCCTCGCGCGGCATTCGCTCCACACGGTCCTCCCCGGCGTCTGGCTGCTCCTCTACGGAGCGGGCGTGGTGACGGGCGGCGCCTTCTCGGTGCGCATCGTCCCGGTGATGGGCCTCTGCTTCATGCTCCTGGGCGCCCTCACCCTGCTCGTTCCCACTCCCTGGCGCGACGCCCCCATGGCCCTCGGCTTCGGCGTGCTCCAGATCGCCTTCGGTGTCGTCATCGCGCGGCGGCACGGTGGCTAAGAGCGGCGCGATGCCGAGCGACCGGAACGCCCGGGGGCGCCCCCCCGAGACCGCCGGCCTCAAGGCGGAGCGCGGGCGTGCCGCCCAGCAGGCCTCCCAGGGGCTCGACCGGCTCATCCACGAACGCATGCGGCTGGGCATCGTGAGCGCGCTCGCCGTCAACGAGTCGCTGAGCTTCAACGACCTCAAGCGCCTGATGAAGACCACCGACGGCAACCTCTCCGTGCACGCGCGCAAGCTCGAGGACGCCCAGTACATCGGCTGCACCAAGTCGTTCGACGGCCGGCTCCCCAGGACCGAGTACCGTTTGACCGCCGCGGGCCGCCGCGCCCTCGAGCGGTACCTCGACCACATGGAGGCGCTGATCCGCGCCACCCGCGTCGGCTGAACCGCGGGCCTCTCTTTTTTTGCGGAGTAACTTTACCATGCAAAGTACTCTACACGTCGCCATCATCATGGACGGCAACGGCCGGTGGGCCACCGGGCGCGCCCGGCCGCGGGCCCTCGGCCACCACGCCGGCTCCA
>JBGPHD010000176.1:0-6089 GCA_041484135.1 Gemmatimonadota bacterium
CGCGGGGTGCTGGGTGTGGTGGAGGGTCGCCAGGTCGCCGTGGGGAGCGCCGCGTTCCTCATCGAGCTCGGCGTGGACGTCGGGCCCTTCACAGACGCCGTGGACACCCTCGCCGCCAAGGCCCGGACCCCGGTCCTCGTCGCCGTGGACGGCGTGCCGATGGGGCTCTTCGGTCTGGCGGACCGGATCAAGCCGTCGGCGGTGGGTGCGGTGCGTCAGCTCCGGAAGATGGGTCTGGCGGTCGTGCTCGTGACGGCGGACATGCGCAAGGCGGCCATCGCCGTGGCCGGGGAGATCGGCGTGGACGCGGTGGAGTCGGGCCTGCTCCCCGCCGGGAAAGTGGCCATGATCCGGCGCCTGCAGCAGGCCGGCCGCCGCGTGGCGATGGTCGGCGACGGGATCCAGGATGCCGCGGCCCTGGAGGCCGCCGACGTGGGCATCGCGATCGGCGCGGACGGCATCGACGAGGTCCCGGCCGCGGACCTCGCCCTCGCCAGTGCCGACCTCCGGGTCGCGGTGACGGCCCTCGAGCTTGCCCGCCGGACCCGGCGCACGGTCCGGCAGAACCTCTCGTGGGCGACCATGTACCATGTGGTGGGACTGCCGGTGGCCGCCGGCGCCCTGTACCCGTTCTTCGGCGTCCTGGTGTCCCCCCTGATGGCGAGTGCCGCGATGGTGTTATCGTCCATGATCGTACTCGCGAACAGCTTGAGGCTGGTGCGTTTCACCCCGACCTTCGTCCCCTGATCCGGAGATCGAACCATGAACCGTGTTCCGTACTTGCTCGCCCTCGCCACCCTCGCCGCCGCTCCGCTCGCGGCGCAACGCCCCGCGAACGGTGCTTTCGTCATCCGCCTCGGCAACGACACCACGGCGGTCGAGCGGTACACCCGCACGGCCACGCGACTCGAGGGCGATGTCGTCGCCCGGGCGCCGCGCACCACGGTGCGGCACTACACCATCGACTTCGGGCCGAACGGCAACGTCACCCGGGCGGAGATCGTGACCCGGAGCCCCGGCGCGGCACCCACGGCGACCCCGATCCAACGGGTGACGGTGACCGTGACGGGCGACAGCGCGACGCTCGAGGTTCGCCGTGACACCACGGTGACGACGCGCCGCATCGGATTCGCCGCGGGCACCGTGCCCCTGGCGGGCGGCGCGGCCACCACCTTCGCCTCCTTCGAGCTCCTGGTTGCGCGGTTCCGCACAGCCCGGAGCGACAGCCTGCCGGTGCGCGCCTACTACGTCGGCGGTGCGAACCCGACGATGATGGGCGTCAAGCCGCTCGGGCGGGACTCGCTGTGGATCTACGACGGCAACGACGTCTTCCACGTTCGGGTCGACAACAACGGACAGATCCTGGGCGCCATCCCGCTCTCGGGCACCCAGCAGTTCACCGTGACCCGCGTCGCGACGGTGGACATCGACGGGCTGGCCACGGCGTTCGCGGCACGCGACCGGGCCGGCCAGCCCCTCGGCGTGCTCTCGCCGCGGGACACCGTGCGCGCCACCGTGGGCGGCGCGACCCTCTGGATCGACTACAGCCGGCCCGCCAAGCGCGGCCGCGTGCTCTTCGGCAGCACCATCGTGCCGTGGGGCGAGGTGTGGCGGACCGGGGCGAACGCGGCGACGCAATTCCGCACCGACCGCGACCTCGACATCGGTGGCATGAGGCTCCCGGCCGGCTTCTACACCCTGTGGACCATCCCCACGCAGGCCGGGTGGAAGCTCCTCATCAACAGCGAGACGGGGCAGTGGGGCACCGCGCACCGTGCCGACCGCGACCTCTTCCAGCTCGACATGCGCACGGCGAGCTTGCCGCAGCCGGTCGAGCGGTTCACCATGGCGGTCACGCCCGACGGGCAGGGCGGCGTGCTGAAGCTCCAGTGGGACACCGTCGAGGCCTCGATCCCGTTCACCGTGAGGTAGCGCCGGGTCCATGCAGTACTTCTATCGCGCGCATTGCGCACCCGAGGACGTTCTCACCTTCGCCGGCCGTTTCCTCGGCGCCCGCGGGTTCACCGCGGCGCCGGGGAGCGGCGATCATGCCCGCTACACCGGGTCGCGGGGGACGATCGATCTCCAGGTCGAGATCGAGGGCGGCCACTACACGCGTGCCACGCTGTCCACCAGCGACGTGGGCGAGTCGGAGCTCGACAAAGTGGCGAAACGGCTCCTCGCCGAGCTGCACAGCGTCGAGGAACCCTCGCACAAGGTGCGCGGCGCGTACTAGTCACCCCTCGGTCTTGACAGCGCCTTCCCCCGCCTAGCAATGTCTCGGCGCGCCCCGCAGTGCGCGGGCGTCGCAGGATCGCACCTCACATCGCCGTTCCTCTCGCTGTCCTCGGCCTGGCGGCCCGACGCGGGTGAGCACTCGGCCAGGGTGGTCCTGCGGCATTGTCCGGGAGGGGTGGTAGGGTTCGCTCACGTTCCGCTCGAGTCGTACGTCGCGCGATCGACGAAGACCAAGCGCGTCGTGCAGTTGGCGAGGCTGTACGCGCCGGCCAAGTCACCCATCCTGCTCGTAGGCGCGACCGGTACCGGCAAGACTTCGCTGGCGCTGCTGATCCACGGTCTCAGCGGTCGCTCCGGCCATTTCGTGGATCTCACCGCGGGCGAATTGAGCGAAGGTCTGGCGCAGGACCAGCTCTTCGGGCACGAGCGCGGCGCGTACACCAACGCCCTCGCGCGGCGACTCGGAGTGGTGGCCAACGCTGCGGCCGGCACGCTGCTGCTGGATGACTTCCATCTCCTTCCGACCGCCGTGCAGGCGATGCTGTTGCGCGCGCTTGACCGCGGTGTGTACCGACTTGGGGACCGACCGCGACGTCATGGTACAGTGCCGGCTGATCGTGGGTCTGCGCGAGTGTCCGGAGACGCTGATGGCCGCCGGGACCCTGCTCCCCGACCTCCGCTATCGCCTCGGGTTCTGCGTCGTTCGGCTTCCCTGTCTGGAGGAGCGTCGGGAGGAGATCGGCCCGCTCGCTGCGCTGTTCCTGAGCCGTTGCCGCGAGGAGACCGGCGTTCTCGGGCCGCAGCGATTCGCGCCCGACGTGCTCCCGGTGCTCGAGGCTGGCGCGTGGCCCGGCAATGTCCGCGAACTTCAGGCGGTCATACGGCTGCTTTCTTGAACGCAGCGGACGCGGAGGCGGTGACGTTCGACCATCTGCCGGACCACGTCCGCTTTCCGGCGCGCTTCCAGGCCTATGGAGATCCCGACCGCAACCGCCGTGTGATCGAGTGGGCGCTCTGGCGCACCGGCGGGCGGGTCGAGGCGGCCGCGAAGCTCATCGGCGCGCACCGAAATACCGTCTCGGCCTTCGTCGCGGCGCGTCGCTCTGTCTCTGCTCCGGGCAGCGAGACGCACAATCCGAAGGAGACCAATGTGCAGCCGCCGAACGAGGGGATCGCTTCATAGTCGCTGCGCGGCAAACGTAAGCGGGCCTGGTAGCGCCGCTTACGAACTCGATCGCCGGCCGCGCCGGTGCGGCACGGCACCTGCCTAGAGGAAGCGCCACGGAACCGCACGGAGCGGATCGTGGCCGACACGCTGGTATCGAAACTCCCCCTGGCCGAAGCCTTCGAGGCCGGATACCTGGAATTCAACGGGATCCTGCCGCTGGAGATCGCCGGAGACCGCTTGCGCGTGGCGGTTTCCGGCTCGCCCGCTGTCGAAGTGCTCGACGACCTCGAGGTCTCGTTCGGCGTCCCCCTCGAGTTGGTACCGGTCCCGCCCGAAGCTCTGGCCGACGGTATCCGCCGCTCGTTCGGCGCCGCGGAATCGGTCGTCGAGCTGATCCGTGATCTCAACGAACAGATCGCCGCCGGATCCGAGAGCAGCGACTCCCCGCTCGCCGACGCCCGGGACCTCGCCAACCAGCCACCCGTCATCCGCTTCGTGAACCTGCTGATCCGTGAGGCCTACGAGGCCCGCGCCAGCGACATCCATCTCGAGTCCTCTCGAGAAGGCCTGCGGGTCCGCTTCCGCGTCGACGGCATCCTGCTGGACGTGCCCAGCCCTCCCAAGGGCCTCCAGGCCGCCGTCGTCTCGCGCGTCAAGCTCATCGCAGAGTTGGACATCGCCGAGCGCCGGGTCCCACAAGACGGTCGCATCCGGGTAAGGCTGGAGGAGCGGGAGCTGGACCTCCGCGTCTCGACCGTGCCCACCCTCTACGGCGAGTCCGTGGTGCTGCGGCTCCTCGACCGCGGCGGCCGCCCGGTGGCGCTGGACGAGCTGGGAATGGCCCCCGACGTACTCGATGTCTTCAAGGGGTTCGTGGCTCGGCCGCACGGCATCATCCTCGCCACCGGCCCCACCGGCAGCGGCAAGACGACGACGCTCTACGCCGCGCTCGGCCTGCGGCGGCCGAACGCGGAGAAGATCATCACCGTCGAAGACCCGGTCGAGTACCACCTGGAAGGCGTCACGCAGGTGCCGGTGAACACCAAGGCCGGGATGACCTTCGCCGCGGCGCTTCGCAGCATGCTGCGTCAGGACCCGGACGTGCTGATGGTGGGCGAGATGCGGGACACCGACACCGCCCAGATCGCCGTGCAGGCCGCCATGACGGGCCACCTCGTCTTCTCCACGGTCCACACCAATGACGCGATCGGTGCGCTGGCCCGGTTGGTGAATCTCCAGGTCGCGTCGTACCTGGTGGCGGCGACGCTGGAAGTGGTTCTAGCGCAGCGACTGGTGCGGAAGGTCTGCTCCGACTGCCGGGAGCGCTATCGCCCCGACCCCGCGGCGGTGGCCCTCCTGGCCGAGCGGCCGGTGGGCAAGCTGGCGCTGGAGCGAGGCCGGGGGTGCGCGGCGTGCCGCGATACGGGCTATCGAGGTCGGACCGGGTTGTTCGAGTTGCTGGTGGTGGACGACGAGATGAAAGCGCTGTTCTCCAGGATGGACGCGTCGAATGACGCCGCGCGGCTTCGTGACGTGGCGCGCGAGCGCGGCATGATCCCGCTGCGCCAGGACGGTTGGCGCAAGGTGCAGGCCGGGATCACCACGGTCGAGGAGGTACTGCGTGTCGTACAATGACCGGAAGCAGACGCGCAGCCGCGCCGACGCGCAGGAGAAACCGGGCTCCGACTCGCGGCGGGGGTTCACGCTGATCGAGCTGCTGGTCGTCATCGTGGTGATCAGCATTCTCGCGGGGCTCGTGGGGCCGATGGTGTTCCGCAACGTCGGGGACGCGAAGGTCTCGGCCGCGAAGGCGCAGATCGAGATGCTGGGCCTGGCGCTCGACCAGTACCGGCTCGACAACGACTACTACCCGTCCACGGCGCAGGGGCTCGCCGCGCTGCGGCAGGCGCCTAACGGCGACCCGAGGGCGCGAAACTGGCGGGGGCCCTACCTCCGGGACGACGTCCCGCTCGATCCGTGGGACCGTCCCTATGCCTACGTGAGTCCGGGCGTCAGCAACCCTCAGCGCTACGACCTCAGCTCCTACGGCCGCGACGGCCGGCCCGGCGGCGCGGGAGAAGACGCCGACATCGGATCGTGACGACCTTCCTCTACGAGGCCGCCCGTACCGACGGCGCGTCGGTGCGCGGCCGGCTCGAGGCGCCGAGCGGCGCGGATGCGGCGGCGCTGCTCTCGCGGCGCGGGTTGTATCCCCTGGCGGTCGAGCCGGCACGGGCGTCCCGCTCGCTCTTCCGCGGGGCGCGCACGCGGTCGCTGGCGATGGTCTTCCGGAGCCTGTCATCCCTCACGGACGCAGGAGTGCCACTCCAGAAGGCTCTGCACGTTACGGCGCGAGTCGTGTCGGGGCCGACCGCGGACGCGGTGGCGCGGGTCGAGGCGCGGGTCCGGGAAGGCGCGAGCCTCGCGCGGGCGCTCGAGGCCGAGGAGCTGCTGTTCTCCCCCGTGACGATCGGACTGGTGCGAGCGGGCGAGCGCGGCGTCGGCCTGGGACCGGCGCTGTCGCGCGCGGCGACCCAACTCGAGCAGCAAGCCGCGACGAGCCAGCGCATCCGGGCGGCGTTGGCGTACCCGGCCGTACTGCTAGCGGTCGGCGTCGTCTCGATCTTCATCATCGTGCTCGTCATCGTCCCGCGCTTCGTCAGGCTCCTCGGCGACGTGCGGA
>JBGPHD010000177.1:0-6003 GCA_041484135.1 Gemmatimonadota bacterium
GGAGGTCCGGGTCTGGTCGCGCAAGGAAGCGACCGCGCGCCGCTTCGCCGAGGAAGCGGGCGCCCACGTGCCCTGCCCCGTAAAGCCGATGGCGTCGGTGCAAGACGCGGTGCGCGGGGCGACCATCGTCGCCACCGTCTGCTCGGCGATCGAACCGGTGCTCGAGGGCGCGTGGCTCGAGCCGGGGATGCATCTCTGCGTCGTCGGCTCGTCGAGCCCCCGGCGGCGCGAGGTGGAAACGGACGCCGTCCTCAGGAGCCGCGTGTTCATCGACTCGCGCGAGGCCGGCGCCGTCGAGGCCGGCGACCTGCTCATCCCCGTGCAGGAGGGCCGGTACAGCATGGACCGGATCGTCGCCGAGCTGGGGGACGTGGCGGGCGGCGCGCCCGGCCGCGGGTCCGACACGGAGATCACCCTCTTCAAGTCGCTGGGACTCGGCGTGGAAGACCTCGCGAGCGCCCGCCTCGCGCTCGAAGGCGCGCGCACGCTCGGCCTGGGCACCACCATCGCGCTCTGAGACGCCGCCTTCCCGGGGCCCGCGGGGCTCCGTAGCTTCCTCCCTCGATGCCCGATCCCGCCAACGCGCTCGCCTTCTACGTCGTCTTCCTCTTCTCGACGACCTTGCACGAAGCCGCGCACGCCTGGGCCGCCAAGCTCGGCGGCGATCTCACCGCGTACCACGGCGGCCAGGTCACGCTCGACCCAAGGCCGCACATCCGCCGCGAACCGTTCGGCATGGTGATCCTGCCGCTCCTCACGGTCTTCATGTCCGGGTGGCCGTTCGGCTTCGCCAGCGCACCCTACGATCGCCAGTGGGCGGTGAATCACCCCAGGCGCGCGGCATGGATGGCGCTCGCCGGCCCCGGGGCGAATCTCCTGCTCGTCCTGGTGGCCGTGCTGCTGATTCGGCTGGGCGTGTCGGCCGGGGTCTTCTTCGCGCCGCCGTCGGTGGGGTTCGACCACGTCGTGGCGACCCATGCGGCGGGACTCTGGCCCGCCGTCGCCCTGCTGCTCTCCGTCTTCTTCTCGCTCAATCTGGTGCTCGCGGCGCTCAACATCCTGCCGCTTCCGCCCCTCGACGGCAGTGCGGCGATCATGCTGTTCATGGATGCGAAGACGGCCCCGAAGTATCAGCAGTTCCTCTGGGGCACGCCGATGCTGCAGTGGATCGGCATGCTGGTCGCATGGCAGGTCTTCGGCGTCCTCTTCAACCCCGTCTTCCTATTCGCCGTGAACTTCGTCTACCCGGGCCTCCACTACGGCTGACGGATCCGCCGGACCGCCCTCGGCCGCCGTGAGCCGCTCGAGGTGGTCCTGGATCCTGCCTAACTGCTTCTCCGCCTCGCCGTACTGCCGGAGCGATCGCTCGAGGTGCAAGCCCGCCAGCGCGAACGCCTCGTCGAACTTCGCCACCTGCTGCTGGAGCCCGCCGAGCGACGCCAGGATCTCCCGGGCGCTCGCTTCGACCGCGAGGCCCTTGAGGCCGTGGAGGACCGCGGCGAGGTACGCGTAGAACGTGTTGGGCGAGACGGGGATGACGCGCCGGGAGAGGGCGTAGGCCGCCACGCTCTCCGCGTCGCCATGGTCCTCGCCGCGCACCACCGCCTCGTAGTAGACGTTCTCCGCCGGCACGTACATCAGCGCGAAGTCGAAGGTGCCCTCGTCGGGACGGATGTACTTGTCCGCGATCTCGTCGATGCGCGCCTTCAGGGAGCGGCGGAACTCGCGCCGCGCGCGCTCGGCCTCCGCGCCTTCGGCCGCGAGCATGCGCTGGCACGCCTCGAGCGGGAACTTGGCGTCGATCGGCACCAGCCGGTCCCCCACCTCGAGCACGGCGTCCACCCGCTCCCCGGACCGGAACCCGTGCTGCATGTGGTACTTCCCCGACGGGAAGACCTGGCGCAGCAGCTCCTCCAGCCACAGCTCACCTAACGTCCCGCGCAGCCGCGGGACCTTGAGCAGCTCCTCCACCGCGGCCACCCGGGTCCCCACCGCCTCCAGCCGCCGGGCGGACTCGGCGAGCTGCGCGAGCCGCTCGCGCACGTCCGCCAGACCGCGCGCCTGGGCCGCCCCGCCCTCGGCGAGGGCCACCGGCACCGCCTGCTGCGCCGCCGCCAGCCGCTCCAGCCTTTCACGCAGCTCGACCATCTGGGGTTGCAACAGCGCGACCTCCGGCGCGCCCCGGGACTGCCGGGCGAGCACGAGGACGAGGAGCACCACGATGACGGCGAGCAGGATGACGGCGGCCTGGAGCACGGTCCAATCTGGCATGGTGGGAGGCGGCGGGCCAGGGAGCGGGCTTGTCGTCAATTGAGACGAATCGTCGGCCATGTGACATTTTGAAACACCGTTATTCGGAACAAGTCTCCAGTGGTAGCGTATTGTTCTTGACCAGCGCCTATTGCCGGTGTATGTTCGGTCACACCTCAGGAGTGTCGCATGCTCGACGCCACCGATCGCGAGATCCTCGCCATCCTCCAGATGAACGCCCGCACGCCTAACGCCGAGATCGCCCGGCAGCTCGGCATGGCCCCCTCGGCCATCTTCGAGCGGATCAAGAAGCTCGAGGCACGCGGCATCGTGCTCGGCTACGAGGCCCGGCTCTCCCCCAAGGCGCTCGGCAAGAGCATGCTCGCGTTCGTCTTCGTCCGGTCCGAGGAATCGGCCGGCGCGGCGGAGACGGGCCGGCTCCTCGCCGCACTCCCCGAGGTCCAGGAGGTGCACCATGTCGCGGGTGAGGACTGCTTCCTGGTGAAGGTGCGCGTGGCGGACCCCGAGGACATGGGCCGGCTGCTGCGCGAAGACCTGGGGCGGATCCCGTCCATCCGCTCGACCCGCACCACGATCGTGCTCGACTCCCTGAAGGAGTCGGCGGTGTTGCCGTTGCCGGCAGTGGAGAAGAAGGGCGAGGGTCAGGATGCCGCGTGAGCACCGCCTGCGGCTGATCCTCGCGTTCGCCGCCGTCTACATCATCTGGGGATCGACGTACCTCGGCATCCGGCTCGCGGTGGCGACGATGCCGCCCTTCCTGATGGCGGCCGCGCGCTTCCTGGTGGCGGGCGCCATCCTCTATGGCTGGGGCCTGCTGCGCGGCGCCCGCGCCCCCGTCGCCGCCGAGTGGCGGACGGCGGTGGTGATCGGCCTGCTGCTCCTGATGGGTGGGAACGGGCTGGTGGTGTGGGCGGAGCAGCGGGTGACGTCGAGCCTCGCGGCGCTCATCGTCGCCGCCGAGCCCCTCTGGGTGGTGCTCATCGACTGGGTGCGTCCGGGGGGGAAGCGCCCGACCCTCGGCGTCAGCGTGGGACTCGTGATCGGGTTCGCCGGGGTCGTCATGCTCATCAACCCCGCCCATGCCGCGCACGGGACCGCCGTCACGGCCGGCGGGGCGCTGGTGCTCACGCTCGCCTGCATCTTCTGGGCGTCAGGCTCCATCTACTCACGCCACGCGCCCGCGCCGCCTTCGCCGCTGATGGCCACCGGCAGCAACATGCTCGCCGGCTCGGCGTTCTTCCTCATCGCGGCGCTCGCCACGGGTGAGTTCTCGCGGCTCGATGTCGCCGCGATCACGGCGCGTTCCTGGATCGCGCTCGCCTACCTCACGCTGTTCGGCGCCATCATCGGCTTCACCGCCTACCTCTGGCTCCTCAAGAACACCACGCTCGCGCGGGCGTCCACCTACGCGTACGTGAACCCCGTGATCGCCGTGTTCCTGGGGTGGCTCATCGCCGGCGAGCCGCTGTCGCCGCGCACCCTGGTGGCGGCGGCCATCATCATCGGCGGGGTCGTGACGATCTCGACCTTCCAGTACGCGAAGGCCGGGGCGCTGAGGCTCTTCACCCGCGGCGGCGCGGCGGCCCTGCCAAGCTCCGTGCCGGGGAGACCCGAGAACGGTTAGGGCGCCGCCCGCGCGCTCCCCCGCGGCCACGCGTTGTTCTCCCGGTTGACGTCCGGGAACATCTGGTTCGGGTCCACCTCCACCCGGATGAGCTGCTTGGGAAGCTGCCGTACCAGGATGTAGCGGTTGCCGAGATACCAGATCTCGATGGGCAGGCGCATGCGGTCCGAGGACCCGTCCGCGTACGTGAGGCGCAGGTCCACCGGCATCGGCAGCGTCCCCGGGCTCGAGAGGAAGATCCGCGACGCGAACGTCCCGCCCGCGCTCCCCGACGCGGCGGTGTCGGGGCGGGACTGGAGCGAGTCCACCGCCAGGTCCACCCGATCGGTCCGGAAGAACCACCCGCGCCAGAACCACGACAGGTCCTCGCCCAGCGCGTCCTCCATGCTGCGGAAGAAGTCGGCGGGCGTGGGATGCCGGAACGCCCACCGGCGGATGTACTCGTGGAAGGCGAAGTCGAACCGCGTGGAATCGTCGAGGATGGCGTGCCGCAGGAGGTAGAGCCCGGTGGCGGGCTTGTTGTAGTCCGTCTGTCCGAGCAGGGTCGGCTGGGTGCGATCGGCCGGGAGCATCATCGGCTGGTCGTAGCCGGTGCGCACGAAGGCGGCCCACTGCTCCGCCCCGCCGCGCGCGCCCGTGGCCAGCGGCTGGTTCCAGTAGGTGATGCCCGAGTAGATGTTGATGAAGCTGTTGAACCCCTCGTCCATCCAGGCGTAGAGCCGCTCGTTGCTGCCCACCGTCATCGGGAACCATTCGTGGCCCAGCTCGTGCGTGGTCACGCCGAAGAGCCCGCGCAGATTGGTGCGGTTCCGGCAGAACACGATCATGGGGTACTCCATCCCCCCCACCGGGCCGTTGATGTTGATCGCGGTGGGCCACGGGTACGGGAACCACTTCTCCGAATAATGCTTGATGGAGTGCCGCACCATCTCGGTGGACCGGCGCCAGATCGAATCCGCCGAGGGGGGATAGAACGACTGCATCAGGATGCCGTTCCACCCGCTGGCGTCCCAGACGAAGTTGGGCGCCGCCGCCCAGGCCACGTCGCGGACGTTATGCGCCCGGAAGCGCCAGGTCAGCGTCGGTGAGACGCCCTCGGGCCGGGCGGCCGGCGTGCCGACCTCGCGCGAGGCGACGATGGCGACGGTGGTGTCCGAATGCAGCGCGACGTCGAGCCGGCGCACCTGCTCCGGCGTCAGCACCTCGGCGCGGTTCTCGAGGGTCCCCGTGCCCGCCACGACGAAACCGCGCGGCACGGTGACGCTGTAGTCGAAGTCGCCATACTCGAGGTAGAACTCCCCCTGCCCCAGATACTGCTCGGTGTTCCAGCCGCGGATGTCGTCGTAGACGCACAGGCGCGGATACCACTGCGCCACCTCGTAGAGCCAGCCCTCGGCGAAACGCTCGCGGCCCATGCGGTCGGCGCCGTGCTCCGGCACGTCGAACATGAACCGCATCGCGACGTCCACCGCGGTGCGGGGCGGCAGGGGCTGGTCGAGGTCCACCCGCATCAGCGTGCCGTTCACCAAGGTCGCGAGCGCAGCCCGCGCCGGCGGCGGCACGGCCGCTCCGGCCCGCGGGCGGCCGGCCGGGCCGCGCACCGCGGCGACCTCGCTCACCACCATGCCGCCGTCGAACCCGCCCCCGCCGAACCGGGCGTCGTCCGGGAACAGGAACGAGCCGCGGCTCTCCCGCCGGAACATGTTCTGGTCCAGCTGGAGCCAGAGATACCGCAGCGTGTCCGGGGAGTTGTTGGCATAGTGGATCGTCTCGTCGCCCGACACGCGGTGCGTGGCGGGATCCAGCGACACCCGGATCGTGTAGTCCACCCGCTGCTGCCAGTAGTCGGGCCCCGGCGCGCCGGTCCCGGTCCGCAGCCGGTTAGGCGCGGGGAGGTCGAGACGCCGGAAGATCGAAGTGTCCTGGATCGGCGCGCTGCTCCGCGGCACCGGCAGCGGCTGCTGGAGCATCGTGATGGCGAGGACGGCGAGAGGCATCATGGTCGGGAGCCCGGGATCGGAGAGGAGCGGTGGAGTCTCACGCGGCAGGGTTGCGCCGTCAACCCGTCTCCCCGAGGTTTGGCATCACGTGGGAACGCCGTCGAGCCA
>JBGPHD010000178.1:0-5924 GCA_041484135.1 Gemmatimonadota bacterium
CAGTCCCGCATCACGAAGTCGGTCGCGTCCACCAGCAGCCTTCCCTGTTCCACCGCGACGAGGGGCAGGGCCGCCACGGTGCTGGGCGGGAACGACTCGGCCACCGTGCGCGCGTTCGCCGTGCTCCCCGAACTCCGGTAGCTCCAGTTCTCGAAGATGACGAGGACCCGGCTCCCGGCGCGGTCGAAGCGGACCACCTGCGCGGCGCCGTCCTCTCCGCGGTCGAGCCCGATCGGGTTGGAGCCGAGGCCGGTGGCGAGCGTGAAGAAGACGAGCGCGCGCGTCGAATCGCGCGGGAGCTCGAGGTAGAGCTTGCCCTGCTCGCTGTCCAGGTAGACGGGGACGAAGCCGTCGCGCTTCTCGAACCGCGCGGTGGCGGTAGCGATGCTGGTGCCGACGGCGGGCGTCTGCGCACAAACGGGGCCGGCCGAGAGGAGCATCGCGGCCGCGAGGACGAGAGTCGTGGTTCGCATGGCGCCAATAATGACACCATTCGGCCCCATATGCACGCGGGCCGCACTACTCGCGCAACCGGTACCCCACGCCCGGTTCGGTGGTGAGGTGCCTCGGCCGGGCTGGCTCGTCCTCGAGCTTGTGCCGGAGCTGCCCCATGAGCACCCGGAGGTTATGCGCCGGCACGCCCGCGTGGCTTCCCCACACCGCCGCCAGCAGGTGCTTCTGGGTCAGCACCTTCCCGGCATGTCGCATCAGCTCGGCGAACAGCTTGTACTCCAGCGGCGTGAGGTGGACCTCCACGTCGCCGCGCCAGACCTGCCGACGCGCCAGGTCCACCTTGAGTACCCCGCACTCGACGGTCGGCGCGTCGCCGTCCTCGCCGGTCGCCACGCGACGGAGCGCCACGCGCATGCGCGCGAGGAGTTCGCCCGTGCCGAACGGTTTGGTGAGGTAGTCATCGGCGCCGGCGTCGAGCGCGGCGACCTTGTCGCTCTCGCGCCCCCTCGCCGAGATGACGATGACGGGCGTGGCGGTCCATTCCCGCAGCCGTCGGGTCACGTCGATGCCGTCCCCGTCCGGGAGGCCGAGGTCGAGCAGGATGAGATCGGGGTTGTGGCTCGCCGCGAGCGTGACCCCCTCGCGGGCGGTGGGGGCCTCCACCAGCCGGTAGCCGTTGCCGTCCAGCGTGGCGCGGAGGAAGCGCCGCATCTGCGGCTCGTCCTCGATCAGCAGCACCAGCGGTCCGGCGACGCTCATCGCCGGAAACTATCACTCCGCGGCGGGCGTCGCCTCTTCCGTCTCCGTGACCGGCGGCGGGGTGCCGGTGGGCAGCGTGAACCGCACCGCGAGTCCGGCTCCCTCACGGTTCTCCGCCCAGATGCGCCCGCCGTGCGCCAGCACGATCCCTCGGCAGATCGTCAGGCCCAGGCCGATGCCACCCGCCGCCCGGCCATCCGCCACGTGATGGAACTTGTCGAAGATCCGCGCTTCTTCACCGGGCGGGACGCCGGGGCCGCGGTCGAGCACCGCGATCGTCACCGCCTGCTCGCCCGCGACCGCGGTGAGCTCGATGGGCGTGCCTGCGGGCGTGTACTTCGCCGCGTTCTCGAGCAGGTTCACCAGGACCTGTTCGATCAGCAGTCCATCCATCGCCACCATGGGGAGGTCCGGAGGCAGGGACGTCGTGACCGGCCGCTCCTTGAGCCGCGCATCGAGGCGGATCAGCGCGACCCCCACCACCTCTTCGAGCGGCTGCCAATCGGGCTTCACCGCCAGCGAACCGCTCTCGAGGCGGATCATGTCCAGCAGGTTGCCGATGAGCCGGTTCATCCGGCTCGCCTCTTCCAGGATCGTGTCGAGCAATTCGGCGCGCGCGCCCGGCGACAGGTCGCCGGCCTCGCCCTTCAGGCTGCTCGCCGCGCCCGTGATCGCACCCAAGGGCGTGCGCAGGTCGTGCGAGAGCGAGCTGAGCAGCGACGTGCGCAGCCGCTCCGCCTCCATCTCGACCCGGCCCTCCGCGTTGCGTTCCGCCAGTTGCGCCCGCTCGATGGCGAGCGCCGTCTGGTTGGCGAGCGCGTCCAGCAGCTGGCGTGTGGTCGGGTGGTCGAACCGCCGTTCGTCCTTCGCGTACAGGCCCAACACGCCCACGACGCCGCCGGGCGCGGCCAGCGGCACGTAGAGACCGCGCGCGGCCGGCAGCGTATCGGTCGCGTGCCCCGCCGGCGTGCCGTGGTCCGCCACCCACCTCGCGACGGACAGCTCCTTCTCGTCGAGGGGAGGCTCGCCCGGGTCCGCTGACGTCAAGGTGCCATCCGGAGCCCGGAGCAGGATCACGGCATCGGCATCCAGCGTGCCGACGATGTGACGTCGGGCGGCGCGCGCGAGCGCCGTGGCCCCGCCCGCCGCGGCCAACGCGCGGCTCATCGCGTACAGCGCGCCGGTGCGGTGCTCGCGCTCGCGCGCCGCCTCCGCCTGATCGCGGATGCGCAAGGTGTACGCGCTGATGAGTAACGTGGTCGCGAGCATCACGCCGAACGTCGCGAAGTAGTTCACGTCCGAGACCGTGAATGTGAAGAGCGGCGGCACGAAGAAGAAGTCGAAGGCGGCGATGCTCAGCACCGACGCGACCACGGCCGGCCCGCGCCGGGCGCGCGCCGCCACCAGCACCGTTCCCACCAGGTACACCATCGCGGTGTCGGTGATGTTGAGGTGCCGGAAGACCAGCCAGTTGAGCGCCGTGCAGGCCGCCACCACCATCACGGCCCAGCCGTACTGCCCGGGGGCCACCGCCTCCCGCCGTCCGGCCCGGCGGGGCGCGTCCTCCGGCTCGTCCCCGGAGATCACGTAGACGTCGATGTCGCCGCTGCCGCGCACCAGTCCCTCGAGAAGCGAGCCGACGAGGAGGTCCCGCCACCGTGGGTGCGTGGGCTTGCCGACGATGATCCGCGTCACATTGTGACGGCGCGCGTACGCGAGGATCTCGTCCGTCGCCTTGAGCCCATAGAGCGTCACGATCAGCGCTCCCAGCTCCTCGGCGAGATGCAGGTTGGCGACCAGCGTGTCGCGGTCCCTGGCCGGCAGCCGCTCATGGCCCGGCGTCTCCACGTGCAGGGCGATCCACTCGCACCGGAGGCCGGCCGCCATGCGTCGCGCGGCCCGTACCAGTCGTGCGCTATGAGGGTTGTGGCCGACGCAGACCAGGATGCGGTCCCCGGCGGGCCAGGTGTCCCGGATGCCGTGTTCCCGCATGTAGCCGCGCATCTGCGCGTCCACCCGCTCGGCGGCACGGCGCAGTGCCAGCTCGCGCAGCGCGATCAGGTTCCCCTTCCGGAAGAAGCGCGCGATGGCGCGGCGCGCCTGCTCGGGCACGTAGACCTTCCCGGCCTCGAGCCGCTGGAGGAGATCGTCGGGGGAGAGGTCGGCCACCTCGATCTGATCGGCGGCGTCGAGCACCGCGTCGGGCACCGTCTCGCGCACCTCGACGCCGGTGATGCGCGCCACCACGTCGTTGAGGCTCTCGAGATGCTGGACGTTGAGCGTGGTGTACACGTCGATGCCGGCGTCGATCAGCTCCTCGACGTCCTGCCACCGCCGCACGTGCCGCGAACCAGGCGCGTTGGTGTGCGCCAGCTCGTCCACGAGCAAGAGTCCGGGTCGCCGGGCGAGCGCCGCGTCGAGATCGAACTCCTGGAGGCTCACTCCCCGGTACTCGAGGGTCCGACGAGGGAGGACCTCGAGTCCGTCGAGCAGCGCCATGGTCTCCTTGCGGCCGTGGGTCTCGACCACGCCGGCGAGGACGTCCACGCCCTCCGCCCGGCGCGCCCGCGCCTCCTCGAGCATCGCGTAGGTCTTGCCCACGCCGGGAGCGGCCCCGAAGAACACCTTGAGGCGGCCGCGTCCTGCCCGCGCCTCGTCGGCGCGTACCCGCGCGAGCAGGGCGTCAGGGTCGGGGCGCTCGTTGGTCATGATCGCATCATCGCGCGACACCCACCGGCTCCACAAGGACCGCCTAGAGCTTCACCAGGAGCGCGAGGTTCAGCCGGCTCTCCGAGCGGCGCAGGTCGGGCGTGAACCCGGGCACCAGGGAGCCCGGCGCGCCGGTGTTGCCACCGGGGGGTGTGACGCCGCCCGGGCCCGCGAAGTACGGCACGCTGGCGTGGCGGTAGTCGTATTCCGCCCGCATGGTGATGAACTCGTCCGGCATGTAGTCGACGCCGAGCGAGACGTCCCAGGCCTTGAACTTGTCGCCCGCGTTGTAGGTGAAGTACGGCGTTCCCGAGAAGGCGGTCGCGCCGTTGATCGGCGGCATGAGGACGAGATACCGTCCCGGATTGGTCATCGCGCCGCCGCCGGCCGTGATCGCGACCCGGTCGCTCCGGAGCCAGAGCCGGTTGTAGAGCATGAAGCCCAGGAAGTTCTGCGCCGGCCCTCCCGAGCCGCCCGAGCAGCTCACGCCCGAGCCGCTCTCGCAGCCCGCGTCCACCGTCAGCGAGAAGGCGGCGCGCCGGATGGCCGCCGTGGGCCGGTCACGGTACTTCACCTCGAGGCTGTTGTCGGTGTGCACGCGCATGCGGTCCGGAAGACCAAGCCAGTCGTGGCCGTAGTAGTTGTTGGACAGGATCGAGAGGCTCCCGTTGGGGCGCCACAGCACCTGAAGGCCGAGCCCGGGCGTGCCGTTGAACATCGCGTACGACTGCCAGCCGTTGATGATCCACGGCTCGATCTTCAGCTTGTCGCTCGGGAAGAACTGGATCCGGATGCCGTTGAAGAACCACGGCGTGTTGGACGACACGTACGAGGGCTGATAGGCCCAGTTGTCGTAGTTGTAGTAGCTGAACAGCCCGACGTACGACATGAAGATGCCCGCGTCCACGTTGATCCCGTGCATCCGGTTGATGTGGATCCCGCCGTAGGCCTCCGAGACATAGCGATAGGCGTTGTCGAGCTGCCACTGGCCGCGGGCCGGACTCGCGTCGTTGCGCGGCGTCATGGTCGAGTACATGCCGAACTGCGTCATCACGCGCCCGCGCGCGACGCCGGCATGGAAGTCCCCGCCGATCCCCAGTTGCTGGACCTGCACCTCACCCGTCCGGCCACTCTCGGAGGTTCCCACCAGCGTGTGGTCCCGCGGGCGGTTGAAGTCCCCGATGTACGTCGCGTCGATCCGGAACTCACCCGTGAAGTAGCGGGAATCGAGCACCGAGGCGTGCTGGCGGCTGTTCCCGTTCAGCCACGTGAAGTCGGCGAACGCGAACGGCGCCGCCGGCGCCGGAGCCGTTCGCGTGGTGTCCTGCGCCGAGAGCAGCGCGGGAATGAGCAGGCCCGCGAACACCAGGCGTCCGATCACTTCACACCTCCGAGACTGTCGAGTGCGAGGTTGAGCAGCAGCACGTTGACCCGCGCCTCGCCGAGCAGGCCGAAGGTGCGCGGTTCGGTATGACGCACGACCAGGGCGCGGACATCCGCGACCGGGAGTCCCCGGACCCGCGCGACTCGCGCCGCCTGGTACTCCGCCGCCGCGGGGCTGATGTGGGGGTCGAGCCCGCTGCCGGAGGCCGTGACGAGATCCACGGGCACCGGCGCGAGGTTGCCGGGGTCGGCGATGCGCAGCGCCGTCACGCGGTCCCCAACCGCCTGGGCGAGCGCGGGATTCAGCGGCCCGTAGTTAGAGCCGCTGGACGCCGCCGCATTGTAGGCCGGCACCGTGGCCGACAGCCGGCCCCAGAAGTACCGGGTACTGGTGAATGCCTGGCCGATCAGGCGGGAGCCGAGGACGCGCCCGTCCGGGGCCATCTCCAGGCTGCCGCCGGACTGCCGAGCGAAGACGACGGCCGCCACGCCGGTGATGAGGGCCGGGTAGAGCACCCCGGTCACCACGGACAGAGCCACCAGGACGAGCAGCGCGGGACGCAGTTCCTTCAGCATGGTCGGTTCCTCACACCAGCCCGACGGCGGTCAGCAGCAGGTCG
>JBGPHD010000179.1:0-5915 GCA_041484135.1 Gemmatimonadota bacterium
CCATCCACTACGGCCTGCTGCCGCGCGCCAACCGCGGCATCTTCGCCATCAACGAACTGCCGGACCTCGCCGCCAAGATCCAGGTCGGTCTCTTCAACATCATGCAGGAGGGCGACGTCCAGATCAAAGGCTACCCGATCCGGATGGAGCTCGACGTGGCGATGGTCTTCACGGCGAACCCGGAGGACTACACCGCGCGCGGCAAGATCATCACGCCCCTCAAGGACCGGGTGGGCTCGGAGATCTCGACGCACTACCCGCGGGCGATCGAGCTCGGCATGGCCATCACGAGCCAGGAGGCATGGGTGGCGCGCGACGGCCTGCCGGTCCACATCCCCGAGTTCGTGGCGGAGGTGGTGGAGCGGGTCGCGTTCGAGGCCCGCCAGGACAAGCGCATCGACAAGCGCTCGGGGGTCAGCCAGCGGCTGCCGATCTCGGTGCTGGAGAACGTCCTCTCGAACGCCGAGCGGCGCGCGGTGCTGACCGGCGAGACGACGGTGGTGCCGCGCATCTCCGACATCTACGCGGCGGTCCCGGCCATCACGGGCAAGCTCGAGCTTGAGTACGAGGGCGAGCTCCAGGGCGCCGACGCCATCGCGCGCGACCTGATCCGGCGCGCGGCGGGCCTGGCCTTCGAGGAGCGGGCGGGCGGCGCGAACGCCGACGACATCGTGCACTGGTTCGACGAGGGCGGCGCGCTCAAGGTCGCCCACGACGAGCGGGCCGAGACGCTCCTCAAGGGGTTCGGCGTGGTCCCCGGCCTCCTCGAGCTGATCGCCAACGTCGGGCTCGCGCCCGCGGGCGATCCCGGGGTGGGGGTGGCCGCCTGCGAGCTGGTGCTGGAAGGGCTGGCCGCGCAGAAGCGCATCGCGCGGAGCGAGGAGTCCGGCTACGGCCGCGCGCGCCCCGAGCGGTCCGGCCCGCCGTTCCCCAAGTCCGGACCCGGCAGTCCCTTCGCCTGATCGCGCGTTCCCCTTCGCGGAGTCACCATGAGCAAGCTCGTGCTGGGCCTCGTCTTCCTCATCGCCGCGTTCCTGACGATGACCGTCGCCGCCGCGTCCAAGGGCCAGGGCCCGCGGCCGGCGGGGCCGATCCTGCGCACCCTGGGGATCGTGTTCGGTGCGGTCGGTGCGCTGATCCTCGTCTCCAGCGCCATGGTGGTGATCGACGCCGGCGAGGTGGGCGTCCAGCACGCCTTCGGGCGCGTCAGCCCGGCGCCGCTGCTCTCAGGGATCCGGTTCGTGCCGCCCTGGTCGTCGGTGGAGCGGTACTCGACGCGGGAGGAGCAGTTCCCCGAGACCGGTGATCAGGTGGAGGAGATCGCCGCCCTGTCGAGCGAGCAGATGGGGATGACGGTGGACGTGGGGCTGCGCTGGCAGATCGACCCGCAGCAGGCGCCGCGCATCTTCACCGAGATCGGCAGCGAGGGGCAGATCCACAGCGCGGTGCGCAGCGCCATCCGCAAAGGCGTGCGCGACGGCATGGTGCAGTACTCGATCAACGACATCAGCAAGCGCTCCCTGATCGCGAACACGATGGAGTCGCTGGTGGATTCGGCGCTCGTCACGCAGCCCCGGGCGGGCGGCGGGGAGTTCCGCATCGCGCAGGTCACCGCCTTCTTCCTGCGGGACCTCCAGCCGCCGGCCCAGGTGATCCAGGCCATCAACAACAAGATCGCGCAGGAGCAGCAGGTGGAGACCGAGCGGCACCGGGTGGAGGTGGCGCGGCTCCAGGCCGAGCAGCAGCGGCTCCTCAACACCACGCTGACGCCGGAGGCGCTCACCCGGCAGTACTTCGAGGTGCTGCGCGACATGCGGGGCTCCAACAACCTCGTCATCATGGTCCCCACGCAGGGCGGCATCCCGATGCTCGACATCAACGCGCTGCGGGCCAACCTCCGCCAGCGTTAGGCGCCATGGCCGTCATCACGGTCACCCGGCAGTACGGGGCCGGCGGCTCGGCGGTGGCCCGGCGGGTGGCCGAGACGCTCGGCTGGACGCTGGTGGACAACGGGTTCGTGGAGGAGGTGGCGCGGCGCGCCGGGGTGCCCGTGGAGGCGGTGGCGGCGCGCGAGGAGCGCGCGCCCTCGCTGATGGAGCGCCTGGTACGGGCGCTGGCGACCGCGTCCCCGGAGGTGTTCGTGCCCGCGGCCGCCTCGGGCGAGGAGACCGACGAGGAGACGCTGGTGCGGACCGCCGAGCGGGTGATCACCGAGGCCGCCGCCCATGGGCGCGCGGTGCTGGTGGGGCGCGGCGCGCAGGCGGTGCTGGTGCGCGCCGCCGCGGCGGACGCGCTCCACGTCTACGTGGTGGCGCCGCGGGACGTCCGGGTGCGCGAGGTAATGACCCGGCTCAAGGTGGACGAGGCGGCGGCGGTCAAGGACCTCGACGCCACCGAGGCGGCGCGCGACCGCTACGTCGAGCGGTACTACGGCCTCCCGCGGCAGGACCCCGCCCGCTACCACCTGGTGCTGAACACCGGCTGGCTCGGCCACGACGGCGCCGCCGACCTGGTGGTCTCCGCCGCGCGCCGGCACGGCTGGGCCTAACCGAGCTGCGTCACCTCGGGCACCACCCGCCACATCACGATCGACGCCACGAAGCACACCGCCGCCCCGATCGCCACCGCCTCCGGCGCCCCGAACCACCCCGCCATGAGGCCCACCTGCAGCGCGCCGATCGGCGCGAACCCGACGAACACGAAGGTCCAGAACCCCATCACCCGCCCCCGCAGCGCGTCGGGCACCAGGGTCTGGAGCAGGGTGTTGGTCACCGCGTTCTCCAGCACCATCGCGACCCCGCTCGCCGCGAGCGCGAGCATCGCCAGCCAGAACCACCGCGACACGGCGAACCCGCCCACCGCCAGCGCGAAGGTGGGCCCGGCCCACTGGATCACCCGCCCCTTGCGCAGGCGGGGCCCCAGCACCGCCAGGCCGAGCGCCGAGACCATGGCGCCGACGCCGATCGCCGCGGTGAGGAAGCCGAGCCCGCGCGCGCCCACGTGCAGCACGTCCCGCGCGAAGACCGGCATCAGCACCACGTAGGGGAACCCGAACACGCTGAAGATCGCCGTCATCCCGATCAGGGACGCCACCCGACGGTCACCTAACGCGAAGCGCGCGCCCTCGCGGAAGCGCTCCCAGCTGCTCGCCTCGGCGGGAGGGCGCGCGTAGGGCGGCATCCGCATCCGCGCCAGGCCCACGATCACCGCCACGTAGGACGCCGCGTTGATCAGGAAGCAGGCCGCGAGCCCCACCCCGCTGATCAGGAACCCCGCCACCGCCGGACCCACCACCCGCGTCGCGTTGAACGCCGAGGAGTTGAGCGCGATGGCGTTCATCAGGTCGTCCTTCCCGACCAGGTCCACGATGAGCGACTGCCGCGCCGGCACCTCGAACGCGAACACCAGGCCCACCAGCACCGCGATCAGCCCCACCTGCCACGCGTGGACCCGGTGCACCGCGACCAGGATCCCGAGCAGCAGCGCCAGCGACAGCAGCAGCGCCTGCGCGATCATCACCACCCGGTGCTTGTTGGTGCGGTCCACGTAGACACCGGCGGGGAGGGAGAAGAGCAGGACCGGCAGCGAGCCCAGCGCGGAGACCAGCGCGACCGCGAAGGCGGAGTTGGTGAGCTGGAGGACGAGCCACCCCTGCCCCAGGCTCTGCATCCACGTCCCGATGAGGCTGGTCGTCTGCCCGGTGAAGAAGAGACGGAAGTTCCGGTGGCGGAGGGCCGCGAAGGGTGTGTGGACCGGGCCGGGCATTGCCGGAATGTGGGGCCGTGGCCAGCTTAGAGGGAAGCCCGTGCGCGCCACCACGTTCTCCAAATACCTCGCGCAGCTCGCCGACGCGGTCAATCTCCAGGAGCTGCTCGACCAGCTCGCCGACTTCCTCCTCCAGTCGGGGTTCGCCGGAGGCTCGTACTCCCACCCGTACTGGGGCGATTTCGGCGGGGACGAGAACGAGAAGTCCATGGACGCGCTCAAGGAGGCCATCCTCCGCGCCCTCATGGACTCCGGGCTCCTCACGCCCGACATGCTGAGCGTGCTGCGGGGCGAGAGCACCGGCGACGCCGCGAAGGACGCGGAGCTCAAGGGCCAGGTCGCCGAACTGCTCGACCAGATCGTCCAGCGGCTGGTGAGTGACGGGTACCTCAACACCACCGAGGCGCCGCGCATGCCGGGCGGCCACGAAGCGATGCCGGGCCACGAGCGCCAGGCCCGCGACGCCGCCCAGCAGGTCCAGTTCAACCTCACCGACAAGGGACTCGACTTCCTCGGCTACCGCGCGCTGCGCAACCTGCTCGGCAGCGTCGGGCGCTCGAGCTTCGGCAGCCACGACACACCGTACCTCGCCACCGGGGTCGAGGCGGAGTCCGCCAGCAAGCTGTACGAGTTCGGCGACACCATGAACCTCGACGTCAACGCCACCCTCCTCTCGGCGATCAAGCGCGAGGGGCTGGGCGTGCCGCTGAACCTGGACTACGGCGACCTCATGGTGCACCAGGCCGAGTACCGCTCCAGCGCGGCCACGGTCCTGATGCTCGACTGCTCGCATTCGATGGTGCTCTACGGCGAGGACCGGTTCACGCCGGCCAAGAAGGTCGCGCTCGCCCTCACCCACCTGATCCGCACCCAGTACCCCGGCGACACGCTGCGGGTGGTGCTCTTCCACGATTCGGCGGAGGAGATCCCGCTCTCGCGGCTGGCGCAGGCGCAGGTGGGGCCGTACCACACCAACACCGCCGAAGGGCTCAAGCTGGCGCGCCGCCTCCTCACCGCGCAGCGCAAGGACATGCGGCAGATCATCATGATCACCGACGGCAAGCCGTCGGCGCTCACCATGCCCAACGGCCGGGTGTACGTGAACTCCGTGGGGCTCGATCCCAAGATCCTCGCCGCCACCTACCGCGAGGTCGCGCTGTGCAAGCGCGCCGGGATCATGATCAACACCTTCATGCTGGCGCGCGACCGCTCGCTGGTGGATTTCGTCAAGAAGGTGGCGGAGATCTGCCGGGGGAAAGCGTACTTCACCACCACGATGACCCTCGGCCAGTTCATCCTCATGGACTTCATGAAGCGGAAGACGCGCCGAGTCTCCTGATCGCCGCGCTGGTCGTCCTCCGCTTCGCCGTGTTCGGCGTGGCCGCCGCCGCGATCCTCGCGGCCCTGGGCGCCGTCGCGGTACAGCGCCGCACCCTGAGTCCCTTCGGCCGGCCGGCCCGGCTCATCCGCAGGGTCACCGACCCGCTGCTCCGGCCCTTCGAGCGTCGCCTGTTGCGCGGCGGGGGGAATCCCCAGAACGCGCCCTGGTGGCTCGTCGCGACCGCGGTCTTCGGCGGCATCCTCACGATCACCGCGGTCGAGTGGCTGGTCGCGCAGGGCGTGGCGCTCTTCCTTTCCGCCACGAGCGGGCCGCAGCTGCTGCTCCCGCTGCTGGTGAACTGGGGCATCGGCCTCCTCATGCTCGCGCTCATCGTCCGGGTCATCGGCTCCTGGATCGGCGCGACGCAGCACACCAAGTGGATGCGGCCCTTCGTCCTCATGACCGAGTGGTTCCTCGGCCCCCTCCGCCGCATCCTGCCGGCCGTAGGCCCGTTCGACTTCTCGCCGCTGGTCGCCTGGTTCTTCCTGTCGCTGCTCCGCACGTTCCTCCTGCGCAGTATGTGACGGCGCGCCTGACGCTGCACGTGCAGCCCCGCGCCGCGCGCACCGAGGTCGCCGGCCGCCACGGCGATGCCATCAAGCTCCGCATCGCGGCGCCGCCGGTGGATGGCGCGGCCAACGCGGAGATCGGCCGGTTCCTGGCGGAGCGGCTCGGCGTGCCCCGGCGCGCGGTCACGATCGCGCGGGGCACCGCGGCCCGGCGCAAGGTCATCGACGTCGAGGGCCTCACCACCGCGGACGCGGTCCGC
>JBGPHD010000180.1:0-5837 GCA_041484135.1 Gemmatimonadota bacterium
AGACGGGACACGTCACCACGTTCACCGTCACCCTGCCCGCCGCCCCATGAGCCGGCAGCCGCAGGTGCTCATTGTCGACGACGAGGCGAACCTCCGCCGGATGCTGGCCGCGGTGCTCGTGGCCGAGGGGTTCAAGATCGCGGAGGCGGCCTCCGGGACCGAGGCGATCGCCACGGCGCAGCGCCGCCGGCCCGACGCCGTGCTGCTCGATCTCTCGATGCCGGGCGGGCCCGACGGCCTGGCGACCCTCGAGCGCCTGACGGTCGAGGCGCCCGGCGTGCCGGTCATCATGATGAGCGGCCGTGCCGGCCTCCAGGACGCCGTGCGCGCCACCAAGCTCGGCGCCTTCCACTTCCTCGAGAAGCCGCTCGCTCCCGAGGCCGTGGTCCTCGCGCTCCGCTCCGCCCTCGCGCTCGCCAAGGCCCGCGCGGAGGCGCAGGCGCTGCGCGAGGCGTTGGGCCCGACGGCGACCATCGTCGGCTCCTCCCCGCAGATCGCGGAGGTGCGATCGCTCATCGCCCGGGTGGCCGCCACCGAGGCGCGCGTCCTCATCACCGGCGAGTCGGGCACCGGCAAGGAGCTGGTGGCGGCCGCCATCCACGCGGCGAGTGCCCGCGCCGACGGCGCGTTCGTGCGGGTGAACTGCGCCGCCATCCCGCGCGAGCTGGTGGAGTCGGAGATGTTCGGGCACGAGCGCGGCTCGTTCACCGGCGCCACCGAGCGCCGCATCGGACGCTTCGAGCAGGCCGACGGCGGGACCCTCTTCCTCGACGAGGTGGGCGACCTGTCGATCGAGGCGCAGGCCAAGCTGCTGCGCGCGCTCGAAGCCGGCGAGGTGGAGCGGGTGGGCGGCGACAAGCCGGTCCCCGTGGACGTGCGCGTCGTCTCGGCGACCAACAAGGACCTGTCACGGGCGGTGAAGGACGGCACCTTCCGGGAGGACCTGCTCTACCGCCTGCACGTGTTCCCGGTCTGGATCGCGCCGCTCCGCGAGCGCCCCGGCGACATCCCGGAGCTGGTGGAGCACTTCATCCGACTCATCTCGACCCGCATCGGGCGGCCCGCCGCGTCGGTGAGCGCGACCGCGATGGACCTGCTCGTCAGGCACCGCTGGCCCGGCAACGTGCGCGAGCTGGCCAACATCGTCGAGCGGCTGATCATCCTCTCCGCGCGGAGCGAGATCGGCGAGGAGGACGTGCGCGCGGCACTTCCCGCCAGCGACGGCGCCGCCACGCAGTCCGCGCCGCTGCCGAGCCCGTCCGCCACCCGGCCGCTCAGCGAGGAGCTCGACAGTTACGAGCGCACGCTGATCACCCGCGCCCTGTCGGCGGCCGGAGGCAACGTGGCCGAGGCGGCCCGCAGCCTGGCGACCGACCGCGCGAACCTGTATAGAAGGTTGAAGCGCCTGGGGATCGAAGGGGGCGCCTGACGTGTCGGAACGACACGAAGGTGACCTACAACACGAGACACGGGGGATGGCCGTCCCATCGGCCGGGACTCCGACGAAGTATGCTGGTGGCAAGAGGTTAGGGGCTGTCCACCGCCTGGGGCACGGACCCTGCCTTGACCGAGGGTCAGGACACCCTCGAGGAGTCACGATGCGTCTTACCATCATCGCCGGTCTGGTCGTTGGGGTCGCGGGCGCCGCGTGGGCGCAGGACACGACCATCACCATCCGGCCCAGAGGCCGGTACGCGGACCAGCAACTGGCGGTCCGCCAGCTTCCTCGCGACGTCGCCGAAGACGTGGTGCGGTTCTTCAACGGTCCGGGGACGCTGCACTTCTCCGGCGTCACGCGGATCCCCGAAGCGCGCGGGATCGACGGCGACGTGGCCATTCTCGGCGGCCCCGTCACCGTGGCGGGGAGGATCAGCGGCGGCCTGGTGGTCGTGAACGGCGACGTGATCTTCGAGCGGGGCGCGGTGGTGGGCGGCGACGTGATCGTGGTGGGCGGCACCGTGGACGGTGCCGACCAGGCGGACATCGCCGGCGAGGTCCGGGTCTATCGCGATCCGCTGCGCTATCGCCGGGCCGGAGACGAGATCGTGTACGCGCCGCAGCGCGAGATCCCGCCCCGGTGGGCGCGGGTCCGGCGCCAGTGGAGCGACTTCCACGGCAGCACCAGCTCGTTCGTGGTCTCGCTCGGGGGCACGTACAACCGGGTCGAGGGGGCGCCGATCGTGTTCGGGCCCCGGCTCGACTCCCGGCTCAACGAGGGCATGCGGTTCCAGGCCGACCTCCGCGGCATCTTCCGCACCGGGCGCGATTTCTCGTTCAAGAGCGGGGACTTCGGCTATCGGGCGAGCGGCGAGATGGTCTTCGGCGGACGCGCCGACAACATCGGCTTCGGCGTGCGCGGGTATGACGTGATGCAGTCGGTGGAGCCGTGGCCCCTCAAGGACTACGAGGCGGGCTGGGCGGCGATCCTCCTGCACAGCGATTACCGCGACTACTTCCGCCGGCACGGCGGCTCGGTCTACGGTACCCTGCGCATCGGGCGGCCGTTCGCCCTGACGGTGGAGGGGCGCGACGAGACGCAGTCGTCGGTCGAGGCGCGCGATCCCTGGACCCTCTTCCGCGGCGACCGCGGGTGGCGGGCGAACCCCGCCGTCACCGACGGCCATTTCCGCTCGCTGGTGGCGTCGGCGCGGCTCGACACGCGCAACGACCGCAGCTCCCCGTCGTCGGGCCTTTCCGTCTCCGGCGAATGGGAAGCGGGACGGGGCCGCGACATCACCGGCACCACCGATCCGAACATCGTGTGCATCACGGCGCCGTGCGTGCCGCCGGAGCTGGCGGACGGCCGGCTCACCTACCAGCGGGTCTTCTTCGACGCGCGGAGCTACCTGCGCGCGTCGCCGGCCGGGCGGCTCAATCTCCGGGTCGTGGGCGGCGGCCGCGTGGGCGGCGAGGCGCTGCCGCTCCAGCGCCGGTTCGCGTTAGGCTACCCGGACCCGCTCCCCGGCTACGACTTCCGGCAGTTCAGCTGCGGCGGCGCCACCGCCGGCGACGCGTCGCTCTGCGAGGGCGTGCTCGTCGGGCAGGCCGAGTTCCGGACCCACCTGGGCTTCGACTTCGGTCCGGAATGGGCCAACGACTGGGGCGAGGACGACAACGACCGGTACGAGCCCTTCCACGTGACCGGCCCCGACATCGTGCTCTTCGCGGACGTCGGCCGCGCCTGGATGGTGGGCAACGGGGCCGGCCAGGCGCCGGTGGGCCGGGTCCCCGCCCTCTCGTCCTTCAAGTCCGACATCGGGCTCGGCCTCGACACCGGGCCGATCGGCTTCTACTTCGCCAAGGCGCTCGACCGGGCGGATCGGCCGGTGAGCTTCACGGTGCGCATGGGCCGGCGCTTCTAACGGCGTGCGGAGGGCCCCATGGCTGCTCTTCACGCTGATCGTCGGCGCGGGCGGCATCGCCCGCGCCCAGGAGGTCCGACCCTCCGCGCCCCGACCCGACCCACCGCGGCTCACCCTGGAGGCCCCGCGCGGCGCGGAGGGTGAGATCCGGTCGCCGGTCGTCCGCGCGCTGCACCTCATGGACGACGGCATCTTCGACGCGGCGCTCCACAACGGCTTCCCCGTCCGCTATCACTTCCGCCTCGAGCTCTGGCGGGACCAGACCATCTTCGACCACCTCGAGCGGGACGTGGCGTGGGACGCCCTGGTCCGGCTCGATCCGCTCACCAACGAGTATACGCTGATCCGGAGCGGCGGCACCGAGGAGACCTTCACCACGCCGGAGGCCATGGGCCAGGCGCTCGGCACCGCGTTCACCGTGGACCTCCCCCCGCCGCCGGGACAACGGGGCCGCCGGTACTACTATGTGGCGTCGCTGGTGATCGAGTCGCTGTCGCTGTCGGAGCTGGAGGAAGTGGAGCGCTGGCTGCGGGGGGACCTGGGGCGGGCCATCGAGCACCGCGGCGACGTGGGCGATGCGCTGAGCCGCGGAGCCCGCCGCCTGCTGATCCGCTTCTCGGGACTGCCGCGCCGCCAGCTGGAGGCGCGGACCGAGTCGTTCGACTACTAGAAGTCGCTAGCTGCCGTACTGCCGGTCCACGGCCTCCCTGATCTGATCGAGGGACGCGCCTTGACCGTGCATCTGCGCCGCCATCACGGCCTCCCCCTGGCAGATGTCGCACGCCGTCCCGTGCTCGCTCTCGAAACAGGTGAGCAGCGAACGGTGGTTGAAGTGCTCCTTGCACTGGCAGTGGCAGTAGATGCCGTCCAGGACCTGGGGATTCTGCGCGGCCGCCGTGTACGCCCGCACGATCGGCTCGTAGTTCCAATTGGAGGCGGGCAGCACGTTCGCGGCGCTGGCGTCGGGGCGCGGATCGGGGTGCCGCGTGGACGATGTCCCCATCTTCTGCGCCACCAACACGCCACCCAGGATGATGACGGCGACGGCCGTGACGAGCCAGGGCAGGTTCTTGCGGTTCATCGGCGTCCTTTCGGTGACAGTATGTTACAGGGGGTAGGGTTCAGGGTGTAGGGGTTAGGGGTCAGGGGGCAACGCTCGCGTGATACACCGTTTGGAGACGGTCTTGAGAAGCCGCTTGCTCCTCGTCCTGGCCTGCGTCGCGGGGACCGGCATCGCACCGCCGCAGGGCGAGGCCCAGAGCCTCGAGGGCCTGCGCGCCCGGGCCCAGGGGCGCATCGCCGCGACGCCGGCGGAAGCGGTGGGCCTCTACGTCCGTGACCTCACCCGACCAGACTCCCTGCTGGTGGGCGCGGACACGCGCTTCCACGCGGCCAGCACGATGAAGGTCGCCGTGCTCATCCAGGTCTTCCGCGACGCGGACGCCGGCAGGATCCGGCTCACCGACCGGCTCCCCGTCATCAACAGCTTCCGCTCCATCGTGGACGGCTCTCCCTTCTCGGTGGACAGCACGGACGACAGCGACAGCACGCTCTACCGGAGGGTGGGTCACGCGGCCACCGTGCGCGATCTGGTGGAGCTGATGATCACGGTCTCGAGCAACCTGGCGACGGACCTGCTCATCGACCGGGTCTCTCCGGCGCGCGCGCAGGCGACGGCGCTCGCCCTCGGCGCCGACTCCATGGTGGTGCTGCGAGGCGTGGAGGACGGGGCCGCGTACCGAGCCGGCCTTAACAACACTACGACGGCCCGGGCGTTAGGTGCTCTCTTCGCCGCCATCGCGGAGGGGCGCGCGGCGAGTCCCGCCTCGTGCGCCGCGATGCTCGCCGTGCTCCGGCGCCAGCACTTCAACGAGGGGATCCCCGCCGGCCTCCCCAGGGGGACGATCGTCGCGCACAAGACGGGCGAGATCGAAGGCGTGGTGCATCACGATGCCGGCGTGGTGTACGCCGGCGGGCGGCCGCGCTATGTCATCGCCATCCTGACGCGCGGCGTGCGGGAGAAAGCGGCCTCGGCGCGGCTCATGGCCGACCTCTCGGCCATGGTGCACGAGGCCGTCGGGCTCGAGGCCGCGGGCGCGTCGGGCCGGCGCCGGTAAGGACCGGGAGGTCGCAGGCCCCCTGGCTTCTCGCATCAGAAGGTCGCACAATGTCCGACGGGCACGAGAGTCATTTGGGACAGGCCAGACATGTGATTCCGCACAACTACGGTAAGCACATGCCGTACAACTACGTAGGACGACAGTCGAGTGGCATGGGGAGTGCGTTGTGTGGGGACGAGGCGCCCCGCGTGGGCGTGGGATGTTGACAGCTACCGTCATACAACCGGGATACCGGAGCGGCCTGTGAAAACTTCGCTAACCGTGCAGCGCGCGTTGAGCATCGCGGCCTCGGCCTGCGTTCTCGTCCTCGCGGCATGCGTGGACAACAGCAACGGCGGGACGACGACCCCGACCC
>JBGPHD010000181.1:0-5789 GCA_041484135.1 Gemmatimonadota bacterium
ATGCGGCGTCTCGCGGAGCGACCGGCCAACGTGTGGTTCGTGGTGAAGAGCCTGCTGGCGTGACGCATCCCGAGCGGGACGCGCGCGACGCGTCCGCCGTTCGGGCCGCGGCGCTCGTCGCCGGCGCGATGATCGCCTTCCAAGTGGCGGGCCGCGCCACCCGTGACAGCCTGTTCCTCTCCACGTACGGCATCACGTTCCTGCCGCGGATGGAAGCCGTCGCGGCGGTCGCCGCCATCCTCGCGGTGTTCACCATGTCCCGGCCGCTCTCCCGGTTCGGACCCGGGCGGGTGGTGCCCACCCTCTTCGCCGCGAGCGCCGTGCTCATGCTGCCGGAGTGGGTGCTGGTGGCGTCGGCGCCGTCGATTGGCGCGGTGGTGTTCTTCGTGCACTTCACGGCGTTGGGGGCCCTGCTCGTCTCCGGGCTCTGGTCGGTGGTCAACGAACGCTTCGACCCGAGGACCGCCAAGCGCGCGGTGGGCGGCATCGCCGCGGCCGGCACCGCGGGCGGCCTTGCCGGGGGTCTGCTGGGGTGGCTCGTCTCCGCCCTGCCCTCGGCGACCGGCATGCGCCCCATCCTCATCATGCTGCCCCTCCTCGCGGCGCTGCATCTCGCCTGCGCGGGCCTGCTGGTCCGGGTGCGCGCGGACCGCGCCGGCGGCAGTCCGGCGCCGGTCGCCCGGGAATCCTGGACGTCCGGCCTGCGCGCCATCGGAACGACGCCCTACCTCCGCACCCTGGTGGCGGTCGTGCTGCTCACGACGCTGGCCGAAGGGCTCCTCGCCTTCGTTTTCAAGGCGCATGCCAAGGCCGCATACACCGAGGCCCACGATCTGCTGCGGCTCTTCGCGGTCCTCAACATGAGTGTGGCCTTGCTCACCCTGCTGTCGCAGATGGCGTTCAGCCGGCGGGCCCTCGAGGGGCTCGGCTTGGCCCGCACGGTAGGGATGCTCCCCTGGACCACCGCCGTCGGCGGAGCCGCGGCCCTCGCCGTGCCCGGCCTCGGGAGCGCCATGCTCGCGCGCGGCGCGCAGTCTGTGGTGCGCGACTCGCTCTACCGGTCGGGCTACGAGCTGCTGTTCACGCCGCTCGCGCCTGCCGTAAGGCGCGCCGCCAAGCCGCTGGTGGACGTCGGGGTCCTGCGGGCCGGCGACATCATCGCCCAGGGAATCATCCAGACAGCGCTGCTCGCGTTCGCCCTGCCCGGCTCCTCTCTCCGGGCGATGCTCATCCTCGCCGTTGCGCTCGGGGCGGCCGGGATCGCGATCACCTTCACCGTCCACGCCGGCTACGTCGCGACGCTGGAGAAGAGCCTGCTCTCGCACGCGGTGCGGCTGGACCTCGCCGAGGTCGAGGACGGCACCACGCGCACCACGCTGATGCGCACGATCGGCGCGGTGCCGCGCGCGGGCGTGAGCGAGCTACCCGACGCGGCGGTGGACGCGATCGAGGGTCCGCGGACGCTCCCCCCGCCGGATCCGGTGCTGGGCCGGATCGAGAAGCTGCGCTCGCACGATCCCGCGCGGGTGCGTGCCGCGTTGTCGGTCCGTCCACTCGAGGCGGCCCACGTGCCCCACGCCATCGCGCTCCTCGCCTGGGATGAGGTGGGGGGTGACGCGCTGCGCGCCTTGCAGGCGGTGGCGTCTCGCCACACCGGCCAGCTCGTGGACGCACTGCTCGACGCCGACGAGGACTTCACGGTGCGCCGCCGGATCCCGGCGATCCTCGCTCACGCCCGCTCGCGCCGCGCGACCAGGGGCCTCTTCGCGGGCCTCGCCGACAAACGCTTCGAAGTCCGGTTCCGCTGCGGCCGGGCGCTGGCGCGGCTCGCCGCCGCCGACCCGTCGCTCGGCGTCGCCCCCGAGCGGGTCCACGAGGCCGTGCTCCGCGAGGTCGCAGTGGACCGGCAGGTGTGGGAGAGCCAGCGCCTGCTCGACCGCGTCGAGGACGACGCCGAGGCGGGCTTCGTGGACGAGATGCTGAAGGACCGCGCCTCCCGCACCCTCGAGCACGTGTTCACGCTGCTCTCCCTGGTGCTGCCGCGGCAGCCGCTCCTGGTCGCGTTCCGCGGGCTCCACACCGACGACGCCCAGCTGCGCGGCACGGCGCTCGAGTACCTGGAGACGGCGCTCCCCGCGCCGGTGCACGCGAAGCTCTGGCCCTTCCTCGACGACCGCCCGCGCCGTCCCGGCCCCCCGGCGCGGCCGCGCGAAGAGATCGTGGCCGAGCTGCTCCGCTCCAACGAGTCGATCGCCCTCAACCTCGCGGCGCGCCGCCGGGGTCCGCCAAAGGCCTGAGCGACCGTCTTGCGCAAGGCACGGCCGCGACGCACTATGGCCATCCACATGCCGCGCCGGTCCCCGCTCGCCTCCCTGGCTGTCGTGTTGGCGCTGGTCGTCCCGGCCGCCGCCCGCGCGCAGCGGGATAGCGCCGTGGTGTCCGGCGCGCCGCGCGAGAGCACGATGGCGGTCGGCGCGCATTATCGCGCCGGGGGCCTGCACCGCCTCTTCTTCGGTGACGGATACCGCCTTCTCTGGACCACCCCGCTGCCCGTACCCGTCCTCGACTTCCACGCCCTTGGCGGCCTGACGCCGACGACCGCGGGCGGCGGCCAGCAGACCAAGTCGCTGCGTTTCGACGGCGGCGACGGATTCCGGTACGGCTTCCGGTCCGTGGACAAGGAGCCGGTGATCCCGCCCGGGCTCGCGGAGCTCGAGGGCACCTTCGTCCAGGAGATCATCCGGGACGGGACGAGCGCCACCCACCCGGGCGCGCCGGCGGTCGCGGCCGGGCTGCTCACCGCGGCGGGCGTGCTCCACACCGAGGCCACGCTGGTCGTCATCCCCGACGACCCGGCGCTCGGCCGGTGCCGCGAGCGGTTCGCCGGCACGATCGGCTACTTCGAGCGGCGCGCCGTGGTGCGGCCCGGACGCCCCGGCTTCGGCGGCGCGCTCGAGATCGTGGGCACGGACGCCCTCATGCCGAGGCTGCTCCGCGGCCCCGCCGATCGCGTGGATGCGCGCGCATTCCTCGCCGCGCGCCTGACGGACATCTTCATGGGCGATTGGGACCGCCACCGCGGTCAGTGGGGGTGGGCGCGGCTCGACTCCCAGCCCCCGGTGCGCTGGCAACCCGTCCCCGAGGATCGCGACAACGCGTTCGTCCGATTCAATGGCTTGGTGCTCTCGATGGCCCGCCGGTCCTACCTGCCGCAGATGGTGAACTTCGGCGAACACTGGGCCTACATGTACGGCCAGACCTTCAACGGGCGCGACATCGACCGGTACTTCCTGCCCGAGCTCGGTCCCGCCGTGTGGGATTCGGTCGCGGCCGCGCTCCAGCAGCGCCTCACGGACTCCGCCATCGCGGCGTCGGTGCGGCGTCTCCCTCCCGTCTGGTACGCCGCCGACGGCGAACGCCTCACGAGCGCGCTCAGGTGGCGCCGCGACCACCTCGCCGAAGCGGCACATCGGTTCTACCGTCAGCTCAGCCGCGAGCCCGACCTGCACGCCACGAACGCCGCCGAGCTGGTCACGATCGAGCGGCAACCGGGTGGACGGCTTGCCGTGAGCTTCGCGCTCCGCGAGCCCGCCGGTGCCGAGCCGTACCTCTCCCGCACGTTGGACCCGCGCGAGACCCACGAGGTGCGGGTCTATCTCCAGGGCGGCGCCGACCGCGTCGTGGTGCGCGGCGACGGCCCCGACCGCATAACGGTGCGCGTAATCGGCGGGGAGGGCGTCGAGGTGGTGGACTCCTCGCGCTCCGGAGGCGTGCGGCGGTATGCGCCCCCTCCCGACTCCCTGACCCTCGGACCCCTCGAGGATGCGCCGGAGATCCTCTTCTGCCTCGGGCCCGACCGCCCGCCTGCCGCCCCTGTCCAGCGCCGCGACACGATACCGCCGCCGCGCGACTGGGGCAGCCGGACGATCCCGACGACCTGGCTCGCGTCGCAGCCCGACGTGGGCCTCTTCGCGGGCACCGGCGACATCTACACCCGCTATGGCTTCCGGAAGCTCCCCTACGCCTCGAGCTGGCGATGGCGCGCCGGCTACGCCACCGCGGGCGCGACGCGGGTGAGCCTCGACGGGACCGTGTACCGCGCCAGCTCCCGCGTGCACACGGACGTCACGGCACTCTACTCAGGGATCGAGGTCCTCCGCTTCCACGGCATCGGGAACGCGACGCGGCGCGACCGGCCTAACGCCTACTACCGCGTCACCCAGCGCCGCTACACCGCGGCCGGGTCGCTCGTGGTGCCCGCGGGGCGCCGCGCCCGGCTCGCGTTCGGTCCCCTCGTCAGCTTCAACGACACCAAGCCCCGGCCGGGCCGGATCATCGCCGACAGCCTGCCCTACGGTACCGGGGACTACGGCGAGGTCGGCCTGCGCGGCGAGCTCAAGCTCGACACCCGCGACGTCGCCTCCGTGCCCACCCGCGGCTACTCCCTCACGCTGGGCGGTTCCGCGTTCCCCGGCGTGTGGGACGTGGTCACGGCTTTCGGCGAGGTGCACGGGGAAGCGACCGCCTTCGTGACCGCGCGGGGCGCCCTCCGCACCACGCTCGCCCTGCGGGCCGGGGCCAAGCGGGTGTTCGGCACGTACCCGTTCTTCGAGGCGGCGTTCATCGGCGACGCGGCCACGGCACGGCTGGGCGCGCAGAACCGCTTCGCCGGCGACGCGGCGGCGTGGGGCAACGTGGAGCTGCGCGTCAGGCTCGGCCGGATCGATCTCATCCTGCCCAGCGATGTCGGGGTGTTCGCCCTCGGCGACGCGGGCCGCGTGTTCGTCTCGGGAGAGACGTCGAACACCTGGCACACGGCCGCCGGTGGCGGGCTCTGGATCGCGCCGTTCCGCCCCGACTACGTGGTGTCGGTCGCGGTGGCCAGGAGCGCCGAACGGACGGCGGTGTACTTCGGCGCCGGCTTCGCGTACTAGGGGGCCATGAAGCCCGACGATGAGATCACGGGCTTCACCGCGGCCGTCTCCGGCCAGCGCCTCACCTCGATCCCGGCGGACATGGCCCGCCAGTCGGGGAGGCGGGTCGGCGTCGCGGCCGTCGTCCTCGCGGTCTTCTGGATCATCGCCCTGGTCGTCCGGAACGTGCTCAGCGAGTCCTACCCCGGCGCCCTCGGCCTCGAGGCGTGGCCGATGCCGGGGAGCCTCTTCGCCGGCGCGGGCCTGGTGTTGTCGGTGGCGCTCGCGGTGGCCGCCCGGCGGCTCGAGGACCGGCCCGCGCTGCTCCTCAAGCTGGGGCTCGTCTTCCAGGTGGTGACCGCCGGGCTGGTGGCGTTCCCCTCGCAGTGGCACCCGTTCGTCACGCCGACCCGCATCTCGTGGGTGTGCGTGGTGATCCTGGTCTACCCGTCCATCGCCCCCAACACGCCCGGCCGCACGCTCCTCGCCTCGCTGGCCGCCGCCACGATGGACCCGCTCGCCGTCTGGGCGGCAGGCCTGCGCGGCGTCCCGGTGGACACCCATCCCCTGGCGCTGATATCGATGTTCCTGCCTAACTACCTCTGCGCCGCGGTGTCGGTGGTCCCTGCGCACATCATCCGGCACCTCTCCCACCAGGTGCGCGAGGCGCGGGAGCTGGGCGGCTACCGGCTGGGCGCGTTGCTGGGCAGCGGCGGGATGGGCCAGGTCTTCCGCGCCGAGCACCGCCTGCTGGCGCGGCCCGCGGCGATCAAGGTGGTCCGGCCCGACGTGCTCGGCACCGGGCAGGCGCGGCACATCGCCCTCGAGCGGTTCAAGCGCGAGGCCAAGGCCGCGGCGCTGCTGCGCTCGCCGCAC
>JBGPHD010000182.1:0-5722 GCA_041484135.1 Gemmatimonadota bacterium
CCCGACCTCCCCATTTCGCTCGATTCGGCGGTCCACGAGACGCTCGCGCACGGCCCCGCGTATCGCGCGGCCCGCGCCGCCGCGTCGTCCGCTGAAGCGACGCTCACGGCGCAGCGCGCCGCGTACTTCCCGCGCGCCACGCTCCTCGCGTCCACCGCCGCCTTCGGCGACAACTTCTATCCCACCGGCGCGCGCCGCTCGGCGCTCACGCTGTCGGTCTCGCTCCCGCTCTGGGACAACGCCCAGCGCGAGATGGCAATCTCCCGCGCCCGCACCGCCCGCGACGCCGCCATCGCCGTGCGGGATGACCGCGAGCGCGCGACCTACCGCGACGTGGCCCAGGCCTACGATGCGTACGTCACGGCACGCGCCAGCGCCGACCTCGCCTTGCAGGCGCTGCAGGTGGCACAGGAGTTGTACCGGGTGCAGGAGACGCGCTACCGGGTGGGTGCGACGACCATCCTCGACCTGATCGAGGCGCAGGACCGGCTGAGCGAGTCGGAGGCGGAACTGGTCCAGGCCCGCCATGGCACGCGCCTCGCGCTCGCCGGCCTCGAGGCCATCCTCGGCCGACGGCTCTTCAACGCCCCGGAGGCACGGTGAAGCGCGCGGGGGGCGTGGCGCGCGGCGCGTTCGCACCGGCGGCGCTGACATCGGCGCTGGCGATGCTCGCCGCACTGGCCGCGGCGGCGTGCAGCAAAGGCGCGGCAGGCGCAGCGGGGGGCGGCGCCGCGGGAGCGGGCGGCGGACCGCCCGCGATGCCGGTCGAAGTGGCCGTGGCGCGACAGGACACCGCGGTGGACGCCGTCTCCGCGACCGGGCAGATCGAGGCGATCCAGTCCATCGAGCTGCGTCCTGAGGTCGAAGGGCGCATCGTGGACATCCTCTTCCAGGAGGGGGCCACCGTCGCGGCCGGGACCCCGCTCTTCAAGATCGACGACGCCGAGCTGGCGGCGCAGGTGGCGCGTGCCGAGGCCGACCGTGACGTGGCGACGCAGGCGCTGGAGCGCACCCGCACGCTCATCGCGCAGCAGGCCTCCTCGGCCTCCGACCTCGAGCGCGCCCAGGCAGCCGCGCGCGGCTCGCAGGCGCAACTCGATCTGCTGCGGTTGCGTCTGGCGCGCACCGTCGTGCGGGCGCCCTTCGGCGGAGTGACGGGGCAACGGACCGTGAGCCTGGGCGACTACGTGACGACTTCGACGCGGCTGGTGTCGCTCCACACGGTCTCGCCGCAGCGCGCCACGCTCGAGATCCCCGAGCGCTACGCGGAGCAGCTACGGCGGGGCTTGCGGGTCGGCTTCCAGGTCGCGGCGCTGCGGGGCCACCAATACACCGGCGTGGTGGATTTCGTGGACCCGGTGGTGCGCCTTCCCGCGCGCACCATCCTCGTGAAGGCGGAGGTGCCGAACCCGCGGGGCGAGCTGCAGCCGGGGATGTTCATCGAGGGCCGGCTCGTCTTCGCCACCCGGCCGCGCGCGGTGCTGGTGCCGGAGGATGCCGTGATACCGTTAGGTGGCGCGACCTTCGTCTGGGTGGCGGCCGGCGGCAAGGCGGTCCGGCGCACCGTGCAGCTCGGCATCCGGGTCCCGGGCTGGGTCGAGGTCGAGAGCGGCGTCGCGGCGGGCGAGCAGGTGGTGGTGGGCGGGGCCGAGCGGCTCTTCGAGGGCGCGGGGCTCCGGCCCACCGTCGTCACACGGCGAGGGAGCTAGCGCGCGCGCCCGGTGCGTTGCGCGTCGTGACGCCACATCGGCCACGGGGAGTTAGGCTCCGGCGGATAGAGCCCCCAAAAGGCATAGAGGCGGGTGTCCGTGAACGTGTACACCGTGCCGTCGGGAGCGATGACGGGGGAGCCGGTGAAGGGCACCGGATTCGCCCCGCCCTCGGTGGTCTGATAGGACCACAGCAACGTGCCGCTGGTGTTGTAGACGTAGAAGCCGTCGAGCGCGGCGCAGTAGATGGTGCCGCCCTGGGCCAGGGCCGGGCCGCCATACCAAGTCCAGCGTGGCCGGGCCGCGAGCCTCAGCCACCGCTGGGCCCCCGTCACCGGGTTCAGCGCCCAAAGCCCGTCTTGGTCCTGCACGTATACGTTGCCGGCGGCGTCAATGACCGGCTCACTCATCCCCCTGCCGCGGTTGGGGGTGAGCCACCCCAGCGCCCCGCTGGTGTCGAACTTCGCCAGGCGGAACGCCGTCGGCAGGTAGAGGGCGTTGCCCACGGGCGCGGGCCCAACGCCAAAAGAGCGCTTGTCCACGCCGCTGTCCGGATCGGCGATGCGGCGCCCGATCTGGCCGGTGGCGAGGCTGAAGGCGAAGAGCGTGTCCTCGGTCTTCTTGATCCAGACTGTGCCGCCGTCAATTGTGGGCGGCACCAGCCAGGCGCCGATGGGCGAGACCGGCCCTGCCCACACCGTGTCGCCGGTCGCGAGGTCGAGCGCGAGCGGGCTATTCTCACCCGCCACCACCAAGGGGCCTCCCGGAGCCAGGGCGCCAACGATGAAGCTCGCACCTGAGGCGCCGTTCAGGACCTGTCTCCACCGGATGGCACCTGCTGCGCTCACGGCACTCACGGTCCTTCCCGTCACATAGACAGTGCCATCGGGGCCGACGTGCACGCCGTTCTCGACTGTTCGGTCGAGGCGCACGGTCCAGAGCAGCGTGCCGCGCGGACTCAGTGCCAGGAGATCGCCCGTTGCGCCTACACCTGGGAAAGGCGCCGCGAGCGCGTAGACCTCCCCCCCCGGACCGAGAGCTGGTCCGCCCACGGTCTGGAACTGTCCTTGGGGCACCGCGAACGTCCACTTGAGCTCGCCCTCGCGCGCGGCATGGAGCCCGATGGTGTCCGCGCGGCCGGACACCGGGTCCGTGGCGGCAACTAGGAAGTCGCCGCCGCTCGGGCCGAGGCGCACCCCGCCTGTGGAATCCACCGAGCCGCGCGAGGTGTTGAAGAGGGCCTGCCAGAGGATGGTGGCCTGGGGGACAGGCGCGCCGGTCGAGTCGTAAGCGGTGGCGCTCAGGCCGAGCGCGCGGCCGATGAGGCCCGCGGTGTCGGCTGCCGTGATGGCAACCCGGACCACGGGAGCCGGCGGCGGGGGCCGTGTGCTGTCCCGGCCGCACGCCGCCGCGAGAGCGACTGCTACGACTGCGCCAGCGCGCATAGCTCCGGTCCCCGGCCGCTGCGAATCACCCGCTCCATCCACTCGTGCCGTGCTCGGCCACGCGCGGGCAAGGGAACGCATCGGCCGTTCAGTCGTCGGCCCAGCTGGTCGGGCGGAAGGCTACTGAACTGCATCATCGGGGAGTTGGTGCCGATGACCCAGTTCAGAGACGAATCCCCCACCGTGCGGCCGTTGGCGTCGGTGGTGGAGTCCGTTACGATGAAAGCGAAGTCCCATTCGAGGCGAGTGACGAATCGGGAGTAGGTCGGCGAGTTCTCCCCCACCGGCGTCGGGTCAGTCCAAATGAAGGTATAACTCGTGCTATCGGCGTAATACCACTGGTCCTGGTAGGGCGACGTTCCTCCATAGACAGCTCGTGTCCACGAATAGGTGGTGTCCATGAAGATGATAAGATCGGAATAGACGAAGTTCGTGTAGTCCGGCGGCGGCGTGACAAGGGTGACGGTGTCTTCCGCCGAGTAGGCGCTGTTGGGAACGCCAAGGCCCTGCGGCGAAGGTTGCGTCACGTGCCGGAGCTGGTAGCGGTGAAAGCCAGCGGCGACCAGCGTGTCGGTGAACGTCCGCGTCGTCCCAAATGTGTGGCCTACCAACTGCCCGTCGCGGAAGACCTGCGTTTGGTCGTACGAACGTTCGTGATTTCCATTGTGCCAGTAGAGTCGTACGGTGCTCTGCGACAACGCGACAACGGAGTCCAGCACCGGAGGCTCGACGTGCCGCCAGTGCTGCACCGCCGCCTCGTCTACCGCCCCGTCGAATTCGGCCGCCGTGGTGGCCACCGCGCCCGTGGTATTGATGAAGAGGCGCAAGGCCACGGCGTCCGCGTTCGAGGGGAGGTCTACCGGCAGCGAAGCCTCTGCTTGCGAATCGGCCGGCACGAATTGCTGAGACAGCACGGCCATAATGTCGCCTTCCAATTCGCTCAGGCGGCGATACTTCACCTGCCAGGAGTTGTACCCGCTGGGGAAAGCGCCATGCCCTGGGACCCAGCTGACATCAACGGTCCGCGTTTGGTCCTCGAACGGGAGGTCGCCGCACTGGTTGCCGGAGAAGGCGATGCTGAAGGAGGCGTGACCGCCGTCACGGACCCACGCGACGTTGTAGTCGCAGCTAGTGTTCTCGATGCCGCCGGCACCCAGGCTGAACGAAGGTCTCAGCACAAACGTGTGTGGTTCGCTCGGGTTTCGTTGTTCAGCGGAGCAGGCTGCGATCAGCAGCGATCCTGCGAAAGCGATGAGGGGGGGGTATCTCATGGGGAACTCCTCGCTGGGAATTGCCTTTGTTCTTCGTTGGGAGCGGGTGCGTGCCTTGGGCCCTCCGCGCCGCGTTCCTAACGTGTCAACCAATTCGTTAGGGCATTGTGAAACCGTCGTGAGCGAACCTTCATGGCCAGCCAGCCACGCGTGGACAATTCGGCCGCGTCTGGCCGAAAACCTAACGTGAGTATCTCAGGAGAGACTCATGAATGAAGCACGATCCGAAGCAGGTACTGCTGGTCCGGGCTCAGCTCTTGGGAATGGCCTTCTCGGGATCCACGAACGGCTTCGCCACCACCGTCGCCGGACGGTCCCCGCCGGGGGCGCCGACCGTGAGCCGCGTGCCTAACGCCGCATGGGCCACCGGCACCCAGGCGTAGGCGATGTTCTTCTTGAGCCGCGGCGTCCAGATCGCGGACGTGATCTTGCCCACGACGGCGCCGCCGGCCGAGACGGGCCACTTGGTGGTGTTGAACGCGAGCGGCTCCCCCGCGATCTCCACGCCGACGAGCTTCTTCGCCACGCCGGCCACCTTGATCTTCCGGAGCGCGTCCCGGCCGAAGTAGTCGGACGTCTTCCCCTCGTCCACCAGGCGCTCCAGCGCCACCTCGTAGACGTTGTTCTCCAGCGTCATGTCGGCGCCCCAGTTCAGGATCCCCGCCTCGATCCGGCGGATGTCCGAAGGGCCGGTGGGGCGGATGTCGTAGGCCTTGCCCGCCGCCATGATGCGCTCCCAGAGCGCGTCGCCCTTGCTGCCGTCGCGCAGGTACACCTCGTAACCCACCTCACCACTCCAGCCGGTCCGCGTCACCACGACCGGGATGCCGTCGAGCTTGGTCTCGAGGAACCAGTAGTAGCCGAGCTTCAGCACCGCGTCGCCGAAGAGGGACTGCACCACCGCCTTGGCCTTGGGACCCTGCACCTGGAGCGGCGACACGTCGGGCTCCGTGATCTCGACCTTCAATCCAGCCTTCACGGCGACGCCGCGCGCCCAGAGCAGCACGTCGATGTCGGCGAGCGCCAGCCAGAAGTGGTTCTCGCCGAGTCTCAGAAGCACCGGGTCGTTGATGATGCCGCCGTCGTCGGCGGTGATGACGACGTACTTCCCCTGCCCCACCGCGCATTTCGAGAGGTCGCGCGGCGTCAGCAGGTTGGTGAACGCGAAGGCGTCGGGCCCGGTGATCTCCACCTGCCGCTCCACCGCCACGTCCCACAGCGTGACGTGATGGATGAGGTGCCAGTACTCCGCCTCGAGGTCGTCGAAGCAGATGGGGAAGAGCATGTGGTTGTAAAC
>JBGPHD010000183.1:0-5704 GCA_041484135.1 Gemmatimonadota bacterium
CGTCTCCCGGGCCATCGCGAGCGCGTCACGGCTGAAGTCCACGCCGACCGCGCGGGCGCCGGCGGCCACCATCGCCGCGCACAGCTCCCCGCGTCCCGCGCCGAGGTCCAGCACCCGCTCGCCACGCGCTGGCGCCACCAGTCTCAAGGCCAGCTTCCGGATCGGGTCCAGCTCGCGTCCGCCCGACGCGAGATACTCTGCGCAGCCCCCGCACCGGTTCTCGAAGTAGGTGCGCGAATAGAAGCCCGGCGGCGCCTGCGGCGCAGAGGGTGGGACACCGCGCCCGGACGCGTCGGTCACGCGCGCCGCTCCGCCACGAGGAGGTTGCCCATCGTGTCGCCCGGCTGGTAGAACCACCGGTCGAGCCGCTCGGCGGTCCACTGGACCAGCGCCTGGATGCCGCGACGCGCGTGCCACCACGGCGAACCCTCGCGGGCCCCGAAGGTGGGGACGTGGGTCGAGGTGAGGAAGCCGACCAGGGCGATGGCGCCACCAAAGGGCGTCACGCGGACGGGCTCGAGTCCCGCGCTTCTCGCCAGCTCGGCGAGGCCGTACTTGGTGTAGCGGTAGTAGTCGTGCGGCTCCTCGTGGAGCCACTGCGCCTGCGGCGCTGAGACCAGCAGCGAGCCGCCCGGCTTGAGGAGCCGGCGCGCTTCGGCGAAGACCTCCCAGGGGCGCGGCACGTGCTCGATCACCTGGGTCGAGAGCACGCAGTCGGCGATGCCGGAGCGGAGCGGTGCCGCCCCCGCCGAGGCGAAGGCGTCGGCGGTCGGGCGTCCCGAGACCGACGAGGGCAGGTCCAGTCCCACCCATCGCCTAACGTCCTTGCCGAGCCATGCGGCGTACGGCTTCATCCCGCAGCCCAGGTCCACCACGAGCCCCCGGACCCGGTCGCGCTCCGCCCAGAGGGCGTCGGCCAGGGCCTGGTCGTAGAGCCGCGTGCCCCAGGTGTACGGGATGTGCACCGGCGCGTGCACCGACACGCGCGGGCCGTCGGCGAGCCGGGGCGCGTCCGCGGCGCTCATCGCATCGCCTCCGGCATCAGGTCCATCAGCAGCCGCTTCGCCAGGATGTCGATCGAGGCGATGACGTGGTAGCGATCCGCGTGCAACGCCAGCTTGCGGCGCTCCTCCGCGCTCAGGACCAGGGTCTCTAGCCGCGCCGCGAACGTCTCGGTCGTCGGCTCGCAGTCGGCGAGCTGCTGGAGCGTGGGATCGAACAGGTGACCGGTGGAGGACACCGTGGGGATCCCGTGGATCAGCGCCAGCATCGCGCCGGACCGGCGCATCGTGAGGCCGTCCACGTACGGCGCCGCGGCGAGGTCGAGCGCGCGCGTCACCCAGCCCACCGTCGCCTCGTCGGTCTCGCCGACCGTGATGGTGTTCGGTCCGCCCGGGTAGCCCGGCAGCGCGCGGTCGCTCCCGAAGCCGTAGCGCACCCAGACCACGTCGGGGTTCGAGGCCAGCCGCGTCGCCGCCGCCGCAATCCACTCGTGGGCGAACCCCGACGCGGCGGGACTGAAGATGCCGATCACGACCTTCCCGTCCGTGATGCCTAACCGGCGCCGGGCCTCCTCCCGCGGGACGTGGGAGACCGGGATGGTCGCACCAATGGGCGCCACCGTGACCACCGTGCCGGGCCCGCTGTACTGCCGGCCGATCTCCGCGTAGCGGGGCAGGGGCGCGTACACGTGCGAGCAGCGCCGCAGCATGTAGCCGAACTGCCAGCGCTGCGGGAAGCCGGTGATGAGCCACGGCAGACGGGTGAAGGGGACGAACGGCTCGTGGATGACGACGGCGATGCCCAGGCCCTCGGCGGTCATCCGCCGGACCCCCAGCACCAGCGCGAGCGAGACGCCGCGCCGCGCGAAGAGGAAGGGCACGTACTGGATGACCACGGTCGTGACGCCGTGGGCCCGCGCGGCGCCGGCGACGTCGCTGGGAGCGAGGCCCGTCACGCACGTGATCGGCGCGAACCGGGCCGGATCGCCGCGGCGCGCCAGGACCACGGGCGGGTGGCCGAGGGCACCGAGGGACTGGGCGAGGATGAGCGTGTGATCGGAGACGCCGCCGGGCGTGGGCGGCACATCGGGGCAGTAGAGCCCGATCACGCCGGCACGGCGGTGAGCTCGGGTTCGGCGGCCATATCGCGCGCCAGCGCTTCCGTCTCCATCCGGCGCATCGCGGCGAGCACGCCCGCGAGGACCCAGAAGTACGCGGTGATCGGATTGCCGAGCAGCGGCTGCGATCCCCAGGACATGGCGACGATGGCGAAGTAGAGGCCCGCGATGGCGGCCGCGGTCGTGACGACGACCGGGTCCTGCGCCTGGCGGGCCAGGCTCACCGCGCCCCAGAGCATGCCGAGCAGGATCGTGGTGAGGATCAGGGTCCCGGGGATCCCGACCTCGACGAGCATGTCGGCGAAGAAGTTGTCCGAGAAGCCGACCTCGGACTGGATGCGGGCGCCATGCGGGTCCGCCGTGAGGACGTTCTGGAACGTGCCCGCCGCCGAGCCGGTGCGGCCGAGTCCCGCCCCGAACGGGTAGCGGGTGATGCGGAGCTTGATCCCGGCATACGGGTTCATGCGCGAGGCGAGGTACGTGCTCGACTGCGTGAGCGTGAGCAGGCGGTCGGTGACGTCCGTCTGGCGCCAGATGTCCGGCAGGTTGCGCTCGTTCCGGATCGACTCGCGCGCCATCGGCTTGAGGAACGTCTGGACCCCCGTGTACGCGCCGACAGCGAGCGCTACGACGAAGACCAGGGCGAAGGCGCCGCGACCCCGTCCGCGGCTCAGCGCCAGCCCGACCATCACGACGATCGCGAGCACGCACCCGAGGAGGACCTGGCGCACGCCCGACACGATGAACACCCCGGCCGCCAGCGCGATGCAGAGCGTCGCGACGAGGCGCATCCGCGGCCACTCCCTGGGCGCGGTGAGGAGCACCATGGCGAGCGGCGTCACGAGGAACGCGATCACGGAGGAACCCCCCGGCACGGCGCTGGTGCCGAACGGGCGCCACTCGTGGTAGTAGGAGATGTTCTGCCAGGCCCGCGCCGAGAGGTCGAGCACGCTCGACGGCCCGAGCGCGTACTGCATGAGGGCCGCGACGTAGGGGACGAGCGCGAGCGCCGCCAGGCAGTAGATGAACCGCGTCACGTCCTTCGGCTCGCGGAGGACCGCCGCCGTGAGGAAGTACAGCGGGATCATCGTGAGGTGCACCTTGTACGACGCGAGACTCGGGATGAGGCCGGCGCTGAAGGGGTTCAGGAGTTCGAGGAACAGCCAGACCACGTAGAGGAGGATCAGGCGCGTCCAGGGCAGGGCGGGGATCTTCCCCCGTCTCGCCACGATGCCCGCGAGCACGGCCCACGCCGTCACCGACAGCACGATGATGTCCACGCCCACGTGGACGATCCGGTTGTAATTCGAGACCAGTTTGAGGAAGCCTTCGACCTCGAGATAGCCGAGGATGATGAGGAGGGTCAGCAACCGCCGGCCCAGCGACACGCAGACCACGGCGAGGATGAGCGGGATGGCCGCGTAGATCACGCTCTAATATGGGGTTGCGGTTGCCCTCCGGACAACATTTGCGTACGATGGGGCCCGCCGATGCGCTCCTATCTCTTCACCTTCTTGATCGCACTCGTCCTGGGGGTGTTCCTCACCCCGGTGGCCGGCCGGATCGGCCTCTGGATCGGCGCCATCGACCGGACCAAGGACCGGCCCGTCCCCCGGGCGGGAGCGTTCGCCCTGGTGACCGCGGCGGTCGCGTCCGTCCTCCTCCTCGGCCTGGTGTTCACGCCCGTCCGCGCGCTGGTGCGGTTCTCAAGGACCGAGCTCTCCGCCGTCTATCTCGGCGCCCTCGGCATCCTGGCGCTGGGCATCATCGACGACATCAAGGGGTTGCGGGCTCCCCCCAAGTTCGCGGTGGAGATCCTCATCGCGGTGGGGCTCTACCTCTACGGGGTGCGGGCCTCGACGGTGTGGCTCCCCTTCGGGATCGTCTCGCTCGGCTGGGTGGCGGGGCTGCTGTTCACGATCGTCTGGATCGTGGGGATCACCAACGCCTTCAACCTGCTGGACGGGATCGACGGTGCGGCGGCGGGTGCGGCGGTCTTCGCGCTGCTGGCGATGTTCGTGACCTCGGTGACGCTGGGGCAGCCGCTGGTCGCGCTCATCACCGTCGCGCTCGCCGGCGCCACGCTCGGCTTCCTGCCCTTCAACTTCCCGCCCGCCAAGATCTTCCTCGGCGACGCGGGGAGCCTCTTCCTCGGGTTCATGCTGGCCACGCTGGCGCTGGAGGGGGCCACCAAGGGCCCGGCCATCGTGGCGATCGCGATCCCGATGGTGGCCTTCGCGGTGCCGGTACTGGACACGCTGATCGCGGTGGTGCGGCGGGCGGCGAGGGGTGCCCCCGTCTTCAAGGGGGACCGGGAGCATATCCACCACCGGCTCCTCGACCTCGGCCTCACGCCGGCGCAGGCGGCGGCCATCCTCTACGTGGTGTGCGCGGCCTTCGCGCTCGCCAGCATGCTCTTCCTCAACCACAACATCCGCGGCCTCGCGGTGGTGCTGACGATGGTCGGGGCGGTGGTCTGGCTCGCGGTGCGCCACCTCAGGCTGCACGAGTTCTTCGAGCTGGCGCGCCTCGCCCAGCGCGGCATCACGCAGACCCGCGCCATCCAGTTCAACGTCAGCGTGCGGCGCGCCGCCGACGGCCTCGACCGGGTGCGCACCTGGGACGAGATCGTCCGCATCCTCGCCGACCTCTTCGCGGAGAGCGAGTTCGACGGCGTCCGCCTGGTGATCCAGCCGGTGGGGATGTACAGCCGGCGGGAGTTCCGTCTCGAGGGGGGCACGATCGTCGAGGAGAGCGTCAAGATCCTCTCGGACGAGTGGGGCGTGCACATGCCGTTCCCGGTGGGCGCCGACGGGAAGACCCACGGCGAGCTGGCGATCTTCCGGCGCTACGGCCGGAGCGCGCTCCTCACCGACGTGAACCTCATGGTCGAGATCCTGCGCCCCGCCCTCGGGAAGGCCGCGGGCCGCGTGGCGCCGCCTCCCCCCGCCTGACCCCCTGACCGTGCGGGTCGTGCAGGTCGGCAAGTTCTACCCGCCCGAGTATCTCGGCGGGCTGGAGACCGTCGTCGTCAGCCTGAACAGCGAGCTGGTGCGCCGCGGGATCGGCGTGACGGCGGTGGTCTCCGCGGTACGGGGAAGGGGGGGGCGCGACAGCTACCGTGGCGTGGACGTGGTCCGCGCGCGCTCCTTCGGCACGCTCTTCTCCCAGCCGCTCACGCCCTCGCTGCCGCGCCTGGTGCGCGAGGCGCCGGGCGACCTCGTGCACCTCCACCATCCCAATCCGTTAGGTGACATCGCGGTGGCCGGGGACCGGCGGCCGCTGGTCGTGACGCAGCACAGCGATATCGTCCGGCAGCGGGTGCTGGCGCCGTTCTACGGCCCGGTGGTCCGGCGCGCGCTGGCGCGGGCCCGGCTCGTCGCCATCGGCTCGGAGCAGCTGCTGGCCACGTCGCGGGAGCTCAAGGGGTTCGAGGCCAAGGCGCGGGTGATCCCGTTCGGCATCGACCCCGCGCGGTTCGAAGCGACCCCGGCCGTCCTCGCGCGGGCGCGGGCCCTGCGCGCGGCGTGGGGCGGGGAGGGCCGCCCGGTGGTGCTGAGCGTCGGGCGGCTGGTGGGCTACAAG
>JBGPHD010000184.1:0-5683 GCA_041484135.1 Gemmatimonadota bacterium
GATCCGCACCCAGGGCCGCTCCGCCCACGGCTCGGCGCCGGAACGCGGCGTCAACGCGGTCTACAAGATGGGGCCGATCATCGCGGAGATCGAACACCTCAACGACCGGCTCGCCGCCACCGCGGACCCGTTCCTGGGCAAGGGCTCCTGCACCATCGCCGCCATCCGCTCGACCTCCCCCTCGCTCTGCGCCGTGGCCGACAGCGCCACCATCCACGTGGACCGGCGCCTCACGCACGGCGAGACCTGGGAGGGCGCCGTCCAGCAGCTCGAGGCGCTCGCGAGCGTGAAGAAGGCGGGCGCGGTGGTCTCGGTGCTCGAGTACGCCGTGCCGTCGTACACCGGCCTCGTCTACCCGACCAAGAAGTACTACCCCACCTGGCTGTTCCCGGAGGACCATCCGGCGGTGCGCGCCGGCGTCCAGGCGGCCCGGCAGGCGTTAGGTCGGGAGCCGGTGGTGGGGAAGTGGGGCTTCTCGACCAACGGGATCGCCACCGCCGGCATGTTCGGCGTGCCGACGATCGGCTTCGGGCCCTCGGACGAGATCTGGGCGCACACCCCCGACGACCAGTGCCCCGTCGAGCACCTCACGCTCTGCGCCCGGTTCTACGCCGCTTTCCCGCAGGCTTTCCTCGGGACCGCGTCATGAGCGGGCTCTTCAACGGCGACTTCCTCCTCACCTGGCAGCAGAACCGGGACACGCTCGAGCAGGTCCTGCGCACCGCGACCGCGCTCGAGGGGCTGGCGAAGGACGGCGTCTCGGCCCGCGCGTTCGACACCGGGCTCGGCGTCTCGATCTTCCGCGACAACTCCACCCGCACCCGGTACGCCTTCCGCTCCGCGTGCAACCTGCTGGGCCTGATGACCGAGGAGCTCGACGAGTCCACCTCGCAGATCGCCCACGGCGAGACGGTGCGCGAAACGGCGACGATGATCGGCTTTCTCACCGAGGTCATCGGCATCCGCGACGACATCTTCCTCGGCGAGGGGCACAAGTACCAGAGCGAGGTGGCGACCTCGGTGGAGGAGAGCCACCGCGCGGGCGTGCTGATGCGGCGCCCCGCGGTCATCAACCTCCAGTCGGACCTCGACCATCCCACCCAGAGCATGGCGGACCTGCTGCACCTGGTGAACGTCTTCGGCGGGATCGACCAACTGAAGGGGAAGAAGCTCGCGATGAGCTGGGCCTACTCGCCGAGCTACGGCAAGCCGCTGTCGGTGCCACAGGGCGTCATCACGCTGATGACGCGGTTCGGGATGGAGGTCGTGCTGGCGCACCCGCCGGGCTACGACCTGGTGGACGAGACGCTCGAGACCTCGCGCCGCTTCGCGAAGGAGAACGGCGGGTCGTTCACGATGACGGATTCGATGGCGGACGCGTTCGACGGCGCCGACGCCGTTTATCCCAAGAGCTGGGCCCCGGCCGCCGTGATGCGCGAGCGGACCCGCATCCTCAGGGCCGGCGAGAAGGACAAGCTCGCGGGCCTGGAGCGTGAGGCGCTGGCCAACAACGCGAGGTTCAAGGACTGGGAGTGCACCGAGGCGATGATGCGGCGCACCCGGAACGGGAAGGCGCACTACCTGCACTGCCTCCCCGCGGATGTGACCGACGTGAGCTGCAAGGCGGGCGAGGTGAGCAAGGCGGTCTTCGAGCAGGCGCGCCTCGGCACCTACCGCGAGGCGAGCCACAAGCCGTTCATCATCGCCGCGATGGTGCTCTGCACGCGGTTCGCGGATCCGGAAGCGGTGCTGAAGAGCTTCGAGAAGGAGGGGCGCCGCCGACGGGTGGGATAGGTCCTAACGCTTGACGCCCGAGAAGATGACCGCGGCCTTCTCTCCCGGCTTCACCACGCCCTCGCGTTGCAGCTGCATGAGCCCCGCGAGCCCCGCCGAGCCGGTGTGGTCCACGTTGATACCGGTGTCCGTCCGCGCCGCCTCGTTCGCCTCCTGGAGTTCATCCTCCGTGACCACGACGGGCACGCCCCCGGTCGCCAGCATCCCCTTCACGACCGCGAGCCAGTCGTAGGTCTCGTCGTCGAGGATGCCGTGCGCGATGCTGCGCGGCGTTTCCTCCCAGGGGGTCATGAACTCCGAGCGGTGCCGGGCGGCGTACTCGAGGCTCGCCGGCACGCTCTCGGTCTTCAACCGTTCGGCGAGGCGGTCCCAGGCGCGTTTCAGGGGCCAGGCGCCGGCGGTCTGCACGCCATGGAACCGCGTGGTCTGCTTCACCCAGCCGGCCCGCGCGGCGAGCGTGAAGGCCTGAAAGCAGGCGCTGGCCAGCGCGCCGCCGCCGACCTGGACGACCAGGTGATCGACGCCCTGCTCGCCGAGCGCCGCGATCATCTCGTAGGCCAGGGTCTCGCCGCCCTCGATGGTGAGGCCGTTCTCGGTGCCCTGGCAGCAGAACGGCAGCGCTCCAGCTTCGACCGCCTCACGGAACTTGACGACGCAGGGGTCGCCCGTGACCTCCGGCTCGCGGTGGCAGGTCACGATCCGGGCGCCTAACGCGGTCAGCCGTTCCAGCACCGGCTTCCCGGCATCGGGCGGCACGAACACCGCGAGCGGCCGCGCCGCCGCGCGCGCCAGGACCGCGGCCGCGAGGGCCGCGTTGCCGCAGCTGGCGATGGCGAGCGGCGGCTTCTCGCGGCGCTCGACCACCTCGAGGTAGAGCAGGATCCCCATCAGGTGGCGCGCCTTGTGCGACCCCGACACGTTGCCGGTCTCGTCCTTCACCCACACCCCGCCCCCGGCCTCGAACCCCAGCTCGTCGCTCAGCGCCTCGGCGCGGCCGAAGGGCGTGGTCCGGAAGCCGTGGCCCTCGACGCCCGCCACGGCCTCATCGACGCGGCGGACCAGGTCCACGTAGGCGGCGTCGTCCAGGCCGCGGCGGCGCGCCGCGTGATAGGAGTGGAGCAGCTCGCGGTGGCGGATGAACGGGTTCGGGTCCTCGCCGCGGGCGAACTCGACCTTGAACGCGTCGAGGACCCGCCGCACCACGTGGTCGCCGTCGCCGCGGCCCGCGCGCGAGCAGCGGAACGGGTACTTGTTCTTCTCGGGCGGCGGCGGGACGGTACCGCAGCCGGCGCACGCGAGGCTCGACGCCGACGCTTTCACCCGAGGCCGGTCCGTCCGTTGAACTCGGCGATCATCGCGTCCCAGCGCGGCAGCAGCGCGCGCAGGTCGCGCCAGAAGGACTGGTCCCGGCGCGCCACGAAGTCCGCGAGGGGAAGCCCCTGCTGCTCGACCCAGGTGAAGTAGCCGAGGTTGAAGATCCGCGCGCGGTCCATGTCGCCGAGCACGGCGGTGTGCTCCGTATCGGCGCCGAGGAGGTGCCGGTCCAGGGTCTCGGCCGCGGCCGCCGCGGTGAACGTCCCGCCGAACCGCTTCTGGGCCGTCTTGTCGCGCTCCGAGCCGTACATCGCCGCGCCGTCGGTGGCGACGGTGAGCAGGACGTCGTTCTCGCCGAGGCCGAGCCGCTTGGCGGTCTTGATGGCGGCGAGCACGTTGCAGATACTGGAGAGCCCGAACGCGGGCAGGAGGTCCAGGACCTCGCGCGGCACGCCGCGCTTCGCGAGCCGCTCGCGCCCCGCGTCGGTGTTGAACAGCAGGCCCAGCTCGTCGGTGGCGCGGTCCGACACGGCGACCACGAGGTCGGTGTTCATGACATTGTGGATCAAGGGGATGTGCTTGTCGCCGATGCCCTGGATGTTGTGCTCGCCGAAGCCGTTGTAGAGCATCGTCGGGCATTCGAGCGCCTCGACCGCGACCACCCGCGCGTGATACTGGTCCTTGAGGAAGTCCCCGGCGCCTAACGTGCCGGCGGAGCCGGTGGCGGAGACGAAGCCGGCGAGCCGGAGCCCGGGGCGCGCCGCCCGCAGGGTCTCGAAGAGCTGGCCGAGCGCGCGGCCGGTGCACCGGTAGTGGCCGAGGTGGTTCCCGTACTCGCAGAACTGGTTGAAGATGACGTTGGCCGGGTCGGCGGCGAGGGCGTTGCAGGCGTCGTAGATCTCCTTGACGTTGCTCTCGGTGCCCGGGGTCCGGATGATGTCGGCCGGGTCGGCGACCCACTGCTCCAGCCACCGGAACCGTTCCGCGCTCATCCCCTCGGGGAGGATGGCCACGCCCCGGCACCCCATGATACGCGAGATGGCCACGCCGCCGCGGCAGTAGTTCCCGGTCGAGGGCCAGAGCGCCTTGTGCGCGGTGGGATCGAACTGGCCGGTCACGATCCTGGGCGCGAGGCAGGCGTAGGCCGCGAGGACCTTGTGGGCGCGGATCATCGGGAAGCGGTCGCCCAGCGCCACCACGATGCGCGCCTCGACGCCGGTGAGCGACGCGGGGAGGACGACGTGCTCCGGCACGTTGACCGCGCCGCGGCGGTCCGCGCCGTTGTACCAGTGCACGCGGAAGAGGTTGAGGGGATGCGCGGCGTCGGGGTCCACCGCGCCGAGCGCCGCCTGGACCGGCCCCGGGATGCCGTGGGGATCGGCGAGCTGCGCGAAGGTGGGCAGCGCGATCCGCATCTCCCGGAAGCGCGCCACGGTGCGCTGGTAGATGGCCTGGTCCACGATCGTGGTCGCGAGTCCGAGCTGCTTCACAGGGCCGCCATGCGCGCCCAGAGCCGGGGGGCCTCCGCGGCCGCCTCCGCCCGGATCGCGTCGAGGTCGAAGGTGTCGGGCTCGCCCGGGACGGGCGCGCCCGCGAACCGCTCGACGAAGAGGGCGAGTCCGGCGTCGGCGCGCCGGGCCGCGGCCGCCAGGTCGTCGCCGTGCGCGCGGGCCTCTGCCATCAGCGCCTCCTCTTCGGCGCGCCGGTCCGACGGATACCCGTCGGTACCGAGCGCCACGCGGTCGCCGGCGCCTAACGCGCCGGGATAGCCGACCCGGTTCCCGCGATTCGACCGCGGGTTCTGCGCGATCCAGCAGCCGAGCCGCATGGCGAGCCGCACCTGGTCCGGGGTGAGGTGGACGCCGTGCGCGAGGATCGAGCCCGGCGGAAGGGCGCCCAGCGCCTGCAGCCGCTCCAGGGGTCCCTCCCAGCCGCGCCGCTTCGCGTCCTCGACGTCCGCGATGTCCTCGGCGACGTGCACGTGCATCACCGTGCCCAGCTCCCGGCACAGCTCGGCGGCCTCGCGGACGGTGTCATCGGAGACCGTGAAGGACGCGTGCAGCGCGACGACCCCGCGGACCAGGGGCCGGTCGTTCTCCCGGGCGAACCTCCGGCACTCGGCGAGCCCGCGGCGCGCCTCGTCCCGCCCGCCGTTCCGCTCGGTGGCGCCGTAACAGAGCACCGCCCGCATCCCCAGCTCCTGGCAGGCGTCGGCGAGCACGTCGAGCGAGCCTTCGATGAAGTCCGGGGACTCGTGATGGTCGACGAGACCGACGGTGCCGAGATTCCGCGCTTCGGCGACGTAGAGGCGGGCCGAGGCGCGGAGCGCCCGCGCGTCGAGGGCCCGGTCGAGCCGCCACCAGACCCGCTCGAGGATCTGGACGAAGTTCAGGGGTGCCTGCGCGGGTGCCGGCATGCCCAGCGGCGCGAGGCCCGAGTAGATGTGGGTATGGGCGTTGACGAAGCCGAAGGCCACCTACGCGGTCCGGATCCGCCCGACGCTCATCGCCCGGGCGGCGGGCGAGTCCTTCATCGGCAGGGTGCGGCGGCGCACGCCGTCGAAGGCCTCGAGCGC
>JBGPHD010000185.1:0-5571 GCA_041484135.1 Gemmatimonadota bacterium
CTCGAGCAGGACCATCAGGATGAGCGCCCGCGCGTTGTCGTCGAGGCAGTAGCCCTCGGCGTAGCGCGGCACCGTGAACGACGCGTGCTGGAGCACGCCGGTGTCGTCCGTCAGGCACTGGAGATGGTCGAGGTCCAGCTCCGGCAGGCTGGCCGGACGCTCGGCCAGGGTCCGCGCATGGAAGGCGCTCCGCCGGTGCTCCGCGTGGTCGGCCGCGGCCTGTTCCAGGCTGGCGAGATGGCGATGGGCCACCGCCGCCCAGGACATCCCGCGTCCATACTCGGCCGCCCGCCGGCGCAGCGCGCCCGAGCGCCCTTCGTCGGCCAGGAGGCCGACGACCTCGCGGGCGATCGCGCCGGAATCGCGGTTCGGCACCAGGATGCCGCGCCCGTCGGCCAGCAGCTCGTTCGCATAACGGTAGGGTGTCGAGATGATGGCCTTGCCGGCGCCCACCGCGTAGGCCAGCGTGCCGGAGGTGCTCTGTTCCGGATTGAGATAGGGCGTGATGTAGATGTCGGCCGCGGAGAGGAACTCGCCCAGCTCGGCCTGGCTCACGAACCGGTTGTGGAAGATCATGCTGGCGTCCACGCCCAGCCGCTGGGCCCGGGCCTCGAGCATCAGGCGATAGGTCTCGCCCGTCTGCTGGAGGACGTGCGGATGGGTCGCGCCGAGCACGATGTACACCGTGTCCGGGTACGCCTCCAGGATCGCGGGCAACGCGTCCACCACGTGCTCGATGCCCTTGTCCGGGGACAGGAGCCCGAAGGTGAGGAGCACCGATTTGCCCGCGACGCCGAGCCGGTCCTTGTCGCCGGCGGCGAACATGACCTCCGGGATGCCGTGCGGGATCAGGTCGATCTTCTCCGGGGCGACCCCGTGGATCCGCTGGAGCAGCGCGACGCTGTGCTCGCTCATCACCACCAGCCGCTCCGACAGGCGGACGATCTCATCCATCACCCGGCGCTGCGCCGGGTCCGGGTCGGCGAGGATCGTGTGCAGCGTGGTCACGATCGGCATCCGGAGCTCGCTCAGCAGGGGGAGGACGAGGTTCCCCGCCTTGCCGCCGAAGATCCCGTACTCGTGCTGGAGGGACACCGCGTCCACGGTGGACACGTTGAGGAAGTCCACGGCGCGGCGGTAGGAGGCGACGTCGTTCTCCTCGATCTCGAACCGGACCATCGGCGGGTACGCGTGCCGGCGCCCCGCGTCGTTCATCGCCACGACGAAGCACCCCAGGCCCGGGAACTCCGCGGCCATCGCCGCGGCAAGGTCGGTGGTGAACGTGGCGATGCCGCATTGCCGCGGCAGATGGTTCCCCAGCAGCGCGACCCGCTGGACGCGCGGGGACACGGTGGGTTCGCCGCTACGACCTCCCGACCAGGCGAGCGGCGCGGAGACGGGGACCGGCGGAAGCGCGAGAGCCAGAGACCCAGCTTGGTGGCACGATCGGGATGGCAGCCGGCGGTCAGGCGGGGCCGGGTGCAGGCCAGCGGGGCGAGGCCGGGGATCGGCTTCGACAGGGACCGGTCGGCGCCGGCGACCGGTCATGAGGCAGGCTCAGGAATATACCCTGCTTCTAGTCCGGCGCGCCGTCGCGCCCGCGCAGGAACCACGTCCTCATCTCGCCCTGGCCCTCGACCTCGAGCGCGCCGCGCTCCTCGAGCAGGAACGGCTCCTTGAGCAGGCGCCGTGTGCTCTCCGACACCTGCACGTGCCCCGCCACGCCGTGGGACTCCATCCGGCTGGCGGTGGTCACCGCGTCACCCCACAGGTCGTAGACGTACAGGCGCTTGCCGATGACGCCGGCCACCACCGCGCCCGTCGCGATGCCGATGCGCACCTGGAGCGCGTAGCCGCTGCGCTCGTTGAGGTGGGCGATCGCGTCGATCAGGTCGAGCGACAGGTGCGCCACCCGCGCCGCGTGGTCGCTCGAGGGGACGGGCACGCCGCCGGCGGCCAGGTACGAGTTCCCGAGCGTCTTGATCTTCCGCGTGCCGCGCTCCTTCGCGAGGCGGTCGAACGTGGTGAAGATCTCCTCGAGGAGTTGTGCCAGCAGCTCGGGGCTCACCGTCGGCGAGAGGTCGGAGAACCCGACCACGTCCGCGATCAACACGGTCACGTCCGCGAAGCTGTCCGCCGCGACATCCGGGCGGGCCTGCAACCGCGCGGCGATGGAGTCCGGCGGCACGTGGAGGGCCAGCCGCTCCGACACCTTCCGTTCGGCCACCACCTGGTCGAAGAGCTTCTTCAGCTCCTCGTTCTTGCGCCGGATCTCCACGTGCAGCAGGCGGACCTCGAGCAGGTTGTGGACGCGCGTCAGCACCTCGGAGGTATCGAACGGCTTGCTGATGAAGTCCTTCGCACCCGCCCGGAGCGCGCGCAGCTTGAGATCCGGCTGGGCGGTGATCACCAGGACCGGCAGGTAGCCGTCCTGTTCGATCAGCTTCAGCCCCTCCATGACCTGGAACCCGTCCAGTCCGGGCATGTGGAGATCGAGGATGATCAGGTCGTAGCGATGCTCCCGATGCAGCTCGCACACCGCGAAGGGATCGAGCGTGGACGTGACGGACAGGTACCCGGCGCCCTCCAGCATGCGCTCGAGCAGCAACACATTGGCCGGTTGATCGTCGACGACCAGGATCCCGGCCTTCAGGAACTCGGCGGTGGTCTCCGCCGCGGGGCCGGCCATGGGAGGGGGAGCGAGCAGGGTCGTGGTCACGGTGCGACCGCCGCCGAGGCTCTCGCGGCGTCCACGGCATCCGCGTCACGGATGTCGTGCGCGAGGTTCCGCGCGATCTCTCCCGCTTCCGGGGCCGTCGCGCCGGCGCTCATGCGCTCGTAGGTGGCCTCGGTCTTCGCGTCCCGGGCGAGCGCCGGCCGGTCGGCGCTGTCGTCGCCGGGCAACGCCACGCGCAGCTCGGCCACCATCATCTGGAGGCCCGCCGCGACCGGAAGGGCCAGCAGCGCCCCGATCACGCCGAGCAGCACGCCGCCGGCGAGCAGCGCCAGCACGACGGTGGCCGGTGAGAGCCGGAGGACGTGTCCGTAGATCTTCGGGGCCAGGACCCGATTCTCGATCTCCTGGTAGATGCTCAGCGACACCAGCACCAGGATGCCGGTGGGCGCTCCGACGCCCAGGGCGGCGAGGACGGCCGGCGCGCTGGCCAGCAGCGCCCCGACGAAGGGGATCACGTCCACCAGGGCCGCGAACAGCGCGAGGGACAGCGCATTGGGGACCCGGCAGGCGGTCAGGAGCAGGAAGGTGAACACGCCGACCGCCGCGGACGTGATGAGCTGGCCCCGCATGTAGCCGCCGACGATCGTCTCCAGGTTGTCCAGGATGCGCGCCAGCCGCATGTGGTAGTGGCGCGGCACGAGCGCGTAGAGCGCGCCCTGGGAGCGCTTCCCGTCGGCGAGGAGGTAGAACGAGAGGATCAGGGCGGTCACCGCGTATCCCATCCCCTTCAGGGCCTGGGGCGCGTAATCCAGCAGGGAGCTCTCGATGCGGGCGAACGTCTCGTCCAGGCGCGCGCCCTGCACCGCACGGGCCAGCGGGGCGGTGACGTCGCGCTGTTGGAGCAGCGCGATCAGATGCTCGCGATGGCGCGGGGCATTGCGCACGATGCCGGAGAGCTGCTCGATGAGCGGCGGGACCGTCACGAAGATCAGCAGGGACACGACGAGGAGCAGGGCCACGAAGAGCAGCATGAGCGCGTGGATGCGCCTGAGCCCGCGCCGCTCCAGCCACTCGACCAGCGGATTGAACGTGCCCGCGAGGACCAGGGCCACCACCAGCAGGAGCGCGATCACCCGGAGCTGGACGAGCAGCCACACGCCCGCGATGGCGGCGAGGACCCACGCGATCGAGCGCGGGGCGATCTCGAAGCGGACGATAGCCTTCTCGGGCGCAGTCACGCACGCAAGCTACCGGCGGCTCCACGCTGCGGTTATCGGTCGGACGAACGAGGGCGGGCTAGACCGGAAGGACGACGGCGTGGGTGCTCCTGGGGCGATACCGCGCAGCCGCGGCGGGCCTACGCCGCCGAAGCGATCAGCTCGGCGAACTTCTTGAGGTCGATGTTGCCGCCGGAGACGATCGCCACGATCGGGCCTCGGCCGGCCTTCCCCGTGAGCGCGGCCGCGAGGGGCAGGGCCCCGGCGCCTTCCGCGATGACGCGCGCCTTCTCCGCCATGATCCGCATGGCGCTCTTCGTCTGCTCCAGGCTCACCACGATCGATCCGTCCACGACCGGGCGCATGCGCTCCCACATCCGCGGGAAGACGCTCTTGCCGCCGGCGCCGTCCACGAACGACGCCTCCCACTCCTTGAACACCTGCGGCGAGCCCTTCGCGAACGAGAGCGCCGCGGGGGCGGCCGTCTCCGGCTCGGCGCCCCAGACCTTGATCCCCGGCTTGAGCGCCTTGGCCGCGCTCCCGAGGGCCGTGACGAGTCCGCCGCCACCGATGGCTGCGATGATCGCCACGGTCTCGGGCGCATCCTCGAGGATCTCGAGCCCCATGGTCGCATGGCCGGCGATGAAGTTGTCGTCGTCGAACGGATGGACGAAGGTCCCCTCGACGCCGGGGAACGCCCGCTCCTCGAGGGCCTTCCACGCGACCTCATAGGACGCCAGGACCAGCGTGGCGCCGAGCGCCCGCATGCGGTCGAGCTTCGAGGCGGGCGCCGTCTCGATCGCGACCACGGTGCACGGGACCCCCGCCTTCCGCGCCGCGTAGGCGACGCCCTGTCCCGCATTGCCCGCGCTGATCGTCCAGACGCCGCGCTTGCGCTCGGACTCGGACAACATGGCCACGGCGTTCGCGGCGCCCCGCAATTTGTAGGCGTTGATGGGCTGGAGGTTCTCGAGCTTGAGCCGGATATCCGGGAAGTCCGGACCCAGCTCCAGGCGGACGAGCGGCGTGCGCACGATGGTGCCGGCGATGCGCGCGCGCGCGTCGCGGATCTCGGACAGTGCTATCGGACGGACGGTCTCAGGCGTCATGGACGTGCCAGCGGTGGACACGCTCCATGATCCCCTCACCGCCGATCTCGCGCAAGAGCCCGGTGAGATCCGCGCGCACCGCGCCGCGCCACTCGAGCGCCTCCACCGATTCGGCGAGCGGGACGTCGGTGCGCAGCGTGGCGAGGCGCCGATACAGCTCGGCCTCGCGGCGATGCTCCCTGAGGCTGCGTGCGAGCGCATCGGCGCCGCGCACGGCGACGCGCCAGTCGGTCGCCTCGTCGGGGATCGCCTCCAGGTGCCCGTAGTGCGCGAGCAGCGCGGAGGCGGAGCGCGCACCCCACCGCGGGACGCCCGGGATCCCGTCCGCATCGTCACCCACCAGGGCGAGCCAATCGGGGATGGACCAGGGAGCGACGCCGAACTTCTCGATCACGCCCGCTTCGTCGCGGGTGCTCCGGCGCAGGCGGTCGAGGCAGACGACGCGGTTGCCGCGCACGCACTGGGCGAGGTCCTTGTCCGGCGAACAGATGACCACTTGCTCAACCTCGGGAAGGACGTCGGCCCGCGCGGCCATCGTCGCCAGCGCGTCGTCGGCCTCGAACTCCAC
>JBGPHD010000186.1:0-5563 GCA_041484135.1 Gemmatimonadota bacterium
GCGGTGGGCCCGGCAGAGCTGAACGAGGGCGGTGTGGCGGCCGGATGCTCGCGCGGCCCGGGAGCGCGCCGGGCTGCGCCCCGCTAGTGCTCGCCTCGGCGCGCCCCCGGGTCCGCGACTCGCCGGCCGCCACACCGGCTCCTGTTGCACGTGCAACACCCCCTCCCCCGACCTGTCCGCATTCCCTATCTGTTTCACGTGCAACACGATAGATTCCCCGGCCCATGGGTCGGGTCATCGCTATTGCCAACCAGAAAGGCGGCGTCGGTAAGACGACGTCGGCGGTGAACCTCGCCGCCTCGCTCGCCGCGGCCGAGAAGCGCACCCTGCTCGTCGACGCCGATCCCCAGGCCAACGCCACCAGCGGCGTCGGCCTCGAACGCGACGGGCTCCGCCTCACGGTCTACGAAGTGATGATCGACAACCGGCCCTTCACGGACGTGATCCGCCGCGGCGTGCACTTCCCTCTCCTCGACGTGGCCCCTGCCTCACGCGACCTGGTCGGCGCCGAGGTGGAGCTGGTCTCCCGGGCCCATCGCGAGTCGATCATGCGCCGCGCGCTCGAAGGGATCCGCGCCAACTACGACTACATCCTGATCGACTGCCCGCCCTCCCTCGGCATGCTCACCCTGAACATGCTCTCGGCGGCGGACGCGGTCCTCATCCCCATCCAGTGCGAGTACTACGCCCTGGAAGGACTCTCGCAGCTGCTGAACACGGTCCGGCTCGTGCAGCGCAACTTCAATCCGCGGCTCGCCATCGACGGCGTCCTCCTCACGATGTACGACGCCCGCCTCAACCTGTCGAAGCAGGTCGCGGACGAGGCCAAGGAGTACTTCGGCGCCCGCATGTTCAAGACCGTGATCCCGCGGAACGTGAGGCTGGCGGAGGCGCCGAGCTTCGGCAAGCCGATCCTGCTGTACGACATCGGCTCCATCGGAGCGCAGACGTATCTCAGTGTGGCAGAAGAGCTTATCCGACGGACGGCGAATCGCACCCCGGCCGAGACGCGTGAGGCGACGCTCCTTCCCACGATCGAGGCGATCCCGTGAGCGCCGCCGCGGGGAGCAAGCGCCGGTTGGGGCGCGGCCTCGAGGCCTTGCTCGGCGTGACGACCGTGGAGGAGGCAGAACGCGAGGGCTCGCTCAGCGAGCTCCCGGTCGGCGAGATCAGGCCTAACCGTTTCCAGCCGCGCCGCGCGTTCGACCCCGAGGCGCTCAAGGAGCTCAAGCAGTCCATCGCCGCGACGGGACTCATCCAGCCCATCGTGGTCCGGCCCCTCGCCCACGGTTACGAGCTGGTGGCCGGCGAGCGCCGCTGGCGCGCCGTCAAAGAGCTTGGGTGGAAGAAGATCCCGGCGGTCGTGCGTGACGTGGACGAGAAGACACTCCTCACGCTGGCGCTGGTCGAGAACCTCCAGCGCGCTTCCCTCTCCCCCATCGACGAAGCCGAAGGCTACGAGCGTCTCGTCCGGGACTTCAGTCTCTCGCACGGAGAGATCGCCACAGCCGTGGGCCGCGACCGCTCGACCGTTGCGAACGCGGTCCGCCTCCTCAAGCTGCCCAAGAGCGTGCAACAGCTGCTCGACGCCGGCGCGCTCAGCGCCGGGCATGCGCGCGCGCTGCTCTCGCTCGACGATGGCCGCGACATCGCGCGGCTGGCACGTGAATGCGTGGCGCACGGCTGGTCGGTGCGCGAGATGGAACGGCGATCGCGGACCGACGGCGCGAAGACCAAGCCGGGCGCGAGGAAGGCGAAGCGTAATCAACCGCCCGAGGTCCGCCGCATCGAGGAAGCGCTGCGCAAGAAGCTCGGCACCGACGCCCAGGTCGTGCTGCGCGGCAAGTCCAAGGGTCATCTTCTCCTCCGCTTTTACTCCGAGGACGACCTCGGCCGCTTGCTCGAGGCGATCCTCGGCCGCCGGTGGGACGGCTGATGCGCGGTCGCGGCTTCACCGTCATGGTGCATCGGGACGGCGCCCTCGAATCCCGAGAGTACCGGGTCCCGTTCTGGCTGGCGCGGGTGGCGACGATCGTCGGCATCGGCGTGCTGGCGGTGTTCATCACGGTGAGTGCGCTGTACGGCCCCATCGTGGGAGCGGCGGCCCGCACCCCCTTGCTCAAGCGCGAGATCACCCGCCTGAACCGCGAGAACCAGCGGGTGACCGAACTCGCGCGCGCGCTCGATGACGCCGAGGCGCGCTACGCGCAATTGCGCGGGATGCTCGGTGCCGAGTCGGGCCTCCCCAGCCCCGGCGCGGGAGGCGTGGCGGTGACGCCGGCGAGCGAGGAACGTCTGTATGTGGCGCCGCCGATGGTGGCCCGCGCGCCGAGCGACCTCGAGGCCGAAGTGCCGGGTCCGTCGATCCCGCACCGCTGGCCGCTTTCCGTACCGTCGTTCCGCACCCGCGGCCTTGCGAGCGGTGACTCGAGCGAAGGGCACAGCGGCCTCGACCTCGCCGTCCCGGTGGGGTCCGACGTGCGCGCGGCGGGAGGCGGCGTCGTCAGGAGCACGGGCATCGACTCGGCGTACGGCCTGTATGTCGTGCTCACACACCCCGATGCATACGAGACGATGTACGGTCACCTCTCACGCGTCCTCGTGGTGCGCGGCGACGCCGTGGCGGAAGGACAGGTCATCGGACTCTCGGGGAACACCGGGCGGTCCACGGCGCCCCACCTCCATTTCGAAGTGCGCCGAAACGGGTCCTCGGTGGATCCTCTCTCGCTGGTCCGGGAAGGGACGTAGCCATGGGCATCTTCGGATCGAAGGCGGCACGTGACGCGGGAGCGGCGCCGGGCCGGAGCGCGACGGGCGCGCAGGCGGGGCTGTCCATCATCGGCGCCGGCATGACCGTGCGCGGCGACGTGGAAACGGCCGGGGTGGTGAAGGTGGAGGGCATCGTCGCCGGACACGTCAGCTCCAAGCAACAGGTCCTCGTGGCAAAGGGCGGGGTCGTGGACGGCGACATCGACACCGGCGAGGCTGTGGTCGGCGGGACGGTGCACGGCGCGATCCGGGCGACGGAGCGGGTCGAGATCCAGGCGGGGGCCTCCGTCAACGGCGACATCACGACCAAGCGCATCTCGGTCGCGGAAGGCGGCAGGCTGAACGGTCAGATCCGCATGGGAGAGCAGACAGCGCCCGAGCCCAAGGCAGCTGGCGCCGCCAAGCAGGAGACTCGGCCGACTGCGCCGCCGAGCATAGCCAGGCCCTCGGTTCCTGTGGCCAGGGTGGCCGTTCCTCCGCGCGCGTCGATGCCGGGGCCGGGGCACTAGAGCGGTGAACAGGAAACGAACGCGGCTGGTCCAGTTTTCAGGTTAGACGCGCATAACAGACTGCAGTACAAAGAGATAGGATGTTGATTCGTGGCCGAACGATTCAACATAGTATCACGTCACATACTGTACGCTGTCGCGTCACTGGCCGAGTTCGTGCCCGAACTCGGTCGCGGCCCTCACGCGCTGACATGAAGCTCGAGGATCTGATCGAGTATCTCGACGGGTACCTCAGGGTGCACGAGGTGGCCGACGAAGCGCACGCGCTGAACGGCCTGCAGGTCGAGAACGCCGGCCAGGTCCTCCATGTGGCGGTGGCCGTGGACGCCTGCCAGGCGTCCATCGACCAGGCCGCCGAGCGCGGGGCCGACCTCCTCATCGTGCATCACGGGCTCTTCTGGGGCGGCCTGGAGCCGCTGACGGGCCGGCACTTCCGGCGTGCCGCGGCGCTGATCCGCCACGGCATCGCGCTCTACTCCGCCCACATCCCGCTCGACCGGCATCCCGAGGTCGGCAACAACGCCGTGCTGGCGCGCAAGCTCGGGATGGAGGTGCGCGGCTGGTTCGGCGACTACCAGGGCGCGCCGATCGGCGCGTGGGGCGAGCTGGACCTGCCGCGCGAAGCACTCGTCGAGCGGGTCGCCAAGGTCCTCGGGCCCACGCCACGACTCATGCCGTTCGGACCGGAGCGGGCGCGTCGGGTGGGTATCATCACCGGCGCCGCAGGCTCGATGATCCGACAGGCGAAGGACGCCGCGCTCGACACGTTCATCACCGGCGAGGGGAAGCACGCCTCGTACTTCGACGCGGAAGAGCTCGGCATGAACGTGCTCTACGCCGGGCACTACGCCACCGAGACGGTGGGGCTCTCCGCTCTCGCCGAGCACATCGCCGAGCGGTTCCAGCTGCCCTGGTCCTTCGTCGATCACCCGACCGGACTCTGAGGTGTTGTGCGACGCGGGCGAGCCGGCGTGAGGCGAGGTGCACGCCTCCTGGCGAGTGCGGCGGCGGTCGCGGTGCTCGCGACGGCCGGGATGGCGGCGCGAGGCCTCCGGCGTGGGGCGGCCGCCGGTGACGAGCCCGGCCGCGATAGCGGTCAGACGCGGGGCCCGGTGGTGTTCGTGCGCGCGGACCAGGTCGGCGTGCCCATCAGCGACAGCGTGGTCGGGCTCACGATGTTCCGAGGCAACGCCACGCGGACGTACTACGGTCGAGGGCCGGTGCCGCGCCACCCGGTGGTGCTCTGGCGGTACCCGCGGCGGCCGATGTGCGCGATCTCCCGGGTGTTCCGCACGGCGCCCCTGTGGTGCGGGAGCGGGTGGACGGGCCAGCCGGCCGTGGTAGAGCGCCCGGGCGGCGTCGAGGTGATCGTGGGCACGTATGACCGCGGCATCCACTTCCTCGACGGCGCAACGGGCCGCGAGCGACGGCCGAGCTTTCCTACTGGGGACATCATCAAGGGCTCGGTGAGCGTGGACCCCGACGGCTTCCCGCTCCTCTATTCGGGTTCGCGCGACAACTTCTACCACATCATCGCGCTCGACCGGCCGCGGCCCACCGAGCTGTGGCGGCTCTCGGCCCGCGACGCGCCCCAGCCGATGTGGAACGACGACTGGGACGGGAACGGGGTCATCATCGACGACTACCTGTTCGAGGGCGGCGAGAATTCCTGGTTCTACGTCGTGAAGCTCAACCGCCACTATGATGCGGGCGGCCTGGTCCAGGTCTCGCCGCGGGTGCTGGTCCGCTTCCCCTCTTTCGACGATTCGCTGCTCGCGGTGCTCGGGGACCACGAGACGAGCATCGAGAACTCGGTATCGCTCTTCGGCAACCGGGTCTACTTCGCGAACAGCGGCGGCCTGGTGTCGGGCCTCGATCTCACGCACCTCAGGGACTCCGGCCAGGCGAGCCGGGTCTTCCGCTATTGGACGGGCGACGACACCGACGCGTCGATCGTGATCGATGAGCACGGGATGCTGTACGTCGCCTCCGAACTGCAGCGGTTCAACGCGCGCTCGAGAGCCGTGGGGCAGCTCGAGAAGCTGGACCCGTCGCGGCCCGGCGATCCCCGCGTGTGGGGCCTGCAGATCCCGCCGGGCGGCGGTGAGGCCCAGGGCGGGATCTGGTCCACGCCGGCGCTCTTCGGTCACATGCTGTTCGTCACGACGAACTCGGGCCGTCTTCTGGGCGTGGATCGCGATCGCGGCGTCATCCGCTGGGAGAAGCCGCTGCCGCACCACGCCTGGTCCTCCCCCGTGGTCGTGGACAGCGTGCTCATCGTGGCC
>JBGPHD010000187.1:0-5493 GCA_041484135.1 Gemmatimonadota bacterium
CTCGACATCCTCGGCAATGTCATCCCGTACATCGCGGGCGAGGAGGAGAAGATCGAGAGCGAGACCCGCAAGATCCTGGGCGCCCTGGAGGACGGCGTGGTGGTGGACGCGCCGTTCGGGGTGAGCGCGCAGGCCAACCGCGTGCCGGTGGAACACGGCCACACCGCGTGCCTTTCGGTGCAGCTGGCGGAGCGGACCGCGCCCGAGGAAGCGATCGCGTGCATGAAGGCGTGGCGCGGGGCCGTGGAGGACCTGGGCCTGCCGAGCGCGCCGAAGCCGCCGCTCGCCGTGACGGACGCGCCGGACCGGCCGCAGCCGCGGCACGACGCCGGCGCCGGGCAGGGCATGACGGTGGTGGTCGGGCGGGTGCGGCAGGACCCGCTCCTCGACCTCCGGCTGGTGGCCTGCGGGCACAACACCATCCGCGGGGCCGCGGGCGCGTCGATCCTCAACGCCGAGCTGATGGTCGCTCGCGGCATGATCCCCGGCGTGTGATCGTCCTCAAGTTCGGCGGCACGTCGGTCGCCGACGCGGACGCCATCCGGCGCGCGGCTGCCATCGTCCGCTCGCGCCTGGACCGCCGTCCCATCGTCGTGGTCTCCGCCCTGGCGGGTGTCACCAACACGCTCTTCGGCATCGCGGACCACGCGGTGAGCGGCGGACTCATCGTCGCGCGGCGGGAGGTGGAGGGGGTGCGTGAGCGCCATCTCGCCGCGGCCACCGAGCTGCTGGGGAGCGGCGCGCCGGCGCAGGCGGTGCGGGACGGGATCGACGCCACCTGCGACGAGCTCTCGAGCCTCGCGGGGGCGCTGGCGGTGCTGGGCCACGTCACGCCGCGCAGCCTCGATGCCATCGCGGCCATCGGCGAACGGCTGGCGCCCGCGCTCGTCACGGCGGCCTTCGCGGCGTGCGGCCTCCCGGTGGAGCCGGTGGACGCGCGCCGGATCCTCATCACCGACGACAGCTTCACGCGCGCCGCACCCCGGCCCGACGCCATCGCGCGCGCCGCGCGCGCGACGCTCGCCCCAATGGCCGCCCGGGGCCGCGTCCCCGTCCTCGGCGGGTTCATCGGCGCCACCGAGCAGGGCATCACGACGACGCTGGGCCGGGGCGGCGGCGACTACAGCGCCTCGCTCCTCGGCGCCGCGCTGGACGCGGAGGCCATCGAGATCTGGACCGACGTGGACGGCATCCTCACCGCGGACCCGCGGGTCGTGCCGGCGGCGCGGCTGCTCGAGCAGGTGCGCTTCGACGAGGCCTCGGAGCTCGCCACCTTCGGCGCCAAGGTGCTGCACCCTTCCACCATCGCGCCCGCGGTGCGGCGCGGCATCCCGGTCTACGTGCTCAACGCCCGCCGCCCCGAGGGGAAGGGGACCCGCATCACCGCCGACGCGCCAGCCCGGCCGGTGACGGCGCTCGCCGGGCGGCGCGGCATCGCGATGGTGAAGGTGACGACGCCAAGGATGCTCGAGGCGCGCGGCTTCCTGCACCGGTTCTTCGATGTGTTCGCCCGCCACCAGATCGCGGTGGACGTGGTCGCCACGTCGGAGGTCACCGTGTCGGTCACCGTGGACGGCGCGGCCCGGCTCGACGGCCTGGTGGTGGACCTCGCCGCGTTAGGCGACGTCGCGGTCGAGCGGCACCGCGCCATCCTGGCCGTGGTGGGCGCCGGCCTGGGCGGCCACAGCACCCAGGTGGGCCGCGCCGCCCTCGCGCTCGGGGACATCCCCATCCGCATGCTCTCCCTGAGCGCCACCGGGATCAACCTCACCCTGGTGCTGGACGAAGAGCATCTGGAACCCGCGATGCGCCGGCTGCACGCGGCCTTCTTCGAGACCGGCCCCGCCTAGGAACCTCTCGGGGCCTCACGCCGTTCATGGAGCCTGGATGGACACGCATCGCGAACTGGCGACGTTGGCGGGCGGCTGCTTCTGGTGCCTCGAGGCCGTGTACGAGGACCTGCGCGGAGTCGAGAAGGTCGTGTCGGGATATGCGGGCGGCAAGGCGAAGAGCCCGTCGTACGAGCAGGTGTGCACCGGGACCACCGGTCACGCCGAGGTCGTCCAGGTCACGTTCGACCCCGCCGTGGTGTCCTTCCGGGAGCTGCTCCAGGTCTTCTTCACCATCCACGACCCCACCACGCCGGACCGCCAGGGGGCCGACATCGGGACCCAGTATCGCTCGGCGGTCTTCGTGCACTCCCCGGTGCAGCGGCAGGTGGCGGAGGCCGTGGTCGCGGACCTCACCGCGCAGAAGGTCTGGGATGCGCCGATCGTGACGGAGATCTCGTCCCTCGACGTCTTCTATCCGGCCGAGGACTACCATCAGGGGTACTTCCGCCGGAACCCCGGGCAGGGTTACTGCCGCGCGGTGATCGCGCCCAAAGTGGCCAAGTTCCGGAAGCTGTATCTGGGGAAGCTGAAGACGCCGGCCTGACGGGCCCGGTCAGACCTCGTAGATCGCTTCGATAGGATTGAAGCGCGAGGCGCGCCGCGCGGGGTACCAGCCGAAGACCAAGCCCACCACGATCGCGAAGAACACGGACATCACCACCCCCGGGACGTTGACGGGGATGGTGAAGTGCCGGCCGAACTGCTGGGCGATCTGCTGCGTCACGAAGATCAGCCCCGCGCCTCCCGCGATGCCGACCACCGCGCCGCTCGCCGCCAGCGCGAGCGACTCGGCCAGGAAGAGGCGCTGGATGTCCCGGTCGTCCGCACCTAACGCCTTGCGGATGCCGATCTCGCGCACCCGCTCGCGCACCGAGATCAGGAGCACGCTGAAGAGCCCGATGCCGCCCACGATCAGCGTGACGCCGGCGATGGTGAAGAGCACCGCGTTCCAGCCCCCCAGGACGTTGTCCGCGAGCTCGAGGTTCTTGCCCACCTCCGCCGCGTCGTTCGAGACCTCGAAGTCCGGGACGCCGTGGCGCTGCCTCAAGACGGCGCGCCCCGACTGGAGGGTGCTCGCGAAGTCCGCGTCCGCCGCCACGGTGACGGTCGCGCTGCTGACCCGGCTCTCGCCGAGCTGGTAGCGGCTGAGGTAGGTGTAGGGGATGTAGACGCGGCGCGCCGTCCAGGTGAAGTCGGCGGGGATGAACTCGATGGGGAGCGGCGCGTTCACGCCCACCACCGTGAAGCGCACGCCGTCGATCGTGAGCGTCCGGCCGACCGGGTCGGCGGAGCCGAAGAGGTCCTCGACCAGCGCCGATCCGACGACGACGACCCGGGCCCGTTCCACGATGTCGAGCGGCACGATGGTGCGGCCCTGGATGATCGGCCAATGCCGCTGCTCAATGAAGCCCGCGTCCACGCCGCGGACCTGGATCATCCGCTGGGTGAGCGGCGTCGCGACGAGCCGGTCCTGGCCACCGACGTTGCCGCGCACCGACTCCACGCCGGGCACCCGGCGCAGCGCGTCCAAGTCGGCCATCCGGAGCCCGGGGTGCATGAGGTCGGCGGCGCGGCGGCTGTCGCTGCGGCTGCTGCCGTCCTCGAGCGTGAAGCTGCGTGGCAGTCCCATCCGCTGCAGCTCTTCATAGGCCATCGTCCGCACGCCGGCGGCGAGCGAGGTCATCGCCACCACCGACGCCGAGCCGAAGACGATGCCGGAGAGCGTGAGCAGGGAGCGGATCTTGTGGGCCCCGATCTCCCGCAGCGCGTCGCGCGCCAGCTCCCAGGCGGCGTCGAGCGCGGCGGCGGCGGGCGAGGGGCCGCGCGCGGCGAGAGCGGCCTCAGCCATACCGCAGCGCCTCCACCGGCGAGAGCCGCGCGGCCCGGATGGCGGGGAAGGTCCCGGCCACCAGCCCGGTGGTGAGCGCGGTGGCGAGCGCGAGGCCGGCGATGAAGGGACTCACCACCGCGGGCATCTGCATGAAGTGGGCGACGAGACCGGTCAGCGCGGTGCCGAGTCCCAGCCCGATCACCCCGCCCAGGACCGCCACCACCACGACCTGCGCGAGGACGTGCACGAAGATCCCGACGCCGGTGGCGCCCAGCGCCATCCGGGTGCCGAACTCACGCACCCGCTCCACCACCGAGGCCAGCAGGATGTTGGCGATCACGATGCCGCCGGTGAAGAGCGAGACCGCGCCCACCACCAGGAAGATGAAGTTGAAAAGCATGAGGAACTGGGTGTCACCGCCGCCCGCGCCCTGGCCCGAGGGCTGGAGCTCGAAGTCCTCGACGCCGTGCCGCATCGCGAGCAGCGTCCGCACCTCCGACGTGGCGACGGCCGCGCCGTCCAGGGGGCGCGCCTTCAGCGTCATGAAGTCGAGACGGTCGTTCCCCGACAGTTGCGCGATGCCGGTGGTGATGGGGATGTAGGCGCGGCGGTTGCGGTACTCGAGCGCGTTGTCCTCCCAGACCGCGAACTTGAACTCCTCGCGCTCCATCACGCCGACCACCACGTAGTTCTTCCCGCCGATGTTGACGAGCTGGTGCAGGGCGCGCGCCGGATCGCCGAAGAGGGAGTCGGCGTACTTCCACCCCAGCACCGCGACGCGCGCCCGCCGCCGGACGTCGAGATCACCGAGAAAGCGGCCCACCAGCGGCCTGATGTCGTTGATGAACGCGTAGTCGGGCACGGTGCCGATCACCTGGCCTTCGAAGCTGACGCCGCCCGCCCGGAAGGCCAGCTCGTGGGCCCACCCGGGGCTCACCGCGAGAAGGGTGTGGGCCCGGTCCTTGAGCATCTCGGCGTCGCGGTACGTCAGCCGTTCCGACCGCAGCTCGCGCGCGGTGGGGCTAAGGGGGCGGTCCTTGTTGCGGGTGATGATCGTGCCCGCGCCGCCGACCTCGCTCAGGAACTGGTTGGTGAGCGCCGTCTGGCCGCCGAACAACGCCAGCACTGTCACGATGCTCGCCGTCCCCAGGATGAGGCCGAGGAGCGAGAGCACCGTCTGCCCCCAGTGGCGCCGCGCCTCGTCGAGACCGGTGAGCAGCGCCTCGCCGACGGTCACGCGACGCGGCCGTCGTTGATGTGGATGGTGCGGTGCGCCTGACCGGCGACGTTGGGGTCGTGCGTGACGAGGAGGATGGTGTGGCCCGCCTCGTGCAGCTCCCGGAAGGTCTTCAGCACCTCCGCGCCCGACTGCGAGTCGAGATTGCCGGTGGGCTCGTCCGCCATCAGGATGGCCGGCTCGCCCACCAGCGCCCGCGCGATGGCCACCCGCTGCCGTTGCCCGCCCGACAACTCGTCGGGCCGGTGCTCCATGCGGTCCCCCATGCCGAGCCGGTCGATGATGGCGGTGGCGCGCCGGCGGCGCTCGGCGCGCGTGATCCCGCCCCGGTACTGGAGCGGCAGGGCCACGTTCTCCAGGACCGTCAGGCGCGGCATCAGGTTGAACGTCTGGAATACGAACCCGACCTTGCGGTTGCGGACCCGCGCCAATGCTCGGCCCGTTAGGCGAGAGACGTCTTCTCCATCGAGTTCGTAGGTGCCGGCGGTGGGTGTGTCCAGGCAGCCCAGGATGTGCATGAGGGTGCTCTTGCC
>JBGPHD010000188.1:0-5453 GCA_041484135.1 Gemmatimonadota bacterium
ATGGGGGAGCGGGAGATCACCCCCAAGGCCGACATCTATGCGTTAGGCTGCGTGCTCTACGAGATGCTGACGGCGGAGCCGCCGTTCACCGGCGCCACCGCCCAGGCGATCATCGCGCGGGTGATGACGGAAGAGCCGCGTTCGCTCACGCTGCAGCGCAAGACGATCCCGCCCCACGTGGAGGCGGCGGTGCGGTGCGCGTTGCAGAAGCTGCCCGCCGACCGGTTCGGTTCCGCCGCGCAGTTCGCCGAGGCGCTGGCGCACCCGGAAATGATGCGGACGCCGGCTGGCACGGCGGCGCACGCGGCGCCGGCGAGTGGTGGCGCGCGGACGTGGAAGCGTCGTGCGGGGACCGCGCTGCCGTGGGCGCTGTTCGGTCTCGCGGCGCTGGCCGCCCTGTGGCTGTGGCGTCGCGCCGCGCCCGCACCGGTCAGCCGCTACAGCGTCGCGCTGGCGGAAGGCCAGGGGATGCAGTCGGGCCAGGGGCCCCGCGTGGCCATTTCGCCGGACGGCTCGCGGATCGTGTACCTGGGTCCCGGCGAGGGCGGCGGGCGCCTGTGGGTACGCGACCGCGACCGGCTCGATGCCCGGCCGATCGTGGGGACCGAAGGCGCGATCAGTCCGTTCTTCTCCCCGGACGGCCAGCGCGTGGGCTTCTACACCGTGACGCCGCTCAGGCTCAAGGTCGTGTCCCTGACCGGCGAGCCGCCGGTGACCGCGGCGGACTCCGGGATCGACTGGGACGGAGGGTCGTGGGGTCCGGACGACTACATCTACTCGGACAGCCCCGACGGTCTGGTGCGGGTGCGCCCCGGCGGCGGTCCGATCGAGCGCGTGACTCGCCTCGATTCGACGCGCAAGGAAGTCAGCCACAACTACCCCGACGTACTTCCCAATGGCCGGGGCGCGGTGTTCACGATCTGGTACGGCGCCGGCAACAGCGCCGATCACGCCATCGGCGTGGTCGATCTCCGGACCGGCCGTCACACGACGCTGGTGCGGGGTGTGTACGCCCGCTACGTGCGCGGGGGGTACCTGGCATACGTCACGGCGGACGGCACGTTGCTGGTGGCGCCGTTCGATCAGGGCCGGCTCCAGCTGACCGGGCCCGGGACGGCGCTGGCCGAGGGGGTCAGCGTCAGAGGGTTCGGCTATGTGGACTTGGCCGTATCCCGGACGGGCACCCTGTTCTACCTGGCCGGCGGCGCGTCGGGCTCGGCGTTCGATCTGGTCTGGGTGCGGCGCAACGGCAGCGTGGAGGTCGTGGATTCGGGCACGTACGACGCTCCCGCGCTGGCGCCGGACGGGCGGCATCTGGCCGTCACCGTGGCCCAGGGCGGCGACCAGCAGGTCTGGGTGCGCGCGCTGCCCGCCGGGCCGATGTCGAAGCTCACCTTCGAGGGCAATGCGAACACCCGGCCCACCTGGACGCCGGACGGGCGCTCGGTGACGTACACCTCCAACCGCAGCGGGACGCGGCAGCAGTTCACCCAGCGCGCCGACGGGAGCGCGCCTGCCGTGCTCCAGCTTCAGCATCCGCGGGAGGTGCTGGAGGCCCAGTGGTCGCGCGACGGCCGCTGGCTCGTGTACCGGAACGGCGCGATGCCCGCGGCCGACATCCTGGCCGTGCAGCCGGGACGCGATACGACGCCGGTCGCGTTGGTCGCGACCCGGTTCGCCGAGCGGGCGCCGGCGCTCTCGCCCGACGCGCGGTGGCTGGCCTACGTGTCGGACGAGTCGGGCCAGAGCGAGGTCTACGTGCGGCCCTTCCCCGACGCCGCGCGCGCCAAGTGGCAGGTCTCGCTCCACGGCGGCACGGAGCCGCTGTGGGCGCATAGCGGGCGCGAGCTGTTCTACCGCGACCCGTCCGGCGCCGTCGTCTCGGCGGTCGTCACGAGCCAGCCGACGTTCGCGGTGGTGCGGCAGGCTGTGCTGTTCCCCGGATCGACCTTCGCCGTGGACGACTCGCACCACGAGTACGACATCTCGCCCGACGACCAGCGCTTCCTGATGGTCCGGGAGCGCGGCGGCGGCGAGCGGTCGGACCTCATCGTGGTCGAGAACTGGCTCGAGGAGCTGAGAGAGAAAGTGGGGAGGCGGTAAGGTGACCGATCCGACGACACGGCTCTCGGCCGCGCTGGCCGACCGCTACGTCATCGAGCGCGAGCTCGGCGCGGGCGGCATGGCCACCGTCTACCTCGCCCAGGACGTGCGGCACGACCGCAAAGTGGCGCTCAAGATGCTGCGGCCCGAGCTGGCCGCCATCCTCGGCGGCGAGCGGTTCCTCGCCGAGATCAAGACCACCGCCAACCTCCAGCATCCGCACATCCTCTCGCTCTTCGACTCCGGCGAGGCCGACGGCCTCGTCTACTACGTGATGCCGTACGTGGACGGCGAATCGCTGCGCGACCGGCTCAACCGCGAGAAGCAGCTGCCGGTGGACGAGGCGGTGGCCATCGCGAAAGAGGTGGCCGACGCGCTCCAGTACGCCCACGAGCACAAGGTCGTCCACCGCGACATCAAGCCCGAGAACATCCTGCTGCACGGCGGCCACGCGCTGGTCGCGGACTTCGGGATCGCCCTGGCCGCTTCGCGAAGCGACGGCGGCACGCGGATGACCGAGACGGGGATGTCGTTGGGCACGCCGCACTACATGAGCCCCGAGCAGTCCATGGGGGAGCGTGAGATCACGCCCAAGGCGGACATCTACGCGTTAGGCTGTGTGCTGTACGAGATGCTCACGGCGGAGCCGCCGTTCGTGGGCGCCACGGCGCAGGCGATCATCGCGCGGGTGATGACGGAGGAGCCGCGCTCGCTGACCCTGCAGCGCAGGACGATCCCGCCGCACGTGGAAGCGGCCGTGCTGACGGCGCTGGCCAAGCTGCCGGCGGACCGGTTCGCCAGCGCGGCCGAATTCGCGGCGGCGCTCGCCGACTCGTCGTTTCACACCCCCGCGGGCGTCGGCGTCGCGGCGGGCACCGCCGTGCCCGGCGTGCCTCGGCGCACCTTCGTTGCCGTCGCCGCGCTCGCCGCCGCACTCTTCGTGGCCGCGGCGTGGGGCTGGCTCCGGTCGGGCGCACCGCCCTCCGTGATCCGGTACGGGCTGGCGCTTCCCGCGTCCCAGGCCCTGCTGCCCGGCGCCCCGGCGCCCACGCCGGCTCCCGACGGGTCATTCCTGATCTACCACGGTCCGGCCGGAAGCGGACAACAGCTGTGGATCAAGCGCCGTGACCGTTACGCCGCCACTCCCATACCGGGGACCGTCGGCGCTCAGAGTTTTGCGCTGTCGCCCGATGGCACCTGGATCGTGTTCGCGGAAGCGGGCCAGCTCAGGAAGATGCCGGTAGGCGGCGGCGCGGCCGTGACCCTGATCCCCAACGGCGTCGGGGTCACGGCGGGAGTGACGTGGCTGGACAACGACACCATCGTGTTCGCGTTACCCAACGCGACCGGCTTGGCGCGAGTCTCCGCGGCCGGCGGAGCGGCCTCGGTGGCGTGGAGAAGCGACACAGTGAGGACCTTCCTGCCTTCGGCCCTGCCCGGCGGCCGGGGCGTGCTCTTCGGGGCGTTTCCCGGCGGTGGTGCGGCTACCAGTGAAGTCTGGGCGCTCGACCTTCGCACGCAGCGCGTCCACCGCGTGATGGCGGGGACCATCGGCGGGGCGACCTATCTGCCGACCGGGCACGTGGCCTACGTCACGCCCGACGGGGGCCTATTCGCCGTCCCGTTCGATCTCAGTCGCATGGAACCGCACGGGTCGCCGATCCCGATCACCGACAGCCTTTCCAGAACGGTCATCCTCGGCGGCGTGCCTTTCCAGGTCTCCGCGTCGGGGATGCTCGTCATGACCACGGGCGGGACGACCCTGGGTACCAGGCATCAGATGGTCTGGGTCGACCGGTCAGGGCGGCAGACCCCTGCGGACACCGGGTGGACGTTCCAGCTGACGACGATCGGGACCAACCACGGCTGGGCGCTCTCGCCCGATGGGTCGCGCCTGGCCATCGGGCTCGCCACCGGCGCGGGAGACGACATCTGGGTCAAGCCGCTGCCCCGGGGGCCGGTCTATCGCATCACGTACGATCCCGCCGCGGAGTATCGTCCACGATGGACCGCCGATGGCCGGTTCGTCACCTTCCTGGCAGCTCGCCAGGTCGGCGGGTTCTACCGGCGTCGCGCGGACGGCACCGGCACCGATTCACTGCTGGTTGCCGGGCAGTTCGACGAAGGGCTCGCTTCGCCCGACGGTCGCTGGTACCTGTTCCGCCAGGGCGCCCTCGGGGGCGCGGTGGGCGGCCGCAATATCGTCGGGTTTCGGCCCGGCTCCGACTCGACCCCGGTTCCGGTGCTCGCCACGCCCTATGACGAAGAGGCCATCGCGCTGTCGCCCGACGGCCGATCGCTTGCCTATCAGTCGGACGAGACCGGGCGCACCGAGATCTTCCTCCGGCCGTTCCCCAACGTCGACGGCGGCAAGCAGCAGGTGTCGAGCGGAGGAGGCATGGCGCCGCTCTGGTCGCGCAATGGCGGGGAGCTGTTCTACCTCAGCGGCGACAACAACATGATGGCCGTGCGGGTGGTCCCCGGCGCGACGCTCCACCTCGGCGAGCCGACGGTGTTGTTCCGGGTACCCGAGGAGCTGCTCAACGTCGAGACTGCGTTCTACACGCCGTGGGACGTGGCGCGGGACGGGCGGTTCATCATGGCAAGGACGGTGCATGCTTCCAGCGCCGAGGCCGGCGCCCTCATCGTAGTGGAGAACTGGCTCGAGGAATGGAGGAGGACGCTGAAGCAATGAGCGACGCCCTGGCGCGCCTCAGCGCGGCCCTCGCTGACCGGTACGCGATCGAGCGCGAGCTGGGCGCCGGCGGCATGGCCACGGTGTACCTCGCCCACGACGTGCGCCACGACCGCAAGGTGGCGCTCAAGGTGTTGCGGCCCGAGCTCTCCGCGATCCTCGGCGGCGAGCGGTTCCTGCACGAGATCAAGACCACGGCCAATCTCCAGCACCCGCACATCCTGAGCCTGTTCGACTCGGGTGAGGCAGACGGCCTCGTCTACTACGTGATGCCGTACGTCGAAGGCGAGAGCCTGCGCGACCGCCTCAATCGCGAGAAGCAGCTGCCGGTAGACGAGGCCGTGCGCATCGCGCGCGAGGTGGCCGACGCGCTGGAGTACGCGCACGGTCACGGGATCGTGCACCGCGACATCAAGCCCGAGAACATCCTGCTGCACGGCGGGCACGCCATGGTGGCGGACTTCGGCATCGCGCTGGCGGCCTCGCGCAGCGACGGCGGCTCCCGCATGACCGAGACCGGTATGTCGTTAGGCACGCCCCACTACATGAGCCCCGAACAGTCGATGGGGGAGCGCGAGATCACGCCGAAGGCGGACATCTACGCGCTGGGCTGCGTGCTGTACGAGATGCTGACGGCGGAGCCGCCGTTCGTGGG
>JBGPHD010000189.1:0-5381 GCA_041484135.1 Gemmatimonadota bacterium
AACCCGCCGAGCCACGCCGCGCGGCGCGCCGCGCGCGCCCGGTCCTCCCCCTCGCGCATGAGGGCCGCGAAGACGAGGAGCCCGCTCACCACGAGCGCGATCTCGGGAAGGAGCGCGAGCGCGCGGATCACGACCAGGCCTTGACCAGCGCCTGCGTCGCCGGATCGATGACGTCGAGGATCAGCCGCGGGTAGAAGCCGAGGATGAGAAGGACCGCGACGAGGATGACGCGCGGCAGCGAGAGGAACGCCGAGATGTCGGGCACCGCGGGGCGCGTCTCACGCGGCCCGCCGAAGAAGGCCAGCACGATCACCCGGATCGAGTAGGCCAGCGTGATGACGAGCGCCGCCACCACGATCGCGGCGAGCACCGGGTAGGTCCGCAGCGTGCCCAGGAAGACCAGCAGCTCGGCCCAGAATGACGAGAACCCGGGCACACCGGCGCCGGTGAGCGCGGCCACGATGAAGAACGCCGACGCCACCGGCATCGCGTTCGACAGGCCGCCCAGCTTGCCGATGTCGCGGGTGTGGTAGCGGTCGTAGATGTAGCCGACGGCGGCGAAGAAGAGGGCCGTCATGATGCCGTGGCTGAACATCTGGAAGACGGCGCCGTTGATCCCGTCCACCGACAGCGTGGCGAGGCCGAGGAGCACGATGCCCATGTGCGAGACCGACGAGTAGCCGATCACGAACTTGAGGTCGGTCTGCGCCAGGGCGACGAACGCGCCGTACACGATGTTGATGGTCGCGAACACCGCGACGTACGGGGCCCAGAAATGGGCGCCCTCGGGCAGGATCATCATCCCGATCCTGAGGATGCCGTACGCGCCCAGCTTCATCAGGACGCCGGCGTGCAGCATGGAGACCGCCGTGGGCGCCGCCACGTGACCGACCGGCGACCAGGTGTGCAGCGGCCACAAACCCGCCAGGATCCCGAAGCCGATGAAGAGCAGCGGATAGACGGCCAGCTGGAAGCCGTGGCTGTAGGCCGCGCCGGTCAGGCTCGTGAGGTCGAAGGTCCCCAGGCCCGCGACCCAGTACACGGCCAGGGCGGCGGGGACCACCAGCGCGGTGCCGGCGAGGAGGTACAGGGTGAGCTTCATCGCCCCGTACTCCTTGCGGGTGCTCCCCCAGACCGCGATCAGCAGGTACATCGGGAGCACCGCGACCTCGTAGTAGAACACGAAGAAGAAGAGGTCGAGCGTCATGAAGACGCCGAAGACGCCGGTGACGAGCAGCGTCATGAAGGCGAAGAACTCCTTCACCCGCTCGGTGAGCTCCCACATCACCAGCACGCCGGTGACGAAGACGATCGAGGTGAGGGCGAGGAGCGGCAGGCTGATCCCGTCCACCCCATTGTGATATTCGATTCCCGCCGATGGGATCCACGCCACGTGCTCGACGAGCTGGTAGCCGGCGCGCGAAGTGTCGAAGGCGAGCACGATGAGAGCCGTGACGACGCACGCCGCCGCGCCGGCGGCCGCGGCCGTCACCTTGATCGCCGTGGCGTACCGGCCGGGGATGGCGAGGATGACCACCAGGCCCACCACCGGGCAGAGCAGGAGCAGCGTGAGGAGATACGCGGTCATGGCGTGCCTCCCGCCCTGAGGAGCCAGGCGGCGAGAGCGACGACCAGCGTCACCGCGACCGCCACATACATCTGGACGTAGCCGGCCTGGAGCCGCGCCAGCAGGCGCCCGCCACCAACCGTGCCGTTGGCGACGCCGTCGCTCGCGCCGTCGAGGATGGTGTGGTCGTGCCAGCGCGCCGCGCGGGAGAGCGCCGTGGCGGCGCGGACGATCGTGGCATTGTAGAGCCGGTCGAGATACCAGTTCTCGCCGAAGAAGCTCTTGAGCGCCGGCACCCGCTCGGCGAAGCCGATGCCGGGCGCGCCGCGCCGGCCGAACTCGAGCCAGGCGAGCGCGATGCCGGCGGCGACGAGCGCCAGCGCGACCAGCGCCCCGGTACCGAACGCGAACGCGCCGTGCGCGGGCGCGTCAGGCGCCAGCCGGATGCCTAACCAGCCGCCGAGGTAGCCGAGGAGCAGGGTGAGCGCCGAGAGCACGAGCACCACGCCGGCCATGGCGCGTTCACCGGCGGTGAGGCCGGCGGCATGCGGGGCGGCGGCAGGCGCGGCCGCGCCGGCGTCCGGCGTCCCCGCGGTACCCAGCGTCAGGAAGATCATCCGGAACGTGTAGTAGGCGGTGAGGCCCGCGCCCACGTACGCCAAGCCGATCGCCGCCGGGGCCGACCCCGCGAAGCCCTCGCCCAGCGCGGCCAGCACGGCCTCCTTCGAGAAATAGCCGGAGAAGGGGATCACGCCCGCGAGCGCGAGGCCGCCGCACAGCAGGCCGATGACGCCGGCGCGCTGCCCGAGGGGCCGGTGCCGCGCGATCTCCCGCATGTCGTTGGAGTGCGCGTGGTGGATGAAGATGCCGGCCGTCATGAAGAGCAGGGCCTTGAAGCCCGCGTGGGTCACCAGGTGGAAGAACCCCGCGCCCACGCTCCCCGCGGCCAGCGCCATCAGCATGTAGCCCAGCTGCGAGATGGTGGAGTACGCCAGCACCCGCTTGATGTCCTGGGCCACCATCGCCATCGTCGCGGCGGCGAGCGCCGTCCCCACCGAGATCCAGAGCAGCCAGCGCATCACCACCGGCGCCGCCTCGAAGAACCCGTGCAGTCGCGCCACCAGATAGACGCCCGCCGCGACCATCGTGGCCGAGTGGAGCAGGGCGGAGACCGGGGTCGGGCCTTCCATGGCGTCGGGGAGCCAGGTGAGCAGCGGTCCCTGGGCGCTCTTGCCGATGACGCCCATGAGGAGGAGCACCGCGACCAGGGTGGTGGTCCGCGCGCCGAGCGCGCCTAGAGGTCCGGCGGCGGCGATCACGTCCGGGATGCTCGCGGCACCTAACGTGTGCAGCAGGATGAGCACGCCGAACAGGAAGCCGACGTCGCCGGCGCGCGTCATCAGGAACGCCTTGCGCGCCGCGGCGGCCGGGGCCGCCCGGTCGAACCAGAACCCGATGAGCAGGAACGAGGCGAGGCCGACCAGCTCCCACGAGACCAGGGTCTGGAGCAGGGTCGAGGCGAGCACCAGGCCGAGCATCGCCCATCCGAAGAAGGCCAGGAAACCGTAATAGCGCCCGTAGCCGGGGTCGCCGGCCATGTAACCGGTGGAATAGACCATCACCGCGAGGGTGATCGCCGCGACCACGAGCGCCATTACGGTTGAGAGGGGATCGAGCAGCACGCCGAAGGCGAGCCCGGGTCCGCCAAAGACCGGGAGCCAGCGCGCCTGCGCGAGGATCGTGGTGGCGGGCATCGCCACCCTGACCACGAGGTAGAGCGTCGCGGCCAGCGCGACTGTGAGCGAGAGGATCGCCACGCCCGCCGCGACGCGGGGGCGCGCGCGGAGCCCCACCAGGATCACGGCGGCGGCGGCGAGCGGCGCCGCCTGGGCGAGGACGGCGGCGAAGACGGGGCCGCTCATCCCTTGAGCTCCGAGAGCGTCTCGACGTCGATGGTCGAGGAAGCGCGGTGGATCGCGACGAACATCGAGAGGGCGATCGCCGACTCGGCCGCCGCGACGCCGGCCAGGATCAGCACGATCACCTGGCCCGCCACGGCGCCGCGCCCGGTCCAGGTGGTGAGGGCCACCACCAGGATCGAGACCGCGGCCACCATCAGCTCGAGGGCGATGAGCATCGCCACGAGCGAGCGGCGCTGGAGGAGCCCGTAGAGGCCGATCCCGAAGAGCGCGCTCGCGACGGCGAGCAGGGCGGGGAGGCCGATCACGCGTGCTCTCCCACCCGGACCCGCCGCGCCACCATCACCGAGCCCATCATCGCCACCACCAGCAGCACGGAGATCAGCTCGAACACCAGCACGTAGTCACCGAGGAAGCGCACGCCCGTCGCGGCGGCGGACACCTTGGACGGGAAATCGGCCGCGCGCCACGGCATCGAGCGCAGCACCGCCCAGACCGCCGCCGCGCCGGCCGCCGCCACGGCGGCGGCACCCAGGATCTTGGCGCCGCTCCGCCGCTTCTGCGGCAGGTCGAGCGGATAGGAGAGCATCACCGCGTACACCATCGCGATCGCCACCGCGCCCACGTACACGATGACGAAGGCGATCGCGAGGAAGTCCGAGCCCAGGCTGAGGAAGATCCCCGCCACGCCGAGCATGGCGAGCGCGAAGCCGAGGATGTTGTGGAAGATGTTCTTGAAGCTCACGGCGAAGACCGCACCCACGAGCGCGATGACCGCGGAGGCGGCGAACACGAGGCCGGCGGCGCTCACGGCGCTCCCGCCTCACCGGCGGGCGGAGCGGCCGCCGCGGCGAAGGCCGGGTCGGGGCCGAACTCGGCGAGAAGGTCGTTCATCGTGCCGGGCCGGCCGTACACCGCCTCGTCGTAGCGGCTCGAGTACTTCAGCGTGTCGGTCGGGCAGACGTCGATGCAGAGGCCGCACAGGCTGCAGGTCGAGAAGTCGAGGAGGAACTTCGTCGCCCGCATCTTGCGCGCGCCGGCGGGGCGCGCGCCCTCGATCTCGAAGCAGTCGGAGGGGCAGACGCGCATGCAGGCGTTGCAGGCGATGCAGTCGTGCGTCCCCGTCGCCGGGAAGGTGACCAGCTCGATCGGGCCCGCCCAGTGCGTCACGTCGGGCCGCTCGTGCGGGTACTGCATCGTGACTTCGCGCCGCAGCATGTGCCGGCCCGTCACCCCGAGCCCGACGATCAGGCTCTTGAAGCCGATCCAGAGCCGCCGCGGCGCGCCCATCAGCCGAGCCTCTGGAGAACGGCGGCGGTGACCAGCAGGTTGGCCAGCGCCACCGGGATCAGCAGCTTCCAGGCCAGCGACATGAGCTGGTCGAACCGCAGGCGGGGGTACGTCCAGCGCACCCAGATCAGCACGAAGATCACGACGTACGCCTTGAGCAGCAGCCACACCGGTCCCGGGAGCCAGGGTCCCAGCCACCCGCCGAGGAACAGCGTGGCGCCTAACGCGCCGAGGACGAGCATGTTGGTGTACTCGGCGAAGAAGAACATGGCGAAGCGCATGCCCGAGTATTCGGTGTGGAAGCCGCCCACCAGCTCGGACTCCGCCTCCGGGATGTCGAACGGCGCGCGGTTGGTCTCGGCCGTGATGCCCACGAAGAAGAGCAACGCGGCCACCGGCTGCACCAGGATGAACGGCACGCCGCCCCGCTGCGCCTCGACGATCTCGCGCAGGTTGGTGCTCCCCGCCACCATCACCACCGCGAGTCCCGCCACCAGCACCGGGATCTCGTAGGCCACCACCTGCGCCACCGACCGCATGGCGCCCAGCACCGCGTACTTGTTGTTCGACGACCAGCCCGCCATGAAGATCGCGATCACCGTCAC
>JBGPHD010000190.1:0-5369 GCA_041484135.1 Gemmatimonadota bacterium
CCAGGGCCGCCTGATCGGCGATCTGCTCGAGGAGGCGCAGTACACGTCGATGCGGGCGCAGGTGATCGAGCGCGGCGAGCGGATCGACGGCCGGGACACGGAAACGGTCCGCGCCATCGCGTGCGAGACCGGCTTGCTGCCGCGCGCCCACGGCTCGGCGCTCTTCACGCGCGGGCAGACGCAGGCGCTGGTGGTGGCGACGCTGGGCAGCGTGGACGACGAGCAACGCATCGACAACATCGACGTGCCGCGCGAGACCACCAAGTCGTTCATGATGCACTACAACTTCCCGCCGTTCTCCACCGGCGAGGTGCGCCCGATGCGGGGCACGTCGCGGCGCGAGATCGGCCACGGGGCGCTGGCGGAGCGGGCCATCACGCCGCTGCTCCCCTCGTACGGGGACTTCCCGTACACCATCCGCGTGGTGTCGGAAGTGCTCGAGTCCAACGGCTCCTCGTCCATGGCCACGGTGTGCGGCTCGTCGCTGGCCCTCATGGACGCGGGCGTCCCGATGAAGGCGCCGTGCGCGGGCGTCGCGATGGGGCTCGTCAAGGAAGGCGACAAGATCGCCATCCTGACGGACATCCTCGGCACCGAGGACGCGCTGGGCGATATGGACTTCAAGGTGGCCGGCACCGAGGCGGGGATCACGTCCATCCAGATGGACATCAAGATCCAGGGCCTCTCGCTGGAGATCATGACCAAGGCGCTGGAGCAGGCGCGCCGGGCGCGGCTGCACATCCTCAAGAACATGGCCAAGACGCTGTCCACGCACCGGACCGAGATGTCGCCGTGGGCGCCGAGGGTGATCACCATCCAGGTGAAGCCCAAGGAGATCGGGAAGATCATCGGGCCCAAGGGCGCCACCATCCGGGACATCGAGGCCCAGTCGGGCGCGTCGGTCTCCATCGACGACGACGGCGTGGTGACGATCAGCGCGGTGGGCGCCGAGGCGGGCGCCAAGGCGCGCGAGATGGTCGAGGCGCTGGTCGTGGAAGCCGAGGTGGGGAAGACCTACACCGGCAAGGTGAAGACGACCACGGCCTTCGGCGCCTTCGTCGAGATCCTGCCGGGGGTCGAGGGACTGGTCCACATCTCGGAGCTCCAGCACGGCAGGACCGAGAAGACCGAGGACGTCGTCAAGAAGGGCGACATCGTCACGGTCAAGGTGCTGGAGGTCGATGAGCGCGGGAAGATGCGGTTGTCCCGCAAGGCGCTGATCGAGAAGTAGTGCGGACCACGCGGCTCGACGCCGGCGTCGTCAGGACGGACGCCCCGAACGGGCTGACGGTCCTGACGGAGGCGATGCCCTCGCTGCGATCGGCGGCGGCCGGCATCTGGGTGCGCACCGCGTCGGCCCACGAGGCGCCCGACAAGATGGGCGTCTCGCACCTCCTGGAGCACATGGTCTTCAAGGGCACCGAGCGGCGCAGCGCGCAGGAGATCGCGCTGGCGCTCGAGGCCCGCGGCGGCGGGCTCGACGCCTACACCGGGCGCGACCACACCGCGTTCCAGGCCCGCGTCATCGACGAAGACCTCCCCCTCGCCTTCGATGTCCTGACGGACCTGGTGCGGCACCCGGTGCTGCGCGAGGACGACCTCGCCCGGGAGCGGCAGGTGGTGATCGAGGAGATCGCCATGGTGGACGACCAGCCGGACGACCTGGTCTTCGACCTGCACTCCGGGACGCTCTGGCCCTCTCATTCCTACGGCTACCGGATCCTGGGCACCCGCGACACGGTCGCGGCGCTCGAGGCCAGCGACCTGCGCCAACTGCATGGCCGCTACCTGCCGCGTCACCTCTTGATCGCGGCGGCCGGCAGCGTGGACCACGACCGGACGCTGGAGATGCTGGCGAGTGCCGGCTGGTTCGATCTCGAGCCGGGACCGGCCGCGCAGCGCATCGCCGAGCCGGCGGCGGGGTGGCGCGGCGAGCGCCGGATCGCGCGGGACAGCAACCAGGTGCACCTGGTCATCGGCACCGAGACCTTCCGGTACGGGGACGCACGGCGCCAGCCCCTCAGCCTCATCGCCACGATCTTCGGCGGCGGCATGAGTTCGCGTCTCTTCCAGCGGGTGCGCGAGGACCTCGGGCTGGCCTACACGGTCTATTCGTTCCAGTCGTTCTTCCAGTCGTCGGGCATGGCCGGCGTGTACTGCGGCACGCAACCGCCGACCGCGCAGCAGGCGCTGGACGTGATCCGCGAGGAGCTGGGCCGACTGGCGCGCGAGTCGCTGACGGCGGCCGAGCTCGCGTCGGCCAAGCAGCAGGTCAAGGGTCAGCTGGTGCTCGCCCTGGAGGCACCGCTCCCCCGGATGTACCGTATCGCCAACCAGGCGCTGTTCGACGAGCCGTACCGGCCGATCGACACGGTGCTGGCCGAGATCGACGCCATCTCCGCGGAGGTGGTGGCGGCGGTGGCGGCCGAGTTCTTCGCCCCGGAACGCCAGACAGTGGTGTGGCTGGGCCCCGAGGCTTGACGAAGACAGACGCGCAGACGCGCGGACGCACAGACGCACAGGGGATTCCATGATCATCGGCGTGCCGAAAGAGATCAAGACCAACGAGAACCGGATCGCCGTCGTCCCGGCGGGGGTCGAGGTCCTCACCAGCCGCGGGCACACCGTGCTGGTGGAGCAGGGAGGCGGGCTCGGTTCCGGTTTCTCGGACGACCTGTACAAGGCGGCGGGCGCGGAGTTGGCGCCCCGGGCCGCCGATGTGTGGGGCCGCGCCGAAATGATCTGCAAGGTGAAGGAGCCGATCGCCCCCGAGTGGCCGATGATGCGGAAGGACCAGGTGATCTTCACCTACTTCCACTTCGCGGCGGACGAGGCTCTCACCCGGGCCCACATGAAGTCGGGCGCGGTCTGCATCGCGTACGAGACCGTCCAGCTCGAGAACGGCGAGCTGCCGCTGCTCACGCCGATGTCCGAGGTGGCGGGGCGGATGGCCGTGCAGGAAGGCGCGAAGTACCTGGAGAAGCTGGCCGGCGGGCGGGGCGTGCTGCTGGGCGGCGTGCCCGGCGTGCCGCCGGCGGAAGTGGCGATCCTCGGCGGCGGTGTGGTCGGCCTCAACGCCGCGAAGATGGCCGCGGGCCTGGGCGCGCGGGTCACGCTGCTCGACATCAACCTCGAGCGGCTGCGGTATCTCGCCGACGTCATGCCCGCCAACGTCGAGCTGGTCTACTCCAACCGCCACAGCATCCTCGACGCCATCACGCGGGCCGACCTCGTCATCGGGGCGGTGCTGATCGTGGGCGGCAAGGCGCCCAAGCTGGTGCGACGCGAGGACCTCAAGCGGATGAAGCCGGGCTCGGTGGTGGTGGACGTCGCGGTGGACCAGGGCGGCTGCATCGAGACGGTGAAGCCGACCACCCACGAGAATCCGACCTACGTCGTGGAGAACGTCATCCACTACGCGGTGGCCAACATGCCGGGCGGGGTGCCGCGCACATCGACGCTGGCCCTGACGAACGCGACCTTCCCGTATGCCAAGCGGCTCGCGGAGCTGGGCTGGAAGAAGGCGTGTGGCGCGGACCGCGCGCTGCTCCTCGGACTCAACATCGTGGCGGGGCAGGTCACGTATCCGGGAGTGGCGGAGGCGTTCGGGTTGCCGCTGGTGGACGCGAAGACGTTCGTATGAGGACGGGTGTGGGGTGTGGGGTGTAGGGTGTGGGGGCCATCCCGCCGATCCTGAGCTACCACAAGATCGACCCGCGGTTCGAGTTGGGGTTCACCCAGCTCGAACCGCGCGTGTTTCGGCGGCAGATGGAGACGCTTTCGCGGCTGGGGTATCGCTCGCTCGGCAGCGCCGAGCTGGCCTCGCTGCTCGCCGACACCCCACACCCCACACCCGAAACCCGGCCCTTCGTCCTCACCTTCGACGACGGCTACGCCTCACTCGCCGAGCACGCGTTCCCCGTCCTCGCCGAGCTTGGCTTTGCGGCGCTCGTCTTCGTCATCACGGACTTCGTCGGCGGCGAGAACACCTGGGACGTGCAGTACGGGTGGCGCCGGTTCCGTCATCTCTCGTGGGACGACCTTGGCCGCTGGCAGGAGCGGGGGATCGAGGTGCATTCCCACACGGCGACGCACGCCCGGCTGCCGTGGCTCCCGGATGACGCGGTCACCGATGAGCTTGCCCGCTCACGCGAGACGATCGCGCAGCGGCTGGGGCGGGCGCCTTCCGGTGTGAGCTATCCGTTCGGCATCGCCGATGCGCGGGTGCGCGGCCTGGCCGCGGCGGCGGGATACACCCTCGGCTTCGGCGGGCCTAACGCGAGCGCCGGGGACCCGCTGCTGCTGCCGCGCCGGCCCGTGTACGGCTGGGACCGGTTCGCGATGCCGCTGGTGCTGCGCGCTGGCGCGGCGGGCGGGGTGGGGCGCGCGCTGGCGCGGTTCACCAATCGGTGCGCGGTGGGGACGTCCGTGATCCAGCGGGCGCTGGGGCGACGTTACCGAGACTGAGATTCGGGATTCGTTCCGCGCCGGGCGCCCGCGCCGCCCTCTCGTCCTTACACCTTCCTGATACCCGCCGGCCAGTTCCTGACCCCGCGATGACGCGGGGTCCGTCATCTTCGCCACGTCCGTCTTCCGAGGCGTGGTCGTGCAGTCCGACATCCTGATGCTGCTGGTGCTGATCCTGCTGGTCGCCGTCACGGCCGGGCTGGTGCGGCTGTGCGCGCGGCTGGAGGGCTGATCGCGTGAACCTCCTCTACGTGGCGGGGGGCGTGATCGCCCTCCTCTTGCTCGTCTATCTCGTCTTCGCCCTCCTAAAACCGGAGTCGCTGGCATGACCGCGAACTCCTGGCTGCAGATCGCCCTCTACTTCGGCGTGCTGACCGCCCTGTCGGTGCCGCTGGGCGCCTACATGGCGCGCGTCTATGGCGGCGAGCGTGTGTGGCTCGCGCGCCTGCTGGGACCCCTCGAGCGCGGCATCTACCGTCTGGCCGGCACCAACCCGGACGATGAGATGCCCTGGACGCGTTACGCCGGTGCGATGCTCGCCTTCAGCGTGCTGAGCTTCGGCGTGGTGTACCTGCTCCAGCGGCTGCAGGGCCTGCTGCCGTTCAACCCCGCGCAGCTGGGCGCCGTGCCCGGGCATCTCGCGTTCAACACCGCCGTCTCGTTCGCCACCAACACCAACTGGCAGTCGTACAGCGGCGAGATCACCCTCAGCTATCTCACGCAGGCGCTCGGCCTCGGCGTGCAGAACTTCGTTTCGGCCGCGGCGGGGATGGCGGTGCTGGTCGCGCTCGTGCGCGGTTTCCAGCGCGCCCAGACGAAGACGATCGGCAACTTCTGGGTGGATCTCACCCGCGGAACGCTCTACATCATGCTGCCGCTGTCCATCGTGCTCGCGCTGTTCC
>JBGPHD010000191.1:0-5334 GCA_041484135.1 Gemmatimonadota bacterium
CAGCAGGTCTCCCTCGCCAAGCGGAACAACGTGAACATGGCGTGCGAGTGCGCCCGCGAGGCGCGCCGGCTGCTGGGCGCGAACGGGATCCTGGCCGAGTACTCGGCGATGCGGCACATGGCCAACCTCGAGAGCGTGTACACCTACGAGGGCACGCACGACATGCACACGCTCATCCTCGGCGAGGACATCACGGGGATTCCGGCCTTCGAGTAGACAGGGTACTTTCGTCGCACCATGCTGCGTCCAGACAGGAACAGGGCTCTGTGAAGATCGCCGTCTGCATCAAGCGCGTCCCCGACACCGAGACCCGCGTCAAGGTCGGCGCCGGCGGCGTCGCCATCGACGAAGCGGGCGTCAAGTTCATCGTCAATCCGTACGACGAGTTCGCCGTGGAAGAGGCCCTGCAGCGCCGGGAGAAGGCGGGTGGGGGCGAGGTCGTCGTGGTGAGCCTCGGTCCCGACGCGGCGCAGGAGACGATACGCACCGCGCTCGCGATGGGCGCCGACCGCGGCATCCTGCTCAAGGCCGACGCCATCCCCGCCGACGGGCTCGCGGTCGCCAAGGCGATCGCCGCGGAGCTCAAGGACGGCGGTTACGACCTCATCCTCCTCGGCAAGATGGCGGTGGACGACTCCAACCATCAGGTGGGCCCCATGGTGGCCGAGCTGCTCGGCCTGCCGTGCGTGACCACGGTGGCGAAGCTGGAGCTGGAGGGCGGGAAGGGCGTGGCCGAGCGGGAGATCGAGGGCGGCGTGGAGGTGGTGGAGTTCGCGCTCCCGGCCGTGCTGACCTGCGAGAAAGGGCTCAACACGCCGCGCTATCCGGCCCTCAAGGGCATCATGGCGGCGAAGAAGAAGCCGATCGAGGTGAAGCCCGCGGCGTTCGGCGCGGTGCGGCTCACGGCCACGGCGCTCACGCTCCCCGCCGAGCGCGCCGCGGGGAGGATCGTGGGCGAGGGACCGGAGGCGGTGCCGGAGCTGGTGCGCCTGCTCCAGCACGAAGCGAAGGTGCTCTGATGGCGACCGTGCTGGCGGTGACCGAGCAGCGCGACGGCGCGCTGCGCAAGGTGAGCCGGGAGGCGGTCGCGGCGGCGCGGCAGCTCGCGGACGCGTTAGGCGGCACGGTGGACGCGCTGGTGGTGGGCGGCCCCGGCGTGGACGCGGCCGGCGGGAAGCTCGGCGAGGCGGGCGCCGACCGGGTCCTGGTGGCGACCCACGATACCTTCGGCCGGTACGCGCCGGACGGCTACGCCGGCACCATCGCGGCGCAGGTGAAGGCGGGCGGGTACGCGGCCGTGGTGCTGGCGGGGACCGCCACCGGCAGGGACCTCGCGCCGCGCCTCGCGGCCCGGCTCGATGTGCCGCTCGCGGTGGACGTGACGTCGCTCGAGATCGCGGGCGGCAAGGTCCGCGCGTCGCGGCCCGTCTACGCGGGCCGGGCGATCCAGCAGGTGGAGCTCGACGCTACGCCCGCGATCCTCGCCATCCGGCCCAACACCTTCGCACCCGCGGGGAGCGCCAGGGCGGGCACCGTGAGCGCCATCGACGCGGTGCCGGGAACGGCGCGGGTCGTGGTCCGCGAGGTGAAGGCGGCAGAGCGGGGCGCGCTCGACGTGGCGGAGGCGCCGATCGTGGTGTCGGGCGGCCGCGGCCTCAAGGGCCCCGAACACTTCCACCTCCTCGAGGACCTGGCCAGGGCGCTCGGCAGCGCCGCGGTGGGCGCCTCGCGGGCCGTGGTGGACGCGGGCTGGCGCCCGCACGCCGAGCAGGTGGGACAGACCGGGAAGACGGTGAGTCCGCAGCTCTACATCGCCGTCGGCATCTCGGGAGCGATCCAGCACCTGGCGGGTATGAGGACGGCGAAGGTCATCGTCGCGATCAACAAGGACAAGGATGCGCCGATCTTCAAGGTCGCGGACTACGGGATCGTCGGCGACGCGTTCGAGATCGTGCCGAAGCTCACGGAAGCCATCGCCAAAGTGAGGGCCGGATGACGTACCGCGTCGTGCGTTGCTTCCCGGTGCTGGCCGTCCTCCTCGCCGGGGTCACGGCCGGTGCGGCCGCGCAGAACGCCCCATTGCCGCCTCGGCCTTCGGTCGGGTTCCCGCCCGCGATCTCCCTGATGTTCGGCTTCAGCGGCTATGGCGACCGCGCCGGCTACTTCGATACGACGGGGAGCAAGTGGACCGAGTCCCTCGGCAACGGGCCGATCCTGGTAGGCCGCGTCCAGTCGCCCCTCGGCCGGCGGTTCGCGTTGCACGCCGGCGGCGCTGTGACGCGCCGTACGCTGCGCCAGGACCAGGACGGGAACCCGCAGTTCACGTCGAACTACAAGGTGCTGTCCCTGCGGGTCGACGGAGGCCTGCTGTTCCGTTTCAAGCCCGCCGCGCCGATGTACTTCGGGGGGGCGTTCACCTACCTCCGGCACGGCTCCGCGCCGGTGATCGAGGCCTCGGACCACGTAACGACGGAGACAGGTTTCGGACTGGGGGTCGGCGTCGACTTCGGACGGCGGCCCGGCAGCAACATCTTCGGACGGGCCGAGTACTGGAGCTACTGGATGACGCCCAAGGCCGACAGCCTGGTCGGCCCGTTCGTGCTGCGGTCGCGAGCCCGCGACGCCACGCTCTCGGTCGGGATCACGTATCTGTTGAGCATCCGCCCTTCCGCCCCTCGCACCAGGTAGGACCGGCTCTCGGCCGGATCAGGCCGCGCGCGTGAAGGCGTCCTGGATCCGCAGGGCGTCGGCCAGGAAGGTGGGGACTTCGGCCGGCTTGCAGACCCGCTCGGTGCGGAAGATCGCGAGGTGCCCCCCGGCCGCCTGCACCGACCAGCTGTCGTTCTGCGCGAACCACGCGATCACGTCGATGTTGAACGCGCGCCGGATGGCGGCCTCGTCCTTACCCCGCAGCAGGTAGCGCTTCGAGAACTCCTCGCTCGAATCGAGGTCGATGTCCTGATACCCGAAGATTTGGCCGATCCGGTGGAAGAAGTTCTCCGGCGCGAGCACGAGATCGGGCAGGCCGCGGGCGCCCCCCGGGAACACGGCGACCGTCTGCCGTGAGCGGTGCTGGCTCTTCCCGCTGCCCGTGACGTAGCTGTACTCCCCGATGACGGCGTCGCGGTCGGCGGTCTTCCCCGTCAGCGTGTACTGCCACTGCCGTGCCCGCCCGATGCCGCACAGCGGGAACGCGCCCGTCAGGTCGGTGAGCGAGGCCGAGCCCTGTTCGGTGAAGCTGAACTTCATCGCCAGGGCCACCTGGCCGAGCTCGGCGATGCGCTGTTTCTCGGCCTTGATGGCGTACCGGATCCCCCAGACGAACAGGGCGATGACCGCACCGAAAACGACCACCTGAATGCCCATGTGATCCTCAGAACTGCTGGTCGGAGATGGCCTGGATGAGGGCGGCGTACGGTTGCGTCTCCGCCGTGGGGTGGCCGGTGGCGGGGTCGGTGCGCACGTGCCACTGGAGCAGCTCCGACAGCTCCGTCGCTTCGTCGTCCGAAAGCGCGAGGCGGAAGCTCGGCGGGCTCGCGCCCGCGACCGGGGCGACGGCGTCGATGCGGCGCTTCAGGTCCTCGGGCACGTGGCCGGCGTGCCTGAGCGCGTCCAGCATCGCCTGATCGATCTCGAGCTGCATCGGTGACCTTTCCCGGGGTGCGTGGTGCGGGGAGGCGCGGCGGGTCGCGGCCTCCACCTAACGATCCGTCGTGCCCGTCAGCAGGCCGTCGCGCAACCGGAGCGCGCGCGCGCCGGCGTTGCCCATCTCCGTGACCACGGCGACGCTGGTGCGATAGGGCTGCCCGCGGACCGGGACCGAGAGGAGCCGGCCGGCGCGCAGGACGTCGAGCGTGATGGTATCGCCGGGCCCGAGGGTGCGGAAGGCGTCGAACCCGGCCGGTGTGACCATGATGTCCACCCCGTTCACCCGCAGCAGCACGTCCCCCGTGCGCAACCCCGCCGCGGACCACGCCGTCCCCTGCGTGATCTGGAGGCGCCACCGGTCGGTGGGGCCGGGGGCGCCAAAGACCATCCCCGGCGGCACGAAGGCGATGTTGAGGTCCACCGGCTCCACCGAGTCCGTGAACTCGACGTGCCAGCCGACCCGCTCCAGGTAGTCGTTCCACGGGACCTCGTCGGTCCCGCTCACGTAGCGGCGGAAGAAGTCCTGGAAGTCGCGGCCCGAGACGGCGTTCACCGCGTGGAGGAGGTCCTCCGACGCGAAGCCGCGCTCCCCGGCGTAGCGCGCGAAGAGATAGCGGAAGACATCCTCCCAGCTGCGCCGGTTCTCGGTGGAGTCGCGGATGGCGATGTTGAGCAGCAGGCCGATGAGCTGCCCCTGGTCGTAGTAGGAGATGCTGTAGCCGTTGTTGGCGTCGGGGCCGTCCCACGTGGTCCACGACGAGCGCTCCGGGCTCACCACCAGCCGCGCCGGGTTGGCGTGGTGCGCGCTGATGAGGTTCCGCACGATGCCGCGGTAGCCGTCCCGGGTGATCAGGCCCGCCCGGAGCTGGATGAGCCCGCTGAAGTAGCTGGTGTTCCCTTCCGAGAGCCAGAGGTCGAGCGACCGCTGCGGCCGGGTGTAGTCGAAGGGGCCGAGGATCGCGGGCCGGATGCGCTTGACGTTCCAGGTGTGGAAGTACTCGTGCGACGTGACGCTCGCCGCGCGGCGCACGTCCACCGCGAGCGTGTCCGCGTTGAGCCCGATGGTGGTGGAGTTGAGGTGCTCGAGCCCGCCGCCGTTCCCGACCACGAAGATGAACGTGTAGTCCATGTACGGCGCCTGGCCGAAGACCGCGATCGCGGTCTCCGTGATGCGCCGGACCATGTCCACGAAGGCCACGGTGTCGAACGGGACGGGCCGCCCGTCGTTCGCGATCACGATCTGGTGGGGCGTGCCGTCGGCGGTGAAGACCCAGCGCTGGATCCGGCCGATCAGCACGGGCGAGTCGATGAGCACGTCGTACGACGGCGCGAAGTACACCGTCGAGTCGGGCGTCCCCATGAGCCCGGTGCCGATCCGCCACCCGGCGGGAAGCGCGAAGCGCACCTGGGCCGGGAGCTGCTGCCGGTCCACCAGGTAGAGGTACGTCGCCGGACCGTCCACCAGCCCCGCCTCGCGGGAGAGATACGACCGGTTGTTGGGTGTCGACCCCACCTGGACCGCATAACGGACGGTAACGGCGCGCGCGCTCCCGTTGTGCAGCACCCACGTCAGGCTGTCGGGCTTCGTCACCGGGACCGGCCGGCCGGCGGCGTCGGTCGCGACGAGGCCCGCGACGTTGCGCCACGCGTTGGTGATCCGGTAGGCGCCCGGTGCCCAGTTGGGGA
>JBGPHD010000192.1:0-5299 GCA_041484135.1 Gemmatimonadota bacterium
CAGCAGATGATGATGCAGGGGATGATGGCGGCCCAGCAGGCGCAGCAACAGCCGCGCGGCCAGCGCCCGCCGCCCCCGAACCCGGCTCAGCAGGCGGCTCAGGCGCAGATGATGGCCATGATGGCCAACCCGATGATGATGGCGGCCCGCGTGGCGGCCTTCGACATGAGCGATGCCAATGCCGCCTGGGGCGTCTCTTCGGCGGATTTCTTCGTCGTGACGAACAACGGCCGCGTCACCCACATCCTCGCGGACGACGCGACGATCGCCTACGACGCCAGCTGCGCCGACCCGATGTCCGCCGGGATGAACCCGATCTGCCAGATGATCCAGATGAACCAGCAGCAGCACCACTGAGACGTTGGAGCAGGGAACGCCTTGAACGCGAAGGGCCCGCCGACGGCGGGCCCTTCGCGCTTCCCATCTCCTCGACGCGGTCCTACGCCGCGTTCCAGAACCGCATCAACGCCGCCCCCTCGGGGCAGTCGCGCAGCTTCTCGAAGGCGCGCTCGCGGATCTGGCGGATGCGCTCCCGGGTGACGCCCATCAGCGCCCCGATCTTCTCCAGCGTCATCGCCTCGGAGCCCGACTCGAGACCGTAGTAGAGGTAGAGGATCTTGCGCTCGCGCGGCGTGAGGTACCTCTGGAAGACCTGGTCGATGAACCCGCGCATCAGGTTGGCGTCGGTGGTCTCCTCGATCTCGCTCCCGTCCACCCCGGCGAAGCGCTCGCCGAGCGTGGCCGCGTCGCGATCGGTGCGGTCCACCGGCGCGTCGAGGGAGAGCTCGGTCGCCGTCATCCGCCGCGCCGTCCGCACGTTCTCGACCGAGTCCTCGAGCGCGCGCGCGATCTCGTTGTCCGTCGGGTCGCGGCCGAGCTCCTGCGCCAGGACCATCTCGGTGCGCGACATCCGGATGAGCTGCGCGTTCTGGTTGAGCGGGATACGCACGCTCCGCGTCTGCTCCGCCAGCGCCTTGAGCACGGCCTGGCGCACCCACCATACCGCGTACGAGATGAACTTCACGCCCTGGTTGGGATCGAACTTCTTGACGGCCTTGAGGAGCCCCTCGTTCCCGATCGCCACCAGCTCCGACAGGTCGAGCCCGTGCCCCTGGTACTTCTTCACATAGGAGATAACGAACCGCAGGTTGGCCGTGACGAGCCGCTCGGCCGCTTCCGTGTCCCCGCGCTGCGCGAGCCGCGCCAGCCGCCGTTCCTCGGCGGGATCGCTGATCAACGGGAGTTTCTGGATGTCCTGGAGGTACTGATCGAAAGCGCCCGAGGCGCTCTGACGGAAGAAGCCCTTCGCCTTGATGGGTGTCTTGGCCCGCCTCATGCTGGGTCCCCTTCGCGGTTCTACGATGGTGTCGGCGAAGTGCAGTTGGGGGGCCCATAATAGGAATGGGTCGAAAGTCACGTCAAGGGAACAAAATTATCCACATCACTAAGTTGTTTCGCTCGTGGGCGTTGGGAGGATCGTGCACAATTGTTTATCGTAAGATGACGATAACGCCGCCGTACACGCATGTAAACGATTGCTCCATAATGAGTTACCACTGCTGCGCCAAGGCGTCTGCCTGCGGAGATCACCTATTGGCGTCGATCGCGGCCCGTATCACGTCCTCGCCGACGCGCACCGTCCATTCACCGTCGGCACTCTGCGCGATCTCGCCCAGGCGGCGGGGAAGGGCGAAGCGGATCTCACCCGCGCGCACCTTCTTGTCGCCCGCCATCGCCTCGAGCAGGTCGTCGGCCGCGAGCGAGCCGGGGATGGTGGTGGGGAGCGCGTACCTGCCTAACAGTGCGGCGAGTGTCGCGCGCAGCGTGCCGTCGGCGAGGCCGCACCGCTCCGCGATCCACGCCTCCACGACCATGCCGATCGCGATCGCTTCGCCGTGGAGCAGCTCGAAGCCGCTCCGGGCCTCCACCGCGTGGCCGAGCGTGTGCCCGAAGTTGAGGACCTGCCGGCGGTCCCGCTCCCGCTCGTCGGCGGCGACCACGCCCGCCTTGATCTCCACGCTGCGGCGCACCAGGGGCTCGAGGAGGGACGGGTCGCGCGCCAGGATGCGCTCGGCGTCGGACAGCGTGGCGAAGTAGGCCGCGTCGGCGATGACGCCGTGCTTGATGGCCTCCGCCATCCCGGCCGCGACCTGGTGGCGCGGCAGCGTGACGAGGAGGTCCACATCGGCCACCACGAGGCGGGGCTGATGGAAGGCGCCCACCAGGTTCTTCCCCGCGGGCACGTCCACGCCCGTCTTGCCGCCCACCGAGGAGTCGATCATGGCGAGGAGCGTGGTGGGGACCTGCACGAACGGGATGCCGCGCAGGTAGGTGGCCGCCACGAAGCCGGCCAGGTCGCCGGCGACGCCGCCACCGAACGCGATCACCGCGCCGTCCCGGCCGACGTGCGCGGCGAGGAGCGCGTCGGTCAGATCGGACCAGGCCTGCCGCGTCTTGTTCCACTCGCCGGCAGTGAAGGCGAAGAGCCTGGCGTCCAGGCCCGCGGCCGCCAGCGCGGCCATCAGGGGCGCCGCGTGGAGGTCGGCGACGCGCCGGTCGGCGATGACGGCGTAGGTGTGCGCGGGACAGCGCTCGCGGAGCAGCGCTGGCAGGTCCTTGAGCGCGCCGCGGCCGACGACGACGTCGTACGATGCATCGCGCTGCTCGTGGATCGGCACGTGGATGGCCGTCACCACGTCACGTCCTTCTTGCGCGCCCTCGCGTTCGCCAGCCGTGCCAGCACGAAGAGCAGGTCCGAGAGCCGGTTCAGGTAGACGATGATCTCGGGCGGCACGGACTCCTCGCGCGCCAAACGGACCACCGCCCGCTCGGCGCGGCGGCAGACGGTGCGCGCGAGGTGGAAGGCCGCGGCTTTGGCCGTTCCGCCGGGCAGGACGAAGGCGCGCAGGGGCGGGAGCTCCGCTTCCGCCGCGTCGATGGCGCGCTCGAGCGCCGTGACGCGACCCTCGGCGACCACCACCTTGCCCCGCTGCTTCGGTTTGAGGCGCTGCGGCCGTGGCGTGGCCAGCGCCCCGCCGATGGTGAAGAGGTCCTGCTGGATCCCACCGAGGACGCGGTCGGCGAGCTTCGCGGGCGACGTGACGCGCGCGGCGCCGATGGCCGCGTTGGTCTCGTCCACGTCCCCGTAGGCCGCGACGCGGATGTGGTCCTTGGGCACGCGGCCGCCGCCCATGAGCGACGTGTCCCCGCCATCACCGGTCTTCGTGTAGATCTTCACGCGGGGCAAGGTACGCGCGGGCGGGGGAGGGCGTCCAGCGCCGGCGGCCGGCTTAATCGGGCACGGCCGGCGCGGCGCGGCGGCGGATCCGCGGCCCGCCTTGTGGGGGCGCGCCCTCCGGGCGAATGTTGTGTCCCGTTCCACGTCACCACCACATAAGGAGTCGGTCGATGGGCGCTCTCGTCATCGCGCTGCGCATCGTGCACATCTTCGGCGGGGTCTTCTGGGGTGGCGCGATCTTCACCCTGGTGCTCTTCCTCCAACCCGCGATCAAGGCCGCCGGACCGGCGGGCGGGCAGGTGATGCAGCGCCTTGCCGCGATGCGGTTCCTGGTCGTAGTCCCCCTGATGGCGGCCCTCACGGTCCTCTCCGGCCTCGCGCTCTTCTGGCATGACTCGGGCGGCTCGGCGGCGTTCATGGGCACGCCGACCGGTATCGCGCTCTCGGTGGGCGGGACGTCGGCGATCATCGCGTTCCTGATCGGCCTGTTCGCGATGCGGCCCGCGACGATGCGGCTCCTGGAGATCGGCCGGGCGGCCCAGGCGGCGGGAGGCACGCCGACAGCTGAGCAGCAGGCGGAGATCCCCGCGCTCCAGAAGAAGGCGCGCACCGCGGCGGTGGGGGTGTCGCACCTCGTCGGGATCGCGGTCATCGCGATGGCGGTGGCGCGGTACGTCTAGCCCTGCAACTTCGCGACGGAAGGGCTCGTAGGGGCATCATCCAAGTAGACGACGACGACGCCTGCGCACCGCCCGCCACCGCATCGCGGCGGCTGGCGGCCGCGGGCGGCAACATCCCATCTTCCGGCAGCGTAGTCGTACGGGTGCTCCATCCCCTTTCCGCATGAAAGGCACCGCATGACCGATCGCAGGGAGTTCCTCAAGGCTGCCGGCGCGGCCGCGGCCGTGGCGGCGACCGACGGGCTGGTGCGCCCGCGGGCGGCCGCGGCGGCCGGTCCGCCGGCCCCCTCCATGGACGCGGCGATCCGCGACCTCCTGATGGTGGCGCTCAACGCCGCCCGGTCGGCGGGGGCGGGCTACGCGGACGCGCGGATCCAGCGCCAGCGCCAGAACTTCGTCTTCACCCGCGAGCACCAGATCCAGAACGTGGTGGACACCGACACGATCGGTTGCGGCGTCCGGGTGCTGGTGGACGGCACCTGGGGTTTCGCGGCGACGCGGCGCCTCACCCGGGACGGGATCATGAGCGCGGCGCGGGAAGCGGTGGCGATCGCGCGGGCCAACCGTGTGGCGCGGGACCGCGCGGTGGAGCTGGTGCCGACCTCCGCGGTCCCCGACGGCTCGTGGCAGAGCGCGTACCAGGTGGACCCGTGGACGGTCTCGGTGGAGGACAAGACCGGCCTGCTGCTCGCGGCCAACGAGGCGGCGCTCCGGGCCACCAACGTCCAGTTCGTCTTCTCAGGGCTCTTCTTCGTGAAGGAGGAGCGCAACTTCGCCTCCAGCGACGGCTCGGTGATCGCGCAGACGGCCATCCGCAGCTTCCCGACGATGCAGATCACGGCCATCGCGCCGGACCGGTCCGACTTCCAGAACCGCGGCAACATGGTGCAGCCGATGGGGCGCGGCTGGGAGTACGTGCAGCAGGTGGACCTGGTCGGCAACGCGCAGCGCTGGGGCGAGGAGGCGGCCCAGAAGCTGACCGCGCGCCCGGTCGAGGTGGGGCGCTACGACCTGGTGCTGCATCCCTCGCACCTGTGGCTCACCATCCACGAATCCATCGGCCACCCGACCGAGCTGGACCGCGCGATGGGGTACGAGGCCAACTACGCGGGGACGAGCTTCCTCGCGCCGCCGGAGCGGCAACTGAACACGTTCCGCTACGGCCCCGACTTCATGAACATCCAGGGGGACCGGTCGCAGGAGGGCGGGCTCTCGTCCATCGGCTACGACGACGACGGCGTGCAACCCGAGGACTTCCTCATCGTGAAGAACGGCATCTTCAACGACTACCAGACCACGCGGGAGCAGGCGGGGTGGTTGCGCTGGTACTACGACCGCCAGCAGCGGCCCACGCGCTCGCACGGCTGCTCCTACGCGCAGG
>JBGPHD010000193.1:0-5289 GCA_041484135.1 Gemmatimonadota bacterium
AGGCACCACGCCAGGATCCACGCGGCGGCGCCGCGGGGACGGCGCCGCAGTACCAGCGCCGCGAGGGGCGGGATCGCCGCCGCCGCGGCGCCCAGATACAGCAGCCAGGGGACGCTCGCGCCGTCCATCCAAGGAAGCTGGCCCAAGGTGGCACGAGGGGGAAGACTCGTAGTAGTACGAGGGGCTTCCCTCGTAGTGCTTCGACACTTTCACGATGCCCGGTGCCGAGCCACCTTGAGGTGGGCCGCGGAGTGGGGGGACAGGGTGGTGGGGTGGGACCAGGAGGAGGCAGGGGTGGAGCAAGTGTGTCGGCGGGACGCGAGCTACTTCGCCGCGGACGTTGCGGCGATCGTGGCACGTCCTGGCTCCGCGGCGCCCCCACCAGGCACCTGCGTGCTGATCGATATTCGCGACCGCCCGGATCTGCCGAACCGCGTGGAGGCGGGCGCGATCGCCGACGGGCTGGCGAACGTGCAGGTGGTGCGTGGGTATCGGATCGCGGTCCTGGCGCTCCCGGGAGCGCAGTTCGGGGTCGCGCGCATGGTGTCGGCTCTCGCCGAGCTCCGGGGCGCCAGCCTCGGCGCGTTCTCGGACGAGCACGAGGCGCTGGCGTGGCTGTGCTCGGCGGCGAATGAGCTAGCGTAGCCCCGCGCCTCCGCGCGCGCGGCACGACGTTCTGGTCGCCCACGATTCCGCACGCAGGGACATCCCTGCGTTTCCATGACTGAACCACCAGACATTACCACCCGCCGAGGGTGCCGTTCGTGCGTCCCGGCGGGTCGGCGAGAGGAGGCCGGGCGTGGACCTGTCGCACCTGGTGAACGTCGCGTTAGGCCTGATGTTCTTCTACCTGCTGCTCAGCCTGGTCTGCACGGCGGGCAACGAGCTCGCGGCGTCGCTGCTCCAGCGCCGGTCCAGGAATCTCGAGAACGGCATCGAGCAGATCCTCGGGGACCTCAAGAAGTCGTTCTACGAGCACCCGCTGATCACGATGCTGTCGGCGCAGGGCCGGAAAGCGTCGTACGTCCCCGCGCAGGCCTTCTCGTCGGTCCTCCTCGATCTGGTGTTCAAGGCCCAGGCTGCCGCCCCCCGGGCGCTCGCCGGGCTCCGGACGAAGATCGGCGAGGTGCCCGACGAGGCTCTCAGGCAGCGCCTGCTGGTCCTGCTGGACGATGCGGGCGATGACCTCACGAAGTTCCGTGCGAACATCGAGGCGATGTTCGATCGCGCCATGGACCGGGTGGCCGGCGTCTACAAGCGGAAGACCCAGATGATCGTGCTGGGGTGGGCGTTCGCGGTCACCCTGGCGACCAACGCCGACACGATCCGTGTCGCCACCACGCTGGCACGCGACCCGGAGCTCGCCGCCGCGGTCGCCAAGAGCGCGCGGGAGGCCAGCGCCAGACATGACAGCACCGCCCGGGCCGACAGCACCAACGCGGCGGCGGTGGCGCGGCCGGACTCGGCGCCGGCGGCGCGCGCCCCCGCGGACAGTGTCCACACGGAGCCGTTCAAGCGCTCCGTTGATGACCTGCAGGCGAGCGGGTTGCCGATCGGCTGGGAGTCCTCCGACTGGCCCAAGCGGCTGGGGCTCGGGGGCGCGCTCGTCGAGGCGTCGTGGGGCTGGTTCTTCAGCAAGCTCCTCGGGTTCCTCATCACCGCGCTCGCCGTGTCCCTGGGCGCGCCGTTCTGGTTCGACATGCTGGGCAAGGTGGTCCGCGCGACGGGGAAGGTCCCGCAGCGGGCGGCCGCCTGACGGTCATGGGCGATCGTGTCGTCGGCAGCAGAACCGTCACGGAGGGCTGATCGCATGGCGCTTACTCCACTCACCGACCGCGCGCGAACGCTGATCCTGGAGTCCGAAGGGCTGAACCAGGCCGGCAAGTGGCCGGGCGGGAAGTCCGGCATCACGATCGGCTTCGGCTACGACCTGGGCCAGGTGAAGGTGGACCAGCTCGTGGCCGATTGGGGCGACGTGCTCCCCGCGGCGCAGCTGGAGCGTCTCAAGACCGCGGTCGGCCTTGCGGGTGACCAGGCCAAAGCGGCGGCGCCCGGCCTTGCTGACATCGTGATCGGGAAGGACGTGTCGCTCAAGGTGTTCCTGGCGCGCACGATCCCCGAGTACCAGAAGAAGACCGAAGGAGCCTTCCCGGGCCTCGACAAGCTGCCGCCAGACGCGCAGGGCGCGCTGGTCTCGCTGGTCTACAATCGCGGACCGGACATGGGCGGCGATCGCCGCAAGGAGATGCGCGCGATCCGCGACGCGGTTTCCAAGGGTGACCTCAAGGAGATCGCGGCGCAGCTCCGTGCGATGAAGCGGCTGTGGGAGGGGCAGGGCCTTCCCGGCCTGCTCAAGCGCCGCGACGCCGAGGCGGTCCTGGTGGAGTCCAGCGTCGCGTGAGGCGCTTGCATCCTCCGCGGCCGCGCCTGGCGATGGTGCTGGCCCTGCCGGTCCTCGCGGCGCTGCTCTCCGCGAAGCGTCTCGTCGCGCAGCAGGCGGAGGCGACGAACATCTACCGGTTCATCATGGGCGTGGACGTGCCCGAGCCGGCGGCGTTCGTCGCGCTCGGCATCGCGCCCGGCCACGCGCTCCGGGGGAGCGCGCCCAAGCCCGTCATGGCGAGCGTGATCTCGTCGTCGGGCGGGGGGGCGAGGGCCCTGACGGGGATCGCCATCGATGTCGCGCCGTACTTCCTGGTCGGCGGTGGGGTGCGGAACCTGGAGAGCTTCCGCTCGAATTCCATCGCCGGCCGGATGCAGCGGGTCGGCACCAAGACCGTCGTCTCCCTCGGGGCCGCGGGCGATCCCGCCGGCACCGGCTCCCGGCTGGTCGCGATCGGGGTCCGCGCCACGTTCCACGATCCGCACGACCCGGCGCTCAACACCGACCTGCCGGAGCGAGCCACGGCCGAGCTCGCGCGGGCGGGCGCCACGCCGCCTGACGACGCCGACGAGGACGTGACGGACCGCGGTGTGGACCTCGCGCCGCTGTTCGCGAGGGTCCGGCGGGAGATGCGGGGCCGGCGCGGATGGCAGGTGTCGGGTGGGTGGGGGCTCGCCGCCCGGCTCCGCGGTGACGCGACCTCGGGGGACAGCCTCGTGAGTCCGCGGCACACGGTGTGGCTGAGCGGGCAGCGCACCTGCGGTCCCCGCCTCGACGTCCTGGTGACCGTGGAAACACGCAATGCGTTCCGGTCCGACGCGTACTGGTGGATCGGGGCGGCCCTGCTCCGGAAGACGACGGCGGCCGACTTCACGGCCGAGGCGTACTACGACACGCTGCGGCGGCGCCTGAACCCCGGGGTGGCCGCCGAGGTGCGCGCGCTCCAGCGGGTCGGGCTCGTCGCGTCCATCACGTCGCAACCGGACCCGTTCGACATGACCGGACCGACGAGACTGCAGCTCAGGACCCTGCTGCGCTGGCACATCGCGTACGACCGTTAGGGATGGGGAGGGGAGCATGCGCATCATGAAGGGAGTGCGTGCCGGTGTCACGGCGCTCGCGGTCGCGGCGTCCACGGGCTGCTATCACTACCTCGTGCAGGTCCCGGATACGGACCCCGCCACGGAGTGGCAGAAGCGCACCGTCGTGTCGTACGCCTGGGGTCTCGTGGGCACCCATGACGTGCACCCCCAGAACTGCCCGAGCAACGCGCTCAACGACGTGCGCACCACGACGAACCTGGGCTACATCGCCCTCACGACCGTGACGTTGGGCCTGGTCGCGCCGGCGCAGGTGGAGTGGCGGTGCGCCAAGCGCCAGGAGGCGCCGAGCGTGATCCACCCGGCATCGGCGCGGGCCGCGGGGCGGCGCCATGGCTGACGGCCCGGCGATCCGCGACACCGGCCAGCGCACCTGGACCAACAAGCACGTGACGTTCACCGTCCCCGTCGAGGGGCTCTTCGACGCCTGGAACGGGGAGCTCGGCGACAGTCTCGCGCGCTACCAGGCAACGACCGCGGCGATCGGGGCCTTCATCGACGCCGCGGTGAAGGACGGCGTACCGGTCCGTGCGCTGGGCGCGGGCTGGTCGTTCTCTCGCGCCGCGGTGACCAGCGGCCGGCTGGTGAACACCAAGCCGCTCAACCTGTTCTTCTCGCTCGACCCCGCGCTGGTCGCGCCCGCGTACCCGGGTGACCGGGACGGCCTGCGCTTCATCCAGTGCGGCAACTCGGTCTCGGCCCTGAACAAGGCGCTGAAGGCGCAGCACCGGTCTCTGCGCACCACCGGCGCGAGCAACGGGCAGACCATCATCGGCGTGTCGGCCACGGGGAGCCACGGCTCCGCCATCGACATCCCGCCGGTCGCGGATTTCATCGTGGCGCTGCACGTCGTGGTGGGTGGGGGCCGTCACGTCTGGCTCGAGCGGGCGTCGTGCCCGGTCGTGACCGACGCCTTCATCGCCAAGCTCGGCGCCGAGCCGCTCCGGGATGACGCCGTGTTCGATGCCGCGCTGGTCGGCCTGGGGGGCTTCGGGATCGTCCACGGCGCGGTCATCGAGACGGAGCCGATCTTCCTGCTCGAGATGCACCGGCACCGGATGAAGCTCGACACGCTCGACAAGGCCATCAACGAGCTGAACTTCGACGGCCTGGCGCTCCCCGGCGGGGCGGAGCGGCCCTTTCATTTCCAGGTGCTCGTGAATCCCTACGACATGGGCAAGGGGGTGCACGTCGTCACGATGTACAAGCGGCCGTACCGCACGGACTACACGCCGCCCAAGCCCAGGGACGGCATCGGCCCGGGCGACGACGCGCTCGCTTTCCTCGGCACCCTGACCGACGCCCACCCCGAGGCCATCCCGCCGTTGATCAACGCGCTGATGGGAAAGGTGTACAGCGACTCCGCGCAGTGGCCGGTCTTCGGCACGATCGGCGAGATCTTCACCAACACGGATACCCGCGGCAAGGCGGCGGGACTGGCGTTAGGCATCCCGGCGGCGCGCTCCCGCGAGGCCCTGGACGCCGTGCTGGAGCTCAACAAGTCGGACGGTCCCTACCCGTGCCTGGTGGCGCTGCGCTACGTCAAGCAGACCAGGGCCACGCTCGGCTTCACGAAATGGGACCGCACCTGCGTCGTGGACCTGGACGGGGTGTTGTCGGACCGGATGCTCGACTACTACCGGAAGGCGTGCGCCCTGTTCCGCGTCAAGGGGATCCCGTTCACGCTGCATTGGGGGAAGGTCTTCATGCTCGACGGCCCGGGGGTGCGCGCGGCATACGGGGACGCGGCGGTGCAGGCCTGGATGGATGCGCGGGCGAAGTTGCTGAGCCCGGAGCTGCGCAAGG
>JBGPHD010000194.1:0-5274 GCA_041484135.1 Gemmatimonadota bacterium
CGTCTCCGACCTCAAGCGGCCCGAGCGGTTCTGGACCATCATGACCCGCCCGCAGTGGCGGAGCTGGCTCACCCGCGGCGCCTTCGTCATCACCGCGTATGGCGCGCTGCTCGCGGCCTGGCTCGCCGCCTCGCTCGCCGGGAACGACCAGGCGCTCACCCTGCTGCGCTGGCCGTTAGGTGCCCTCGCCTTGCTCACGGCCGTGTACACCGCGTTCCTCTTCGCCCAGTGCGAGTGCCGGGACCTCTGGCAGAGCCCGCTCCTCCTGGTGCACCTCGCGCTCGACGCCGTGGTGGCCGGCGTCGCCATCCTCGCCCTCGCCGGGGCCGTCACCGCCAACCTCGACGACGAGACCCTCATCCGCCTGACGCCCGTCGCCGCGTGGCTCCTCGTGCTCACGGGCATGCTCGCCATGGCCGATGCCTACGGCCGGCACGCCACCACCAACGCGGCCGCCGCGGCCCACGCGCTCGCGCGCGGGAGCGAGAGCGCGCTGTTCCAGGTCGCCCTGGTAGGCGGCATGTTCCTGCCCGCGCTGCTCATGGCCGCCGGCGGCCGATCGTCGGCCGCGCTGGAGCTCGCCGCCATCGGAGCGCTCGCCGGCCAGTGGATGTACGCCCACGCCTTCGTCCTCGCGGGCCAGGGCCCGCCCATCAGCTGACATGAGCGACCGCATGGACCCCGCCACCGCGCCGCCGACGCCTCCCAGCCTGCATCCCTCCGACGAGGGCCGCATGCAGCAGGGCTTCCGCGCCTTCCCGCCCGCCGACAAGTGGAACGACTGGGTGGAAGGAGGACGGCACTTTAGCCTCGTCCCGACGACCTGCTTCAACTGCGAAGCGGCGTGCGGGCTCCTCGCTTACGTGGACCAGGAGACCCGCATCATCAAGAAGTTCGAGGGGAACCCGCACCACCCCGGGAGCCGGGGCCGCAACTGCGCCAAGGGCCCCGCGACGCTGAACCAGATCCACGACCCCGAGCGCATTCTCTATCCCATGAAGCGCGTGGGCGCCCGCGGCGAAGGCAAGTGGGAGCGGGTGAGCTGGGACGAGGCGCTCGACGACCTCGCGGCGCGGGTGCGCAAGGCGATCAAGGAAGACCGCCGCGCCAGTGTGATGTACCACGTGGGCCGCCCCGGGGAGGACGGCTACACCGAGCGCGTCCTCGCGGCCTGGGGGATCGACGGGCACAACAGCCACACCAACATCTGCTCGGCGGGGGCGCGCGCCGGCTACGCGTTCTGGATGGGGATGGACCGGCCCAACCCCGACCACGCCAACGCGCGCTGCATCCTCCTCATCTCCGCGCACCTCGAGAGCGGGCACTACTTCAATCCCCACGCGCAGCGCATCATCGAGGCCAAGCAGCGCGGCGCCACGATCATCGTGATGGACCCGCGGCTCTCCAACACCGCGACCCACGCCGACCACTGGCTCCCCACCTATCCGGGCAGCGAGACGACTGTGCTGCTCGCCATCGCGAACGTGCTGATCAAGGAGAAGCTTTACGACCGCGAGTTCGTCAGGCGGTGGGTGAACTGGGAGGAGTACCTGAAAGAGGGAGTGGGGAGTGGTACCCGCGGTGGCATGACGGGCGGGAGTCCCGCGGTCGCGGGCGACGCCGCCGGCGCCGTCACCTTCGAGCGGTTCGAGGCTGAGCTCGAACGACTGTACGCCGAGTTCACGCCGGAGCGCGCCGAGGCCGAGTCGGGTGTCCCCGCGGCGCAGCTGGTCGAGGTCGCACACGCCATCGCGCGCGCGGGCTCCGCGTTCAGCGCCCACAACTGGCGCGCCGCCGCGGCCGGCAACCTCGGCGGATGGATGACGGCGCGGTGCCTCTTCTTCCTCAACGTGCTCACCGGGTCGGTCGGCACGCCGGGCGGGACGATCCCCAACAGCTGGACCAAGTTCGTCCCCGCGCCGCACGCGCGGCCGCCGCACCCCACCCACTGGAACGAGCTCACCTGGCCCAAAGAGTATCCGCTCGCCTTCTTCGAGATGAGCTTCCTGCTGCCGCACTTCCTCAAGGAGGGACGCGGCACGCTCGACGTCTACTTCACCCGCGTCTACAACCCGGTCTGGACCAACCCCGACGGCTTCACCTGGATCGAGGTGCTGCGCGACGAGAAGCTTGTCGGCCGGCACGCCGCGCTGACGCCGGTCTGGAGCGAGACCGCCTGGCTCGCCGACTACGTGCTCCCGGTGGGCCTTGGGAGCGAGCGCCACGACCTCGCCAGCTTCGAGACCCACGCCGGCAGCTGGCTCGGCTTCCGCCAGCCGGTGCAGCGCGCCCTGAAGGAGCGCCTGGGCGAGCCGTTAGGCGACACCCGCGACGCCAATCCCGGCGAGGTGTGGGAGGAGAACGAGTTCTGGATCGAGCTGTCGTGGCGCATCGACCCCGACGGCGCGATGGGGATCCGCAAGCACTTCGAGTCGCCCTACCGTCCGGGCGAGAAGCTCAAGATCGACGAGTACTACCGCTGGATCTTCGAGCACTCGGTGCCGGGGCTCCCGGACGCCGCCGCCGCGCAGGGCCTGAGCCCGATGGAGTACATGCGGAAGTACGCTGCGTTCGACGTGCCCTCGCCCGTGTACGGCAGGCACGAGCAGGCCGTGAGCGCCGACGAGATGGCGGAGTCCGCCGTGGACCAGGCGACAGGCCGCGTGTACACCGCGAAGGCTCCCGCGCCTTCCTCCAACATCGCGCCGATGCCGGTGCCTCCTCCCGACGCTGCGGGCCGCCGCGCGGCGGGCGTCATGGTGGACGGCGAGGCCAAGCGCGGATTCCCCACCCCGTCCGGCAAGCTGGAGTTCTACTCCTCCACGCTCGCCGCGTGGGGCTGGAAGGCGTACGCGATCCCCACGGTGATCGAGAGCCATGTCTCGCCGCGGCAGCTCGATCCCGCCAAGAGCGAGTTCGCCCTCGTGCCCACGTTCCGCCTCCCGGTCCTGATCCACACCCGGTCGGGGAACGCGAAATGGCTGAACGAGATCGCGCACAGCAATCCGCTCTGGATCGCCACCACCGACGCCGAGCGCCTCGGCGTCACGACCGGCGACCTGGTGCGCGTCGAGACCGAGATCGGGCACTTCGTGGTGCGGGCGTGGGTGACCGAAGGGATGCGGCCCGGCGTGGTGGCCTGTTCGCACCACATGGGCAGGTGGCGCGTAGCGGAGGAGGAAGGCGCCGACCGCTGGAGCAGCGCCCTGGTCCAGCTCGAGGAGCAGGGCGGCGGGAAGTGGCGGATGCGGCGCGTGCACGGCGTCAGGCCGTGGGCGAGCGCCGACGGCGACTCGTCGCGGGTCTGGTGGCAGAGCGCCGGCGTGCACCAGAACCTCACCTTCGCCGTGCACCCCGACCCAGTGAGCGGCGCGCACGCCTGGCACCAGCGCGTAGCCGTCAGGCGCGCAGAGGACGGGGACCAGGAAGGCGACATCGTCGTGGACACGGCGAAGAGCCACGAGGTCTACAAGGAATGGCTCAAGCTGGCGAAGCCCGCGCCGGGGCCCGGTGGGATGCGGCGGCCGCACTGGCTGCTGCGGCCGCTCCGGCCCACCGCGGACGCGTACCGGATGCCCTGAGCCTACTCCAGCTTCGCGTCCAGCACGAACTCCACGTTCCCCTTGAGCGCGCCCGAGATGGGGCAGCCGTTCTTGGCCGCCTCCGCCGCCTCGGCGAACTTCGCCTGGTCGATCCCCGGCACCTTGCCCCGCACCGTCAGCGTCATCCGCGACACCTTCTGCGCGCCGCCTACCTTCTCGATGGTGCACGCGGCGCGGACCTCGATCCGGGTGGCCACCGTGCCGGCCCCCTCGAGCCCGGCCGAGAGCGCCATGCTGAGGCAGGCGGCGTGGGCCGCGGCGAGCAGCTCCTCCGGGCTCGTGCCGCCGGCCTCCTCGAAGCGATTCGGGAACGCGAACGCCCCCTTGAAGCTCCCCGAGTCGGCGGCGTAGCTGCCCTTCCCGGTCTTGAGGCCACCCTCCCACACCGCGGTCGCGCGCTTGGTCGGCATCGTTATTCCCCTCGATGATCGTTGGACTGGGGGCGCACTTGCGCCCGCTCCCTCCAACATAGCATAATCCGATCAATGACTTCCCACACCATGCGCTGCGTCTGTTGTCGTTGCCTCGGGATGTGTTGTGCTCGAGGGCGGCCTCTGCGCGTGCGTGGATCTGGGAGCTCGGCGATCATCTAGCGCCACCAGCATCAACCGAACGGCAACGGCCGCGACCTCGATCGAGTGTCGCGGCCGTTCTGTTTTCAGCCCGGAGCACGGCCGATGCCGAGAGCACGACCAGCGCGACGACCCATCGCGATCTACTACGAGCACCCGGACTGGTTCCGGCCCCTCTTCGCCGAGCTGGACCGGCGCGGCACGCCGTACGAGCGGATCCACGCCGCCGGCCACTGGTACGACCCGCTCGACCCCGCGGCGCCCTACGGGCTGGTCTTCAACCGGATGAGCCCCTCCGCCGGCTCGCGCGGGGTGGGCCACGCCATCGCCGCAACGCTGCCGCTGCTCGCCCACTGGGAACGGCTGGGCACGCGAGTGATCAACGGCTCGAGGGCCTATCTCATCGAGACGTCGAAGGCGCTCCAGCTCACCCTGCTCTCCCGGCTGGAGCTGCCGGTGCCGCGCACGCGGGTGATCCACCGCGCCGCCGAGGCGCCGGCCGCGGCGGAAGGCCTGCGGTTCCCCGTGGTAGTGAAGCCTAACGTCGGCGGGAGCGGCGCCGGGGTGGTGCGCTTCGACACGCCCGACGAGCTGGCCGCGTCCGCCCTCGCCGACGCACTGGACCTCGGCCTCGACCGCACGGCGCTGGTGCAGGAGTTCGTGCCGGCGGCCGAGGGGCGGATCACGCGCGTCGAGGTGCTGGGCGGCCGGTTCCTCTACGCCATCCGCATCTACTCCTCCGGCGACTCCTTCAACCTCTGCCCCGCCGACGTCTGCCGCACCGTGGGCGGCGCCGAGCTCACTCGCTCGGCGTGCGCGCTCGACGCGCCGAAGAACGAGCTCCGGGTGGAGTGCGTCACCCCGCCCGCCGACGTCATCCGCGACGTCGAGCACATCGCGCGGGCGGCGTACCTCGACGTGGGCGGCATCGAGTACTTCGAGGACGCGCGCGACTCCAAGCGCTACTACTACGACATCAACGCGCTGTCGAACTTCGTCGCCGACGCGGAGCGCGTGGTGGGCTTCGATCCCTTCGTCCGGCTGGTGGACTATCTCGAGCAGGAGGCGGCCTGATGCGCTTCGGCTACTGGCTTCCGGTC
>JBGPHD010000195.1:0-5253 GCA_041484135.1 Gemmatimonadota bacterium
CGGCGATCCTCTCCTCAACATCCAGCCAGCCGAGCGCGCCGGCGTCGAGTTTCTCGACCTCATCCCAGACGAGGTAGAAGATGTCGTCCCGGCACTTGAGCTGTCCGCGCGCCATCAGCTCCGCCTCGAGCCGCAGGATCTTCTTCCGCACGATGTGGGCGGCCATCACCCAGTAGAACCGCGAGTTCTCCCGCATCGTGGCGAGGTACCTGACCCGTTCCGCCAGATGGCGGATCAGCCGCGCGCGGAGCCCGAGCGCCCGCTCGAGCGGCCGCTTGGCGAGTCCGGCCTCGATGGTGCGGGAGAGCTCGACCCTGCGGGCGACGACCGCTCGCTCGTGCTCGGCGGGATCGGTCTCCACCAGCAGGTAGTTCCGGACCATCCCCAGCACCGGCGCCGGATCCTCCTCCCAGCGCAACGACCGGAGCTCGAACTCCTTGAAGGCGCGGTGGCCGAAGACGGCGAGGAAGTCGTCGAACTGCCTGACGAAGCCGGCGGCTTCCGGCGTGGCGCGCAATACCGGGAGGACGCTGTCCGCCGGATGCTCGACGAGGAGCCGGCGCACGGTGTCGTTCTGCTTCGCCGCCACGGCGAGCGACCAGATCCGGCGCCCGGCCTCCGCCGAGAGGACTCCTTCGCTGCCGGAGGTGAGCAGGCCCAGGGCGTCGGGCGGGAGATCGGACAGGTAGCGCCGCAGGACCTTCCTGAGCAGCGCCAGCCAGACGAAGTAGCGCGCCGCCGAGGCGTTCACGACCATCGGCTGATCGCCGACCGGCAGGGACAGCGTGCCGAGGACCGTCGAGCCCAGGAGCAGCTCGCGCCATGTTCCCAGCACGCCGAAGGCCGGGTCCCGGTCCACTGACTCCGCCCGGCGCCGGAACCGGTCCATGAAGTCGTGGGGGAGGTGCGCGCTCCGGACGTAGACGTTGGCCATCGCCAGGCCGCCGGCCAGGCCTAACGCCAGCGCCACAGGCAGCCGCGCCACCGAGAACTTGAGCTCCGCCGGCATCCCTTCGGCGCTCAGGAAGAAGAGCCGGGCGAGCTCGGGATCGGTGAGCTTGAACGGCGCGAAGGCTCTGACGAAGCGCAGGTCGGCGTACACCCGGCCGCCGATGAGCACGAAGGCGCCGGCGGCGGGGATCTGGAGGAGGATGTTGGCGGTGAGTGGAGCCAGCGGGTCGGTGAAGTTCTCGACCAGCGGCTTGAAGAGGACGTACTTCCCGCCGCGCTCGTTGCGGCAGAACTCCTTGCGACCCGACACCGTGACGGGGCGGGACTGGAGCACGTGGATCTGTCCGTCCGTGACGGCCCACTCGATGTCCTGCGGTCCGCCGAAGTGCTCTTCGGCCTTGACCGCCCAGCCGGCGATCGCGACCGCCAGGTCCTGCGACAAGGTTTCCGCGCCGCGCTGCGCGAAGGGGACGTCCACCACCCGTCCCACAGCGTCTGGCCGGAGTGTCGTGGAGACCCGGACCCGCTTCTGCGCGATGCGCCGCTCCTTGAGCCCCAACCCGTCGCGGTGCAGCACGTAGCGATCGGGGGTCACTCGCCCGTCCACGATGGCGGCCCCCATGCCCCAGCTCGACTCGATGACGATCTCGCCCAGCGCGCCGGTCACCGGGTTCACGGTGAAGGCCACGCCCGAGATCTCGGCGGGGATCATCTCCTGGACCACGACGGCCATGGCCGCGTTCTCGTGGGCGATGCCGTGGGTGGCCCGGTAGCTGACGGCGCCTTCGTGCCACAGGGACGCCCAGCAGCTCCGGATCATCGCGATCAGCCGTGCCCGGTCCACGTAGTAGTAGGTGCCGTGCTGGCCGGCGAAGCTGGCGCCTTCCTGGTCCTCGGCGGTAGCGGAGCTGCGCACCGCGCAGACCACCTGGGCGCCGCGCCGCGCGCCTAATGTCGCGTGCGCCGCGAGGATCGCCTCCTCCAGTCCGGCCGGGATCTCCGCCGTGCGGATCTTCTCGGCGATCGTCGCGCATGCCGCGCGGACGTCGGCCGGTGACGCGCCGCTGAGCCGGGCGACGTCGTCAGCGAGGTGGATGGACGCGAAGAACCGCGCGCAGGCGGGAGCGGTGACGACGAAGCCGGTGGGCACCGGGAACCCGTGGGCGATCATCTCGCCGAGGTTGGCGCCTTTGCCGCCGGCCAGGGCGGTGTCGGTCCGCCTCACGTCCTCGAGCCAGAGCACCGCGGCATCGGTCATGCCCCAAAGTGCGCCGAGACCGCCGGCGATGGAAGGCTACGTTGTGCCCCGGTTCCGGTACCACGATTCCCGCCGAACCCGCGATGATGTGCGCCGAACGCAGCCGAGGCGCACCGCGTGGCCGTCACACCGCAACTGCTCTCCCGCCTGAAGTCGCTCGACGACCTCCATGAGTTCGTGGCGGCGCTGGGGTACGCGCCGTGCAGCGAGGAGCTGAACGCGGTGGCGCGCGAGCGCCTCGGTCTCTCCGTGAACGGGGGCGGGGCCCGTCGCGCCGCGATCGTGGGGCGGCGCGGGCCCTTCCTCATCTACGGCGCCGTGCTCGACTCGGCCACGCGCGCCCAGGTGGCGCAGGCCGCCGAGCGGCTCGGCCGCGCCACGCCGGGCGAGCGCAACATCCTGCTCGCCCTGGACACCCCGGCGACCACGCTTGCCGTGAGCGCGCTCGCCCCGAAGAACGGCGGCTTCCACGCCCGTCAGTTCCGCGTCGCCTTGGGCAAGCCGAGCCCGGTGGCGGCGGAGATCCTGTCGGGCCTCGCGCCGCGGCCCGGTGACACGGCGCTGGCGCTGGCGGTGCGCGCCGCCGGGATCCTCACCGAAGAAGGGCTCACCGGGCGGTTCTTCCGCGAGTTCGCGCGCCTGCACGCGCGGGCGGCCCAGCGGATGCAGGACATGCCGCGCGCCACGTCGTCGGAGCGGCGGGACCTCGCGCTCGTCGTCCTGACGCGTGTCCTCTTCCTCTATTTCGTCCAAGCCAAAGGGTGGCTCGCGGGCCGCGGCGACTTCCTACCGTCGCTTCTCGACACAGCGCTCGGCCGGGGCCACTCCTTCCACCATAAGGTCTTCGAGCCGCTCTGCTTCGGCGCGCTCAACGCGCCCCCGGGCGCGCGCACGGGCGTCGCGCGGGCGCTGGGGGACGTGCCGTTCCTCAACGGCGGCCTCTTCGAACGGCACGCGCTGGAACGCCGCTTCCCGCGCGCCTCACTGCCTGACGACACCTGGCGCGAGCTGTTCGACGATCTCTTCGAGCGCTTCCACTTCACCGTGAAGGAGCGCGACGAACAGGACGCGGTAGACCCCGAGATGCTGGGACGGGTCTTCGAGGGGCTGATCGCGCGGGACCGGCGCCGGAGCGCGGGCACCTACTTCACGCCGCGCGACCTCCTCCAACGGACGGTGCGCGCCGCGATCCAGACGGTGGTCGAGGAGCGGGGCGCGGACGCCGTCACGTCGCTCCGGATCCTGGATCCGGCGGTGGGGTCCGGCGCGTTCCTCCTCGAGGCGATGGCGCAGCTCGAGCCGCGGCGCGCGGTGCTCCGGCCCGGGGAGACCGCGGCGGAGCGGCGGCGGGCCATCGTGCGCGACAACCTCTTCGGCGTGGACGTGGACGGGATGGCGGTACGCCTCGCCGAGTTGCGGCTCTGGCTGGCGCTGGTCGAGGACGACGCGGCCACCTGGCACGACGTGGCTCCCCTGCCTAACCTCGACCAGAACCTGCGCCAGGGCGACAGCCTCCTCTCGCCGCTGGACCTCGCGCGCGGCGTGCCCGTGTCGCGTGCTGCCGAGCGCCTGCAGCGCGTGGCGGAGCGCCGGGTGGCGTACTTCACATCCACGGGCCGCGACAAGGCGGCGCTCGCCCGCTCTATTCGCGAGGAAGAGCGCGCCCTGGCCACGTTGAGCGCGGACGCCGCGCTTGCCGCGCTCACCGAGCGGCTGACGGACGCCGCGGCGCTCGCGGGGCGCGACCTCTTCGGTGCCCGGGCGCGGCGCTCTCCCGCCACCAACCGGCGGGTGGCGCTCTGGCGCCGGCAGCGCCGCGAGCTGCTCCTCGCGCGGCGCCGCATCGCCGAAGACGACGCGCTCCCCTTCTTCTCCTACGACATCCACTTCGGTTCCGTCATGGCGGACGGCGGATTCGACATCGTCGTCGGCAATCCGCCGTGGATCCGCGGCGAGCGGCTGCCCGTCTCCACGCGCGACGCGCTGGCGCGGCACTACCAGAGCTTCCGTCCCGCCACCCAGGGCAGTCGCGGCTTCGCGCATCTGCCGGATCTCTCGGTGGCGTTCGTCGAGCGCGCCCTCGGCCTGCTGCGGCCGCGCGGCGTCGTGGCGTTCGTCGTCCCGTCCAAGCTGCTGCGCGCCGGCTACGCGGGTCCGCTCCGGCGCCTCATCCGCCAGACCGCCACTGTCCTCATGCTCGAAGACCGTGCCCACGCCGCCTCGAGCGGCTTCGCGGCCACCGTGTTCCCGATGATCGCGGTGCTGCAGCGCGCCAGCCCGGGTGCCGATGATCTCGCCGATGTGCAGGTGATGGGCGCGTCGGGCCGCTGTCTGGGTGGTGTGACCGCTCAGCGCGACCTCGGCCTCGACGCGGCGCCCTCGGCCGCGCCCTGGCTCGCGTTGCCGGGTGACGTGGTCCAGGCGATCCGGGCCGTCCTGCGCTCAGGGCCGCATCTGGGCTCGCGGTTCCATCCGCAGCTCGGTGTGAAGACCGGCGCGAACGAGGTGTTCGTGCGTGAGGCGGCGCGCGCCGACGAGTTGCCGGTAAGCCATCGCGTCCCCGCTGTCCTCGGGCGAGACGTGTCGCCCTTCGGGATCACACCCTCATGCGTGATGCTGGCCGCGCTCGACGACCGTGGGGCGCCGCTCGCCGCCGTGCCCGACGACGTGTCCCGGTATCTCGAGCCCTTGGCCGCGCGCCTCGCCCGCCGAGCCGACGCGCGGGCCGCCCGCGGCACGCCGCCGTGGACGCTCTTCCGCACCGAACTGCTGCGCATGCCATGGCTCGTCATCTGGCGCGACATCGCCGGCACGCTGGAGGCCGCGGTGCTCAAGCGTGAGACGCCTGGGGCGCCGGTGCCGCTCAACACCTGCTACGGCGTCGGCGTCCCCGACGAGCCCACCGCGTGCTGGCTCGCGGCCTGGCTCAACAGCCGCCCCATCCGCGCCGTGGCGCAGGTCTTCGCCGAGCGCGCGAGCGGCGGCGCGTTCCGTTTCAGCGCCGCCACCGTGGCAGCGCTCCCGCTCCCCACCCACACCGACAC
>JBGPHD010000196.1:0-5186 GCA_041484135.1 Gemmatimonadota bacterium
ATGCTGGCCGCGAAGACCGCGGCCGCGATCAACGACCCGAGCGACACGTAGCCGCTGGCGTACACGACGCCGGCCCAGATGACCGCCCCCACGCCGAGCGAGCCCGGCGCGAGGGCCAGGAAGACGCCGGCCGCCGTCGCGACGCCCTTCCCGCCCCTGAACCCGACCAGCGGAGAGAACACGTGCCCCAGGACCGCCGCGACGCCGATCGCGTAGGGCCACCAGGCCGGGCCGCCCCCCCCCGCCGCGAGCAGGACCGGTATGGTGCCTTTCGCGACATCGAACAGGCCGACGGGTGCCGCCGCCTTGAACCCCAGCATCCGGTAGAGGTTGGTCGCGCCGAGGTTGTGGCTGCCGAACGCGCGCAGGTCCCTCCCCGCGAGCTTCGCCACCAGGAACGAGGTCGGGATCGAACCCGCCAGGTACGCGAGGAGGAGCCAGACCCCCATCATCCGTGGGCCCTCGAGCGGCGGCGGGCGGTGAACCGCAGCCGGATCGGCGCGCCCTGGAGGCCGAAGTGCTCTCTCAGGCCGTTGAGGATGAACCGGCGGTACTGGTCCGGGATCTCGTCGGGGCGGCTGCTCACGATGGCGAAGGTCGGAGGCTCGGTGCCGATCTGCGAGCCGTAGAGCAGCTTCACCTCGGCCCCGCCCGACTGCGGGGGCTGGCGGCGGAGCACCAGCTCGCGCAACACCCGGTTCACCTCGGCGGTCTTGATCCGCTGGCGCCGCGCGTCCGCGACCTGGACCACGGCCTCGAGCACCTTCTGCGCGCGCTGGCCCGTCAGCGCCGACAGGTAGATGAACGGCACGTCCGCGAGGAACGGCGCGCGTCCGGCGGCGACCTTGCGGCCCGCGTCGGCGGTGTTGGTGTCCTTCGCGACGAGGTCCCACTTGTTCACGGCGAAGACGAGGCCGGTCCCCGCCTCCCACGCCTGCGCGGCGATCTTCACGTCCATCGTGTGGAGCCCGCTCGACGCGTCCACCACGATCACGCACACGTCGGCGCGCTCGATGGCGCGCTGGGTGCGGAGGAGGGCGTAGAACTCCACCGCCTCGTCGATCTTGCCGCGCTTCCTCAAGCCGGCGGTGTCCACGAACGTGAGGACCCGGTTCTCGTACCGCATCGGCGTGTCGATGGCGTCGCGAGTGGTGCCCGGCTGTTCGGCGACGATCACCCGCTCCTCGCCCAGCAGGCGGTTCACCAGGCTCGACTTCCCGACGTTCGGCCGGCCGATCACCGCCACGGCGATCTCGTCTTCCGCCGCCGGCGCGGGGCCGGGCGGCAGCGCCGCGATCATGACATCGAGGAGGTCGCCGCTCCCCTTCCCCGTCGCCGCGGACACCGGAACGGGGTCGCCGAGCCCCAGCTCGTAGAAGCTCAAGTGCCGTTGCTCGCCGGCGAGGTCGTCGGCCTTGTTCACCGCGAGCACCACCGGCTTGCCGCGGATGCGGACGTAGAGCGCGATCTCCTCGTCGCCCGGCGTCGGCCCCGTCTCGATGTCGGCCACGAAGACCACCAGGTCGGCGGCGTCCACCGCCAGATCCACCTGGGCGCGGATGGCCGAGTCCATCGGCTCGTCGGAATTGGGCAGGAGTCCGCCGGTGTCCACGAGCCAGAAACCGCGGCCGTTCCATTCGCCCTTGGCGAAGTGCCGGTCCCGCGTGGAGCCGGGCCGCTCGTCCACGATCGCCGCGCGCCCGCCCACGATGCGGTTGAACAGCGTGGACTTCCCCACGTTCGGGCGCCCGATGATCGCGATCGTCGCCGCCCCCTTCATCGGGCCGGCACCGCGGCGAGCGCGTCGGTGAAGTGGTAGGAGAGCTGCACGGCCATCGGCACCGTGGCCGCCACGGCGTCGAAGGCAACGTCGTCCACGAAGATCCCGTCCTCGTTCACGGACTCGGCCGGCAGCAGGGCGAGCGAGTATCCGTCCCCGGACCGGGCCGCGAGCGCGCGGCGGAAGTCCTCGCCCGCCAGCAGCCCCGCCGACGTCACCGCCGGCCCGAACCAGGAGTTCTCGAGCACGGCGATCTCGAACCGGGCGCCGGTGGCGCGCTCCAGCGCCGGGAAGAGCGCGGGCAGGAGGCCGCCCATCGCCGTCCCGGTGCACACCAGGACCCGCTGCCCCGCGAGGTCCGGCAGTTCGCCGCTCTCGGCCAGCAGCTCTTCGAGGTAGCGCACGGACCCGACGCCGTTCTCCACCTGCGGGAACCCGTCGTACGACTCGGCGCCCGGGAACGGGAGGCCCGCGAGCATGTACAGCTCGTCGGAGCCGTAGACCCATCCTTCGCCGCGCTCCGCCCGGGCCCGGTCCGCCCAGGCCCGCAGCACGCCGGCGGCCGCCTCCGCCTCGGCGGCGGACGGAGCGCGCACCAGCTCGTGGCGGGAGAACGCGGTCAGCGCGACCGGCACGATCGACACGGTGAGGATCGCGGGGCCCATGGCGTAGAGAGCGGCGAGCGAGCGCTCGAGGACCGGCCCGTCGTTGACGCCCGGGACCAGGACGATCTGCGCATGGAACTGGATCCCGCCCGACGCGAACATCGCGAGCTGCTCGAGGATCGCGGGGGCCTTGTCGTTGCGCAGGAGCCGGCGGCGGATCCCGGCGTCGGTCGCGTGCACCGACACGTACAGCGGCGAGAGACGGTACTCGAGGATACGGCGGATGTCCTTGTCCTTGAGATTGGACAGCGTGGCGAAGTTGCCGTGCCGGAAGGAGAGTCGGTAATCGTCGTCGCGGATGAAGAGGGTGCGTCGCGAGCCTTCCCGGTTGCCGTCCACGAAGCAGAAGTCGCAGCGGTTGGCGCACCGCCGGATCTTCGGCGGCTCGAGGGTCACGCCGAGGGGCATGCCCTCCGGGCGCTCGATGTCGAACTCGACGTCCTCCCCCGCGGTCGAACGCGTGTGGAGGATGAACGCTTCATCCGCGGCGAGGAACTCCCAGTCGAGGAAGTCCACCAGCTCGCGGCCGTTGATCGTGAGGAGCTCGTCGCCGGGGGCGAGGCCGAGCTCCGCGGCGAGGGAGCCTGTGGACACGGCGGCGACCCGGAGCATGCCGCCCTACCAAGGACGCACGCGGGGGCCGAGCCCGTGAGGGCCGGCCCCCGGCGTCGAGGAGCGGGCGATGGGAGTCGAACCCACGACGTCCAGCTTGGGAAGCTGGCATTCTACCGCTGAATTACGCCCGCGTACGAGGCGGAAATTAGGACGCCTCCGCCTCGTGTCAAGCATCGTCAGTTCGTCTTGTACCGGTAGGCGAGGATGCCCCGCCCGCTCGCGATGACGTTGATGTCGTACGTAACGCTCGCCCCTCCGAGCGGGGTCAGCTCCGGGATCTCCACGTTCTCATGGGTGATCGCGGTGCCCGCGGAGTCCACGAACTCCAGGACCAGCGTGAACGCGCGCAGCGTCCGCGCCTGGAGGTTCTGCACCTGGGCGCGGAAGATCGCCGTCGTGTCGCGCGGCTCGAAGTGCGTGACGGTGATCTCCCACGGCAGCGAGTCCTGGCGCTGGAGCTCCCGCAGGGTCGAGTCCGCAAAGGCGGCGTAGATCCGGCGGTACCGGTTGGCCGAGGTGTCCCGCCTGGAGCGCAGGATGGAATCCTGGACCCGCGCGCCGGCTCCGGCCCGCTGGTAGGCCGCCGCGAGGAGACGGATCGAGCTGCGATTCATCGAGTCCACCGCCACGAGGCGCTTGGCCGCGGGGAGGACGTGGGCGGTGTCGCTCGCCGCGACGTAGGTGTTGGCCAGGTTGAAGAGCGCATCCCGATGGAACGGGTTCTTATGGAGCCCGAGCTCGAAGGCGCGCGCCGCCAGCTGGTAGCGCTGCTGGCGGAACAACGCCACTCCGGTCTCGAAGAGCGCGAACGACTCCAGCGAATCGGGGTGCGCGAGGATCGAGTCGTAGATGGCCCCCGCCTCCTGCGGCCGGTTCTCGTTCGTCAGCACCGCCGCCAGGCTGGTGAGCGCCTCCATGTCGCGCGGCTTGCGCACCAGGTAGGCGCGATAGGCGCTGTCCGCGGCGGGCCAGCGTTGGGCCCGATGCAGCAGGCGCGCCACGTTGAACAGCGCGGTGGTGCGGAGATCCGCCCGGCGGGGATCGTCCCCGGCGTTGGCCGCCAGCTGGTAGTACTTGACCGCGCTGTCGACCTTCTCCTGCCCGGCGAAGACGCTCGCCATGTTCGAGAAGCTGCTCGGCTCGGCCCGGTAGATGAGGTGGGCGCGGCGGAACAGCGCCAGCGCCGAGTCCATCTCCCCCGCCTGGATCTGCTCGATGGCGGCGTTGTTGAGCGGCACGTACTCGACGCGACGGAGCCGATCGACGGCCCGGCGGCAATCCTCGTCGCCCAGCGTCTCGACCTTGCCGAACGACGAGTCCGCCCCGACGAGATCGTGCTGGGCGACATAGGTCTGACCGAAGAAATACCAGAGCGTCAGCTGGTCCGCGCCGCCCGCCTGCACCGCCTCGGTGAGCACCCTGGTCGCGTCGGCGATGTGGCGCCGGCGGTCGTCGTCGAACCGGGTGCGCTGCACCTGGTCCAGGTACTGCTGGGCACCGTTCAGCCGGAAGTTGCTCCGGTAGCTCAAGTGACACTGAGGCTGCGGCGGCGGGGTGGGCCGTTGTGCCACCGCCAGGTCCACCGTCAGGGCAAGCGCCGCGATCGGCGCCACCAGCCCTATCATGCGCGAAGACATCCTCTGAATCTCCCCGGAACGTTGCGTGTTGAACGTAGCCAACCGGCTCGAACCTCGGCTGCCGAAGTGCAATAATCTTAACAAGTTAACGAGTTACGTCAACAGGTTACTTGAGGTGCGCCCATACAGAACTCCTGCCCCCGTGTTGAACACCACGACCCGGTCCTCCCGTGCTATCGTACCCCGTTCAACCAGTACACGAGCCGCCGCGACCGCCGCCCCGCCTTCAGGGCACGCATCCACACCTTCCAGGGTAGAAAGCTGGCCGGCGGAGGCCACGAGGTCGGCGTCGGAGACCGCCACGGCCCCTCCCCTGCTCTCCCGCAGCGCCCGCAGCATGAGCGCCCCTCCGAGGGGGCCGGGGACCCGAAGCCCGCTCGCGACCGTCTGGGGGTCCGGCCAGGGGTCGCATTTCGCCGCCCCCTGCTCGAAAGCGGTGACGACCGGCGCGCACCCGGTGGACTGCACCGAGAAGAGCCGGGGCATGGG
>JBGPHD010000197.1:0-5146 GCA_041484135.1 Gemmatimonadota bacterium
CGAGCGGGCGCTCGGGCTCCGCGCGTGGCTGATCCGACACGCGGCGGAACGGGTCAGGTACTTCGCCACGATGCGGGAGAATTCGCGGTTCTACTGGGTGATGGCCGCCCACATCGTGCGGAAGAAGATCCTGCGGCTTGAGGCGGAGCTGATGGCGCGCGGGCAGGTCAAGTGCCGGGACGACCTCTTCTATCTCGTCTGGGATGAGGTCGAGAAGCTCAACGCCGGTACGCTCGGCTGGCTCGACGTGGAGGAGAGGATCGCCGAGCGGCGGCGCGAGCACGTGCGGCTGTCCAAGATGACGCCGCCCCGGACGATCGGGATCGAGTTGGCGGGGCCGGTCGCGATCGCCGAGACCGATGACGCCGGCGGAACCGTCCTGCGTGGACAGTCCGCCAGCTCAGGACGGTGCGAGGGGATCGCCCGCGTGATCCTCGATCCGTCGCGGGACGTGGAGATCAAGCCGGGCGAGATCCTGGTGGCGCCGTACACCGATCCCGCGTGGACGCCGCTCTTCCTGACGGCGGGCGCGGCGGTGGTCGAGGTGGGCAGCTTCCTCTCCCACGCCGGCACGGTCGCCCGCGAGTTCGGGCTGCCCTGCGTGGTGGACGTCCCCGAATGCAGCACCCGGATCCACACCGGCGACCGCCTGCTGGTGGACGGCGACGCCGGACTCGTGCGCATCCTCGATGGGGGGCGCGATGCGTGAGACCGTGACCGCCGCGCTGCTCTTCCTCGCCGGGATGCTGCTCGCCATCAGGCTCGTGGCCGGCCTCTACGGCGGGCTCGATCTCTGGTACACCATCCGCACCGCCTGGCCCGTGGTGCTGCGGCGCACGGTGGGTTGGAGTGCGGTGACCGTGGCGGCGCTGTTGCTTCTCGAGGGCGGGTGGCGCTGGTGGCTGGTCGCGGGGATGGGCGCGTACCTGCTGGTGTACGTGGGGACGTGTTTCGTGGTCGTCCGCATCGGCGCCCGGAAGCCGGGGCGCACGCCCGTGGTGGAATGAAGGTCCTGCCGCGACCCGATCCGGGTCCTTTGCTTCCCGAAGCGGGTTACTCCCCCATTACCTTGATGATGACGCGCTTCCTCCGCTGCCCGTCCCACTCGCCGTAGAACACCCGCTGCCACGGCCCGACGTCCAGCTTCCCCGTCGTGATCGGCACGATGACCTCGTGGCCGACCGTGAGGCTCCGGAGGTGCGCCGCGGCGTTGTCCTCGCCCGTGTCGTTGTGCCGGTACCGCTTGGGGTCCCACGGCGCGATGGTCCCCTCCAGCCACTTCAGGATGTCCTGCCAGAGCCCCGACTCGTGGTCGTTCACGAACACCGACGCGCTGATGTGCATTGCCGAGACGAGGACGAAGCCCTCCTTCACCCCGCTCTTCCGCACCTCGGCCTCGACCTCGTCGGTGATGTCGATGATCTCGTGCCGCTGCTTGGTCTCGAACCAGAGATAGTGCGTATGCGCCGTCATGGTCTCGCCCCGTTGTGTCTCGTACACCCGACACCCGACACCCGACACCCGACACCCTACACCCCAGCATTCCGGTAGACCCGTCCCTTCCACTCGATCCGCTTCGTCCCCCGCCACATCGCCCGGAGCAGGATGGACTCGAGCATGATGACGCCGAGCGGATAGAACAACGCGTAGAGGATCGGCGTCCGCGTGCAGCGATAGACGACGGGAAAGCAGCCGAGCGAGCCCGCGACACCCGCGAGGCCGAACGCCGCCAGCGCCGGCCGGCCGAGGGCGAGGCCAAGGGCCGCGAGCACCGGCGGCGCGAGCCAGAAGAGCGGCCCCAGCAGGAACGCGCCGATCAGGAGATACGCCACCCAGGCCCGCCGCACCGACTGTCGCAACGCGATGAACAGGTTCTTCGTCCATCCCTCGCGGATCTCGGCGAGCGAGCCGTACATCCGGGTCGTCATGTCCTCCAGCGCGCCCGCCAGGACGCGCGGCCGGCCCGCCTTGGCGTACACGTGGGCGATGGCGAGGTCCTCCACCACCTGGTCGTACACCGCCTCGTGACCGCCTGACGCCTCGTACGACTCGCGGGTCACCAGGATGAACTGGCCGTTGGCCACCGCGCTCGAAGGGCGCGGCGACCGGTTGAGCCCCTCCGGCGAGCCGTGCAGGATGCCGATCATGAGGCCCGCCGCCAGCACGAACTGGGGCTGGATCACGCGCTCCCAGAATCCCAGGCACTCCTGGAAGGGAAGCACGGTGACGAGGTCCACCGACCGCGCCCGAAGCCCGGCCACCGCATGGCCCAGCAGCGCCGGTCCGTGCCGGGTGTCGGCGTCGGTGAAGAGGAGCAGGCTTCCGCGCGCCACCTTGTAGCCCTGCCAGCACGCCCACGGCTTGCCGAACCAGCCCGCCGGCAACTCCTCGCCGCGCACCACCCGCACCCGGGCGTCCGCTTTCGCCACCCGCTCGGCCACGGCCGCGGTGCTGTCCATGGAGCGGTCGTCCACCACCACGACCTCGAAGTCGGGATAGGTGCTGGCGAGGAGCGAACGGATGCAGCGCTCGATGTTCCGGCCTTCGTTCCGCGCGGGCACGATCACGGAGACGAGCGGCGACGCCTCCCGCGGGAGCGGGGGCCAGTCGCGCACGCTGGGCTTGTTGCGGAGGCCGGCCGCGGCCGCGGCCGGGAGCGCGGCGTACGGCGCGGCGCTGATCGCGCCCACCCACCAGGGCCAGTCGCTCAGCCGATCTCCTCCCCTTCGGCCCGCGCGACCACGGCGCCGGTGAGGACGTGGCCGATCGCGTTGAGCCCGGTGCGGAACATGTCGGGGATGCGGTCGACGCCGAGGAGGAGCCCGATGCCGTCCACCGGGAGCCCGGCGGCGGCGAGCACCGGCGCGGTGGTGAACACCGTCGAAGCCGGCACCGCCACGACCGAGAAGGTCATGAGGAAGACCGTGAGGAAGATGGTGACGTAGAGCGCGGGGCCGAGCGGCACGCCGTAGAGCGAGGCGATGAAGACCGCGGCGATCGTCTGGTAGATGGTGCTCCCCGGGCGGTTCAGCGTCGCGGCCACCGGGACCGCGAAGCTCGCTACCGGTGGCGAGATGCGCAGTCTGTCGATGGCGATCTCCATCATCGAAGGCAACGCCGCCATGGAGGAGGTGGTGGTGAAGGCCACGGTCGTGGAGGGAGCGATCGCCCGCGCGAAGGGGCCGAGAGGGACCCGCACCAGGAGCCGCACCGCCCCGCCGTAGACCACCACGGCGAAGAGGACCACCGCGACCACCACGGCGATGACGAAGACGGCGAGCGAGGCCAGCATCTGCCATCCGAAGCGCGCCGCCACCGGCGCCGCCAGGCAGAGGACGCCGAGCGGCGCGAGCAGCATGATCCAGCCGATGAGCTTGATGAGCACCGCGACCACCGCGTCCGCGAGCCCCACGATGGCCCGGCGCGGCGTCTCCTCGAGCGACCCGGTCGCGGCGCCGAAGAGGATCGAGAACACGATGACGGGCAGGAGCGCTCCGTCGGCGGCCGCCTTGATGGGATTCGTCGGGACGAGATCGATCAGGAACTGCCGCAGCCCCTGGATCCGTTGCACCGTCTCCGCCACCCTGCCCGCCTGGGCCGCGGCGGCGCCGCGCAGCGTGGCCGCGGCTTCGGGAGAGAGGCGCATCAGCGGCAGCAGCAGGAGCGCGATGCCGAGACCGATCAGCGCCCCGATCATCTCGGTGATGAAGATGAACGCGAAGGTGCGTCCGCCCACGCGGCCGAGCTTCCGGAGGTCCCCGAGGCTCGCGACGCCGGAGATGAGCGCCGCCCCCACCAGCGGTATCACGACCATCCGGATGAGGTTGATCCAGACCGTGCCGACCGGCTCCACGCCCTCGGCGAACGCGAGCAGCCAAGGGCTCCCAGCCAGCGACGCTGCCAGGCCCAACGCGAGGCCCAGGGCGAGCCCCGCGAAGATCCAGAGCGACAGCGACGCACGTTTGCTATTCGGGAGCGTCACAAGCCAGATTTCCCCGCACTCACAAGGAGTGGTTCGTGTCGAACGCACAGACCATGACGCCGCGGTGGGCCCTCATTCTGGGCGTCTCGAGCGGGTTCGGTGCCGAGTGCGGTATCGCCCTCGCCACCGCCGGCTACGATATCTGCGGCGTCCACCTGGACCGCAAGGCCGGGCTCCCCCGGGTGGCGGAGATCAAGTCCCACATCGAGAGCACGGGCCGCCGCGCGATCTTCTTCAACAGCAACGCCGCCGACGCGGAGAAGCGCAAAGAGGTGATCGACGCGCTGATCGCCGAAAAGGCCAACGTCGCCGTGCTCCTCCATTCGCTCGCCTTCGGGGCGCTGAAGCCGTTCATCGGCGACGATACCGTGAGCGAGCAGCAGATGGACATGACGCTGGCGGTTATGGGGCACAGCCTGGTCTACTGGACCCAGGACATCGTGCACTGCGGCCTGATGGGGAGCGGCGGCCGCATCTTCTCCATGACCTCCTCCGGCTCGAACCGGGCGATCACCGCCTACGGCGCCGTGTCCGCGGCGAAAGCCGCCCTGGAGTCGCACACCCGGCAGTTGGCCTACGAGCTTTCGCCGCGCGGCATCGCCGTGAACGGGCTCCGGGCCGGGGTCACCGACACGCCCGCCCTGCGGAAGATCCCCGGCAGCGATCAGCTCCTCGCCGGAGCCGCGGCGAAGAACCCGGGCAAGCGCCTCACCACCCCCAAGGACGTCGCCGGCGCGCTCGTCGCCCTCTGTCACCCGGATGCCGGCTGGGTGACGGGGAACATCGTGAACGTCGATGGGGGCGAGGAGATCTCAGCCGGCTGAGCGCTCGTCGAGGAGCCGGACATCGGCCTCGAGCGCGCACAGCTGGTCCAACAGGTTCTGCATGTTCTCGGTGGTCGGCACCGGGACCCCTTCGCGGCTGAACATGCTCGCGACCAGAGCGTCCGTGTACCCCACCACCCCGTTGGTGACCGCCGTGTCGAGCACGCGGCTGATGCGCAGGACCGCCGGCAGCTGCTGCCGCGCGGGAAGCGCCACGAAGAGGTCCGCCATCTCCACGATGACCAGCTCGCGCAGATGCTGCAGCTCTTCCACCACCTCGCCGGCCGACAGCCCGCGCGCCTCGGCGAGCCGGCCATACAACTCCGTGGCGGCGTACCAG
>JBGPHD010000198.1:0-5131 GCA_041484135.1 Gemmatimonadota bacterium
GGGATGCCCGGGATGAGGTCGTCGGACGGGACCAGGTACGGCATCAGGTGGTCGGGCGTGCCGGAGCTGCAGCCGGCCGCGAGACCGGCGCCCGTCACCCCGGCGACCTGGAGGAAGCGGCGGCGCTTCATGGCTGCCCCATCAGAAGTGACATGCCGTGCAATCCCGCGTGATGCCGCGCCGCATGTGGCAGTTAGTGCACCACCCCATCTGGTTCACGTTCACCGCCGCGAAGACCCGCGGCATCTGCTGGATGTTGCCGTGGCACGTCTGGCACAAGAGCCCCGCGTTGACGTGGCGCATGTGCGGGAAGTGCGCGTGCTCGGAGATCTTGTTGATCCGCACCCACTGGATGGGCGTGCCGCTCGAGGCCGCCTCGCGGACCTTGGCGATCTCCGGGTTGGCGTTCCCCGCCGTGTCGGGCGCCGCGATGACCAGGTGACAGCCCATGCAGGTGCTGACCGTGGGGATGTTGGCGGTCCAGGAATTGGCGGCGTTGTTGTGGCAATACAGACAGGGGATGCGGTACTGGCCGGCGTGGATGTCGTGGCGGTAGAGGATGGGCTGCACCGGCCCGCGCAGGCGGCCGGGCAGCGTGGGCCATGCCCCACCGGGTGCCACGCCGTCGAGCCTGGAATACCCCGCGCCGCGGACGGGCAGAAGCGGGAAGCTCCACGAGGGCGATGTCGTCTGCTGCGCACCCTGCCCCCTGGCAATCGAAACGCCGGCAAGGGCGGCCCCGACCACGAGCAGCGTCCCGCCGGCGATGATGATTGTAGTCCGCTTCATCCAATCTCTTACGCAGGAGGTTGGCGTATGCGACTTACGATGACCAGGGGAGACGCACGATTCTAGTCGCGCGGGGAAGCAATCACAAGGGCGGAGAGGGCGGCGCTGGCGCCGGCGTCGGGCTGCGCCACGCGAGGACCAGCGCGCCCGCCACCGCGACCCCGATGCTGAGCAGCTGACCCATCGAGAACGGACCGGCGACGAGCCCCAGCGGGTCGGCCGCGGTGGCGAATTGCGCGTCGGGCTGCCGGGTGAACTCGACGGTGAAGCGGCACGCCGCGTAGAGCAGCAGGAAGAGGCCGGTGAGGAAGCCGGGCCGGGTCGTCCATCCCCGGCGCCTGAAGTAGATCCACCACAGCACGGCGGCGATGAGCGCGCCCTCGAGGAGCGCCTCGTAGAGCTGCGAGGGATGCCGGAGCGGCACGTGGGACCCGACCAGCGCCCACGCGCCGCTCGCGCGCAGCGCCGCGTAGGCGTCGTGCCAGTGGAGCGAGCCCGCGGCCGCCAGGGCCGGCGACGCGACGCGCGCCGCCGGGTCGGTCGGGAAGCGCATCGCCCACGGCACACCCGGGGACGCGATCCGGCCGTAGAGCTCGCCGTTCACGAAGTTCGCGCAGCGCACCAGCAGGATCCCGAAGGGCGCGGCGAGGCACAGCGCGTCGGCGAGCCGCCGCCACGAGTGGGCCCGCCGCCGCGCGAACCACGCCGAGGCGACCACCACGCCGAGCAACCCGCCGTGGAACGACAGCCCGCCCTCCCAGATGCGCACCAGCTCGAGGGGATGGACGAGCATGCGTGGCTCGTAGAACACGGCGTACCCCAGCCGCCCGCCGAGCAGCACGCCGGCCACGAGCCAGCCGATGAGATCGCTGACGGCGGACTTGGTGAGACCGATGAAGGCGTCGCGCGAGAGCTTGTCGAGCAGCATGCCGGCGATGAGGAACCCGGCGAGATAGCCGAGGCCGTACCAGCGGATCTGGACGGGCCCGAGATGGAGCGCCACCGGATCCCAGCCGGGGAACGTGAGCTCGGCGAACAGCACGGCGCGACTCCGCGGAGGAAAAGGACGGGCGCGCGTCCGGTCCTGCGACGCGCGCCCGCAAGCTACGAAGAGGCCCGCGCGTGGCGCTAGCCGTCGATCTCGTTCCCGTCGCGGTCCCGGTCCTCGAACGCCTTGATCGAGTTCTTGATGTTGTCCTTGATCAGGCTCTCATTGGCCTGGCCCGCGTTCCCGGTGGCCGGGTTGACCAGCGGACCCGCCGCCCCGTTGCGGAACCAAGTCGACAGATCGAAGCGGATGGTCAGGTTGGTCGCACTGCCGCTGGCATCCACCACGAGTGGCGGGTTGAAGCTGTACTCCTGCTCCGCATCGAGTGACGTCGTGTAGGTGAACGGCGTCCCGTTGAAGGTGCCCCGCACCCGGATGCTGGTGTTGGTCGGGAACCCGGGGTTGGCCGCGAAGAAGGCCAGGTCCGCCGAGTCGTTCCCCGGCTTGTGGATCTTGAACTCCACCTTGGAGTACGTCCCGGAGTCCACCGGCACAGTCACGCCGAGCTCGGTCCCGAGGGTGATCGGCAGGTTGATGAGCACGGAACCGGTCTCGAACTCCTCGCACGCGCTCTCGTCCGCGGTCGAGTCGCAGCTCACCGCCGTCGTGACGCGACGAAGCTCGATCTTCCGCAGTACGATCTCCACCGACGTGATCCTTAACGTGTCGGTCCCGACGACGACCCGGAACGTGTCTGCGTTGATGGCGTTGACCGCCATCGCACCGCTGACGCCGGCCGGCTTCACGCCGGAGAACGAGAGCGACACGCTCTGACCCTTGCCCGCCAGGGGGCTGGTCGAGTCGCTGCATGCCGCCGCGACGCCGAGCATCGCCACCGTACCCGCCCACACCATCCGCTTCGCTGGGTGCTTCATCATGCCTCCGTCCAATGTGGTGGACACCTGTCCACGTAAGGCAACACCCGGATGTTCCGGGTAATTGCTTGAAGCTTGAACAATATGGTGTGGGTGGATCGCCGTGGCGGTGCGAGGCATCACGAGTCGGACGTGAGAGATCCGCGACAACGGACAGGATGCGACGCGATGAGGACCATGTGCCTCATCCGTCGGTGATTCACGTCATGAAGGACCGTTCATCACTGCGCGGCGGGAGGGTTCCGTTGCGCGAGCCCGCGCTGCGCGAGCGCAGCCAGCTCGCGGTCGCCGTCCTCGGCCAGCTGGCGCAGCAGCGCGAGCGCCGCCTCGCCCGGGACATCGGCGAGCGCTTCCACGGCGGCGAGCTCGAGGGGCGTGCGGGAACGTCTCAGCAGGCCGAGCTTCTGCACCGCCTTGCCGAGCGGCGCCGCGGCCTCGGCGACGCCGAGGCGGCCTAACGCACGGGCGGCGTACACCCGCTCGTCGGCGGCGCCGGTCTGGAGCAGCGCGGCCAGGTCCGGCAGCGCTTCGCGGCGGCGCGAGGCGGCGAGCGTGTCCATCGCGGCCCGGCGCAGCGCCGGCTCCTTGTCGCGCAGACCCAGCCGGCCGAACCGTTCCGCGAGCTGCGGGCTCCGCTGCGCCGCCACCTCCAGCGCGCGGCGGCGGACGTCGGGGTGCGGATGGCGCATCGCCACGGCGAGCCAGCGCTCCACCGCCGCATTCGGGCGCTGCGTCTCCCCCAGGGCGGCGAGGAGGAGTGTGGCGACCGTCGCGCTCGGGTCCGCCGCCAGCGCCTCGCCCGCCGCGTCCGTGAGTGCGCCGATGCGGTCGGCGAGCAGCACCAGCTCGGCCCGGCGATCGCGCCGCGCAAGGTCGAGGAGGGGCGCGGCGGCGGCCGGGACGAGCGCGACGAGGGCGCGCTCCACCACCTGCTGCGCGTCCGCCGAGGCGCCGATCCACGCCCGGGCCAGCGCCTCGACCAGGGGCCGCTCCTCGGCGAGAGACTCGAGCGCGTCCACCACCTCGCGGCGCAGGGCTGGACGCGGGTCCTCGCGCCGCAACGCGAGCGCGCCCAGGATCTCCGCCGCACGGAGCGCCCGCCCCTGCTCCACCGCGACCAGCGCCGCGGCACGCGCCGCCGCCAGCGCGTCGCGCAACGCGCCCAGCTCCTCGGCCGCGGCCACCGCCGCCCCCGCATCCCCCACCGCATGCGCCGACGTGGTCCGGAAGAGCCGCACGTCATCGGCGCCGACTTGCTCGAGCACCGTCGCGTGCGAGGTGCGCAGGCTCCGGCGCCCGATCCCCAGGGCGAGCGCCTCGGCGAACGCGCCGGCGGTCGGGAAGCGACGGTCCGGGTCCTTGGCGAGCCCGCGGGAGAGCGCCTCCGCGGCCGCCTCGGGGACGTCGGGGCGCAACGTCCGCACGTCGGGCACCGGCGCGATGACGTGGAGCGCGTAGAGCGCCTGCGCGTTAGGCGCCGTGAACGGCGGCCGCCCCGCCATCATCTCGAAGGCGACGACCGCGAGGGCGTACTCGTCGGTGCGGCCGTCCAGCGCGCGCTCGCCGGCCGCCTGCTCCGGCGCGATGTACAGCGGCGTGCCGACCACGAAGCCGCTCGAGGTGATGCGCCCCTCCGCCGTGTCCGCCGCCTTGGCGATGCCGAAGTCCGCGAGGAGCGCGCGCCCCGAGGCGTGCTCGAGGAGGATGTTGTCGGGCTTGACGTCGCGGTGCACGACGCCCGAAGCGTGCGCGACGTCGAGCGCGCCCGCCACGTCCTGCACGATGCTGACCGCCACCGCCAGCGGCAGCGCGCCCTCGCGCTCCAGCCGCGACGCCAGCGACTCGCCGTCCACCAGCGGCATGACGTAGCAGGCCATCGACGGCGTGGCCGGCACGAAGAGGATGGGCACGATGTTGGGGTGGACGAGGTGCGCCACGGTGGTCGCCTCGCGGCGGAAGCGCTCCGCGACCTCGGCCGAGGTGGTGAACTCCGGCGCGACCACCTTGGCGGCGAGCCACCGGTCGAGGCCCGTGTCGTGGACGCGGAAGACCCGCGCGAAGCCCCCCCGGCCGATCTCCTCGACCACCGCGTACCCCTCGCCGAGCGCCGCGGCCAGCTCGCGCGCCAGGTGGCGCGCGCTGTGCGGGTCGTCGCCGGCGGGGAGCATCTGCCCGCAGCCCCCGCACCGGATCGCCTCGGACAGCGCGGCGAGCCCGCAGTGCGGACAGAACCCGGGGGTCGTCACTCCGAGAGCTCGAGCCTCGCGAGGGCCGCCTCGGGCAGGCGGAACGGGAAGTGCGTGCCGAGGACGAAGCGGTCGCGGCCCACGGTCCGGAAGAGGTGCGCGAGGTGGTCCTCGGGCGGCCCCCAGATCCAGCTCACGTCGTAGCGGATCCGCGACGCTTCCTGCGCGGTGGA
>JBGPHD010000199.1:0-5093 GCA_041484135.1 Gemmatimonadota bacterium
ATCACGGGGCCCCGCCAAAGTGGCCGGGGCCTCACGGTCATCACGAGGAAGGCGGCTCCAGCATCGGAGCCGCCTTCACGAGTAGCGGGGGCGGGATTTGAACCCGCGACCTTCGGGTTATGAGCCCGACGAGCTACCAGGCTGCTCCACCCCGCGTCGGTTGTCGAAAAAGCTAGCGGCGCCCTCGTGCCCGGTCAAGTCGAAGACGCCTTCCGCAGGCCGCCTACGGCCGCGCGGCCGAATCCCCCGGGACCACCTGGTAGAGCTTCTCGCCGCTGCGGATCATGCCGTAGACCTCGCGCGCCGCCCGCTCCTGGGTGGCCGAGTCGGTCTTGAGCGCGTGCTCCAGCCGGACCAGGGAATCCACGTCGTGGCGCAGCCGGGCGATCGTCTCGCGCTCGCGCCGGACCTTGCTCCGCATCGTCACGAGGTCCGGCGTGCCGTACTCGCCGCCGAAGACCGCGAAGGCGACCATGCCCAGGACGGCGCCGCCCGCGAGCAGTTGCTTCAGCGGCGGTATAGCGTCCTCCCGGGGTACATCGCGCCGTCGCCCAGCTCCTCGCTGATGCGCAGCAGCTGGTTGTACTTCGCCACCCGGTCGGTGCGGCTGGCGCTCCCGGTCTTGATCTGGCCCGCGCCGGTCGCCACCGCGAGATCGGCGAAGAAGGTGTCCTCGGTCTCGCCGGAGCGGTGCGAGATGATGGTGCCGTACCCGTTCCGCTTGGCGATGTCGATGCACGCCATCGTCTCGGAGAGGGTGCCGATCTGGTTCAGCTTGATGAGGATGGCGTTGGCGACGGAGCCGTCGATCCCCTTCACCAGCCGGTCCACGTTGGTCACGAAGAGGTCGTCGCCCACCAGCTGGATCTTGTCGCCGAGGGCGTCGGTCATGGCCAGCCAGCCGTCCCAGTCGTCCTCCGCGAGCCCGTCCTCGATGGAGACGATGGGGTAACGGTCCACCCACGACGCGTACATCGCGATCATCTCGGCGGAGGTGCGCCGCTGCCCGCCGCTCTTCTTGAACACGTACGTGCCGTCCTCGCAGAACTCGGACGCCGCCGGATCGAGCGCGATCACCACGTCCTGGCCTGCCTCGTAGCCCGCCTCGGCGATGCCCGCCATGAGCGCCTCGAGGGCGGCCTCGTTGGACGTGAGGCGCGGCGCGAAGCCGCCCTCGTCCCCCACCGACGTCGCGAGCCCCTGCTTGGCCAGGACCTTCTTCAGGGCATGGAAGACCTCGACCCCCATGCGCAGCGCTTCGTCGAAACGGTCCGCGCCCACCGGCACGATCATGAACTCCTGCACGTCCACGTTGTTGGAGGCGTGCGCGCCGCCGTTCAGGACGTTCATCATCGGCACCGGGAGGACGTGGGCCATCACGCCACCGAGATAGCGGTAGAGCGGCAGGCCCTGGTCGCGCGCCGCGGCGCGCGCCACCGCCAGCGACACGGCCAGCATGGCGTTGGCGCCGAGCTGGCCCTTGTTCTCGGTGCCGTCGAGCTCGAGGAGCTGGTCGTCCACGGCCATCTGGTCGTACGCGTCGGCGCCCTCGAGCCTTGGCCCGATGATCTCGTTCACGTTGCGCACCGCGTCCTGGACGCCCTTGCCGCCGTACCGCTTGGGGTCGTTGTCGCGCAGCTCGATCGCCTCGTGCTCGCCCGTGGAAGCGCCGCTCGGCACCGCCGCGGTCGCCTGGGTGCCGGAGGCCAGCACGACTTCGGCCTCCACCGTGGGGTTGCCGCGGCTGTCGAGGATCTCGCGCGCGTGGACGTCGATGATGGTGCTCATGGTGCGGCCAACCTAGCCCGGCGCCCCGGTCGAGTCAACGCGCGACGCGAGCGCGGCGATGGCCTCGCGCACCTGGCCGGTGAGCACGTCGCGGTCGTCGACGGTGAGGCCGCGAGTCTCGATGGGCGGGCCGATCAGGATGCGGACGGGCCGCGGATGCACGACGATCGAACCCTTGGGCTGGATGCCGAACGTGTTGGCGACGAAGACCGGCACGACTGGTGCGCCGGCCTGGATGGCGAGGACGAAGGGGCCCTTCTTGAAGGGTTGCAGCGCGCCCGTGCGGGTCCGGGTGCCCTCGGGGAAGATGAGGATCGCGAGCCGTCGCTCCACGACCTGTCGGGCGGCGCCCGCGTAGACCGCGAACGCCTCCTTGGGGTTGGCGCGGTCGAGCGACACGTGGCCCGCGGCCCGCATCGCCTGGCCGAGGAAGGGGATCCGGAAGATCTCCTTCTTCGAGACGAACTTCACGGTGACGGGGAGCCACGCGAGCAGGGCGAGGATGTCGAACCAGGACGCGTGGTTGCTGGCGACGATGCACGGGACGCCGGGCACGAGGTGCTCGCTCCCCTCGACGCTCCCGGTGACCCCCGAGGCACTGAGGATCGCGGCGGCCCAGCGCTGGTTGGCGATATCGTACCAGCCGCCGGAGACGTGCTTGATGCCGAGCAGCGCGCCCACGATGCACTTGCCGCCGTACCAGAAGGTGGACCAGAGCATCGCGGCGAGATAGAGGACGGTGCGCACCCTCAGGCCCTCGCGAAGTGGTCGTAGCCGGCGGGGAGGCTCACCGCGCGTCCCGCGAGCGTGGCCCTGAGGCCCGGCGACTCTTCGAAGGTCCCGATCACCGTGACCGGCACGGGCGCCTGGGCGAGCGCCTCGTCGGTCACGTCCTCAGGGAGCGCCGCGAGGAGCTCGTACTCTTCCCCGCTCCCCGCCGCGAAGCGCCACGCCGGCTCGCCGGCGCGCTCGGCGGCCGCCGCCGCGGCGGCGAGCACGGGGAGATGATCCACCCACACGCTCGCCCCGACCCCCGAAGCGGCGAGCAGGTGGCCGAGGTCCCCGGCGAGCCCGTCCGAGAGGTCGATCATCGCCCGGGCGCGGAGCGAGGCCAGGAACCGCGCCGCCGCGTGCCGGGGCGCCGGCCGCACGAATCTCGCGCGGGCCTCGGGCGCGGGCTCCGTTCCGGCCTCCCAGGCGGCGAGAGCGGCGCGCGGACCACCTAACGCCCCTGTCACCACCAGCCGGTCGCCGGGGCGCGCGCCGCTCCGCCGCACCGGCGCCGGCGCCCGCCCGATGACGCAGCAGTCCACCACCAGCTCCCCCGCGCGGGTGAGGTCGCCTCCCACGATCAGCGCCCCCGCGTCCGCCGCGGCGTCACCCACCCCGTCCGCCAGGCCTTCCAGCGTAGCATCCGCCTCGCCTTCGGGCACACCCAAAGCGAGGAGGAGCGCCATCGGCTCGGCGGCCACCGCCGCCAGGTCCGAGAGGGCGGCCGCCGCCGCCCGGTACCCGATCTCCGCCGGCGTGAGCCAGTCGCGACGGAAGTGCACGCCCTCCACCGCGAGGTCCATGGAGACGGCGAGGACCTCGCCCCCCGCCTCGATGAAGGCGCAGTCGTCCCCGAGGCCGCGCGCCCGTTCCTTCCACCGGGCGGCCATCCCGCGGATGCGGTCGAACTCCCGCCCGCGTCCCAGCTCCGCGGCGAAGGGCTCGCTCATGCCGCTCACGGGACGAGCACCCGCCGCGCATAACGCACGAGGCCCGCGGGGGTCGCGACCCAGACATGGTCGCGGTCCACCGCGACGTCGGCCACGGGCTGCGGGAGGTCGCCGGGCGAGGTGAGCGCGCGCCAGAGGGCGCGCGCCGGCTGGTAGAACGCCAGGCCGGTGGTGCCGCCCACCCAGAACCCGTCCCGATCCGCGGCGATGGCCGTGATCCGTCCCACCGAAGGCCCCGGCGGGTCCACCACCCGCCATCCCGCGGCGTCGCGGACCGCCAACCGTGATTCCGTGGCGGCGAGGAGCGTGTCCGCCTTCACCGCGACCGCGACGATGGGCGCGCGCAGCAGGGCCGGGCCGAGGACGGCGAGCCGCTCGGTAGCGCCGGGGAGCAGCACCTCGAGGCCCAGGCTCGAGCCGATCCACAGCGTATCGGCGCGGAAGGCGAGCGCCAGCACGGCGGCGTCGCCGCCTAACGGGATGGCCACGGGGGACCGGCCCGTGTCCGGCACCAGGGCGAGGCCGAGCGCCGTGCCGACCCACACGCCCGACGGCGTCACGGCGAGGGCCCACGCGTCGTCGGCGGGAAGGCCGCCCTGCCGGGTGAGGCGCCGGACGTCGCCGCTCCGGCGGTCGATGCGGAGCGTGCCCTGGTCGGTGGCCGCCCAGATGGCGCGCGACGTCATCGCGAGACGCCGCACCACGTTGCCCGGCAGGCCCGACAGGCTGGAGCCCTCGTAGTAATTGAAGGTCGTGAGGTCGTCGCGGAGACAGGCCACGCCGCGCCGCCCGGCGGTGAACCGGGTATCGCTCCCGACGCAGACCTGGCCCTGGAGGATCGCGACGCCGCCCGCCGCTGGAGCGAGCAGGCCGGCATCGAGCCGGTCCAACGCGAAGGTCCCCGGATTCACGCGGAAGACCCCGTTCCCGTAGGTGGCGACGAAGACCTCGTTGGTGATGGGCAGCGCGGCCGCGGCGGTGATCCGCGCGGTGCGGAGCTGGTCGTCGCGCTCGATGCGCAGGCGCACCGCGTCGAAGGCGGGCACGCGGGCGAGGAGCTGCGCCATGGTGAGCGACCCCAGGCGCCGGCCCGGCGCGGGCACGTCGCGGGCCGGCTCCGCCGCGATGCTCATGCGGCCCACGAAGTACCAGCCGGCAGCGGTGTGGAAGAAGGCCCCGCGGGAGGGATCCGATGCGTCGAGTGCCACCTCGTCCACGGTGCCGGGGAGCGGGCCCGAATCCCAGCGGCGGCCGAACGGCTGATAGAGGATCCACTGCCCTTGGCCGCCGAGCCACGCGGTGTCGTCGCCCGGGTCGGCGGCCATGGCGGTGATGGGCCCGCCCGGGAAGCCGTCCAGGGGGCCTAACGTCTCGCGCCAGCCGAGGAAGCCCCGGTCGTAGACGGCGAGTCCCTGGGTCGTGGCGACGTACACCACCGACGGGGTCGCGGCGACCGCGGTGGCGTGCGAGAGGTCGGTGACCAGCGCCCGGTCCTCGGGGCGCCAGAGGCGCGAGGGTGGCGTCTGCGCCGGCACCGCAGCGGCCGCCAGCGCCTGAACGAGCAGCAGCGCGGCGACCGGTCTC
>JBGPHD010000200.1:0-5060 GCA_041484135.1 Gemmatimonadota bacterium
CTCGACCTCGCCGGTGGCCATGTCCGGGTTGGCCTGCCCCGCCGGACGCGCCGCCACCACGCCCGTCACCCGCACCACCGTCTCCGGCGTGAGGCCGGAAGCGAAACGGAGCGCCTCGGGCGCCTCGGGCCCGAACTTCACCTGCGCGATCCCGTCGCGGTCGCGCAGATCCACGAAGACCAGCCCGCCCAGGTCGCGCCGGCGGTGGACCCACCCGCCCAGGCGCACCTCCTGCCCGACGTGCGCCGCGCGGAGCTCCCCGCACCGGTGCGTCCGCATCGACGTGGCGCCTAACGTCGCCATGCCGCCCGCCGCGTCACCGCCATCCAGGCCAAGAGTCCCGCGCCCGCCCCCAGGGTGTCGCTCAGCCAGTCGGCGACCGACGCGCTGCGGCCCGGGATCAGCAGCTGGTGCAGCTCGTCCGCCGCCGCGTACGCCCCGAGCACCGCGAGGAGCACCAGGAGCCGCCCGGACGGGAAGCCGCTCAAGCTCGCCGCGCGCGCCACCAGCAGGCCCAGCACCCCGTACATCACGAGGTGCCCGGCGTAGTCCGCCGGGTGTCCGATGCCCGGCGGCAGCGCCCGCCCCGGCACCGACGTCGCCGAGAGCTGGACCACCAGCCAGCCACCCACCATCCACCACGCCCGCCGCGCACCCGTCACTGCGGTCCCTCCGCCTCAAACAGGATCTGCTGGAACGCCTCGCCGGTCGGGGCCTTCACCAGCCGCTCGCGGATCGTTTCCCGCCGCGCCAGCCGCGCGATGCGCGCCAGCGTCCGCACCTGCGCGCCCGCCGCCGTCTCGGGGCCCACCACCAGGAAGAAGAGCCCCACCTTCACGCCGTCGAGCGCGCCGAACTCGATCGGGTCGGGCGCCGTGCCCGCCACCATCGTCAGCCCCGCCAGCGTCGGCGTCCGGGCATGCGGGATCGCGACCCCGTACCCGTACCCGGTGGACTGGCACTCCTCGCGGTCCCGCACCGCGTGAAGGATGTCGTCGGCGTCCCCGCCCGCGGTACGCACGAGCAGGTCGACCAGTTCGCGGAGGACGCTCGACTTGTCCCTGGAAGTGAGGGGGACCCTGACGCGGTCGGGGGCCAGCAACTGGCTCAGCAACACTGCGGCTGAACGAGCCTCATGATGCGCGGAAGTTAGTGGCGTTTCAGAACTTGGGCAAGAAAATCTTGACACCGTCCATGGCCGGCGCGAACCTTCGCCGATGAAGGCCAGGGCGTCCGAGCAGTTCCGGCGGCCCCGCGCATCCCTGCGGGGCGTGGTCGCCGTCCTCGCGCTCGCCCTGGTCCCCCGTGCCGAGGTCCGGGCACAGGCGGCCGCCCTCGCCTCCGACCTCTGGCGGGTCGCGGCCGGCACGCTGGTCGAGCCCGACGCCATCGCGTCGGGGGGCGCGGCGCCGTTCTGGACCCCGGCCGTGGTCCTCGCGGCGTCGGCGCCGGCCGCGCGGGTCGGCATCGAGACCATACACACCCAGTCGGACATCGGCGTCAACGGCGGCATCGCCGCCCTCGCGCTGCGCGTCGGGGGACTGGTCACCCTGCACGCGGTGTACGGGCACATCGGCCTCGGCGACATGGTCCGGACGGAGACGAGTCCGGAGGGCCTGGGCGGTTCTATCCCCGTGTTCGCGGATGTCCTGTCGCTGGGCGCGGCGCGGCGCGTCGCTCCTTCGCTCGTCGTCGGCGCGGCGCTGCGCCTCGCCACGGGCCGTCTCGGCGACCGCGAGCGCAGCCAGACGGGCATGGATGTCGGGATCCTCTACGACGGTCTCCGGCGGGTGCGGCTCGGGGCGTCGACCCGCTTCTGGGACCCGACCTTCGGCGCCGCGGAAGAGGCCGCGAGCTACTCCCTCGGCGGCGAGTACCGCGCCCCGGGGTTCCCGATGTGGGGTGCCGACGCGACCATCCTCGTCCGCTATGGGTTGACGCTGCAGCACGGCGAGTCCGCGCAGCAGCTGCTCACCGGCGGCCTGGTGCTGGACGACGCGATCGAGCTGGACGTCGGCATGGCGCACGAGCAGGCGGGCGACGAGCCCGTGGTGCGGAGCCGGTTCGGGCTCGGGATCGGCGCCGGGCGCTACCGGATCGTGGTGGCGCGGGATTCCGGGGTGAACGGGTTCGGCGCGACGTACCGCTTCGGCCTCGCGGCCACCTTCCGGTGAGCGCGATCCTCGACCTCGAGCCCCGCGCGGCTGCGGTCGAGCTCGGCACCTGGCTCAAGGAGCGGGGCGAGCCCGCCTACCGCCTGCAGCAGCTGGTGCCCCGCCTCTGGCAGCGCCCCGTCCCCCGCTGGGCCGACGCCCTGGAGCTTCCCGTCGCGCTGCGGCACGCCCTCGACGACGCGTTCCCTCTGGGCCGCCTGACGCTGGACGTCAGGCAGGATGCGGCCGACGGCACGGTCAAGTTCCTCTGGCGCCTCCCCGACGGCGAGGCCATCGAGTCGGTGCTCATCCCCGAGGGCGCGCGGCGCACCCTCTGCATCTCCTCCCAGGCGGGGTGCCCGCTCCAGTGCGCCTTCTGCGCCACCGGCACGATGGGCCTCGTCCGCAACCTCGCCGCATGGGAGATCGCGGCCCAGGCGCGCGAGCTGATGCTCCTCCCCGACCCGGTGAAGCCGACCAACATCGTGTTCATGGGGATGGGGGAGCCGCTGGTGAACTGGGAGGCGGTGGGGCCGGCCCTGACGATCCTCAACGCCAAGGACGGGCTGAGGATCGGCGCGCGGCACATCACGGTCTCGACGGTGGGGATCCTGCCCGGGCTGGCCGAGCTGGCGAAGCGGCCGGAGCAGTTCCGGCTGGCGATCTCGCTCCACGCCCCGACCACGGCGGCGCGGCTCACCATCATGCCGATCGAGAAGCGCTATCCGCTGCCCGACGTCCTCGCGGCGGCCAAGGCGTTCGCGCGGCGCGTCACCTTCGAGTACGTGCTGATCGCGGACGTCAACGACCGCGACGAGGACCTGGCCGCCCTGGTGAGGATCGCCAAGGCGAGCGGCGCACTGGTGAACCTGCTCCCGCTCCATCCCGGCGGGGCGCCGGCGCTCCGGCCCTCCCCCACCCGGCGGATGCACTGGTTCGCGGCGGCGCTCCGGCGCCGCGGCGTCGAGGCGGTGCTCCGGAGGAGCCGCGGCCTCGACATCGACGCGGCGTGCGGCCAGCTACGGATCGCGACCGGACGCCGCCGCGGCGAAGTCCCGGCCGAGGCGCACGGTGATGTCCACCAGCCGGCCGGGGTCCGGGTCGGCACGCACCACCCCGGCGCCTAACGCCCTCGCCACCCGCGCTCCGGCGTCGGCCGGCCCCCGCCGGATGAGGACCTGGGTGCTATCCAGCGCGCCGCCGGCATCGCTCCCGAAGTAGACCACGTCGAGACCCGCGTCGCGCAGCATCCGCGTCGCCGCGCGCGCCAGCCCCACCGACGGCGTCGTGTTCAGCACCTCCACCACCACGCGTTCGTCCTCGCCCTCGCCCGGGATGGCGCGGGCGCGCTCCACCGACGCCCCGTGCCGCGAGGCCCGGAAGAGCGCCGCCCCCGTCCCCCCGATCAGGCCGAGGGCGATCAGGGCGATGACGACGAATCGTCCGCGACCAGGCTGTTCCAGAACTCCCACGTTTCCTTCCTGATGGGTTTCCCGTGCGACACGAGCCAGGCGAGCCGACGGGCGGCCACCTCGCGGAGCACCACGGCGGGCTCCTGCGGCACCCGGGCGACGAGCGCGTCCAGCTCCGCGCGGTCGTGGCTCCGTCCCGGCTCGAGAAAGTCGGCCAGGAACAGCATGCGGCCCGCGTCGTCCCAGCCGGCGTAGCCCACCGAGTGGTACCGCACCGCGATCAGGACGCCCTGGTCGGTCTCGCCGTGCCGCGCCGCCGCCGCGGCCGCCGCCGGCCCGTGCCAGAGCTTGGCGGGCCACGCCCCCTGCCGCGCGTACCGGACGAGCACGTCCGGCGTCGCGTCGCGGAGCGCGTCGTGCAGCCGCGCCGCGCGCCGCCAGCGTTCCGCCTCGGACGCGCCCACGCGCCGCCCCGCGGCCCACCACGTCACCAGCGCCTCCACCCGCGTGATGTGCGCCACCCGCTCCGGCGTCACCACCGCCCAGGGAGGCAGGGAGGGCGCGGGCGCGCGCGCCGGGCCGGCTGCGGGGGCCGCGCCGCGCGTGGCGCGCGTGGCGCGGGTGGGCCGCTTACCGGCGGGCATCGCCTTCGAGCCCGTCGCCGAGGATCACGTTGTCGATCAGACGCGTGGGCCCCACCCGGATCGCGGCGGCGAGGTACGAGCGCGCCGTCGCCGCATGGCTCGGGAGGAACGTGTCGGGGTCGATGACGTTGATGTACTCCGTGGTCACGCCCTCCACCTCGCCCAGGACCTTCCACGTCGCCGCGATGACCGAGCCGGCTCGGCGCTCGCCCGCGCGGAAGGCGCCGACGCCCGCCCCCAGCGCGCGCGGCAGCGCCAGGGCGCGCTCCCGGGCGCCGGCGTTCAGGTACACGTTACGGGAGCTGAGCGCGAGCCCGTCCGTGTCCCGCACCAGCGGCGCGACCACGACGGTGACGGGGAGGTTGAAGTCCCGCACCATGAAACGGACCAGCGCCGCCTGCTGCGCGTCCTTCCGTCCGAACACCGCCACGGTGGGCTGCACGATCGCGAACAGTTTCAGCAGCACCGTGAGGACGCCGGCGAAATGGTCCGGGCGCACCGCGCCTTCGAGGATGGACGCCACGGCCCCGGGGGCCACCGTCACCTGGGGGGGCGCGGGGTACATCGCCTCCGTGGGCGGCATCCACAGGAGGTCCACGCCAGCCCCCTCGGCCAGGGCCTGGTCGCGGAGCGGATCGCGTGGGTACCGGTCGAAATCCTCGTGGGGCCCGAACTGGAGCGGATTGACGAAGATGCTCATCACCACGACGTCGCTCGCGGCGCGCGCCGCGCGCACCAGGGACAGGTGGCCTTCGTGCAGGAAGCCCATGGTGGGGACGAACCCGATGCGGCGGCCCGCCCGCGCCGCGGCGGCCGAGAACGCCTGCATCTCCTCCGGGGTGATGACGACC
>JBGPHD010000201.1:0-4821 GCA_041484135.1 Gemmatimonadota bacterium
CCCAAGGCTCGCCAGCGAGGACCCGCTGTCGAAGTTCCGCCGGAAGACGCGACCCAGCGAGAGGGCGTGGCCGTGGTGGACCGCGGCCTCGGGGACGTAGCGGATCTCGTGCCCCGCGCGCAGCGCCGCCAGCCCCCAGGCCTGGTCTTCGCTCATGACGATGTCGGGGAACCGATGCTGTGCCCACACCGAGCGCCGCACCGCTCCGAAGGCGTTGGAGAAGAACGTGGCGCCGAGCCCGAAGGGCCGCTCCACGTCCAGGTGCGTCAGGCGTCGAGGTGTGGCCGGGTAATTGATGCCGGCGAGGAAGGCCTCTTCCGGCGAGGCGCCGCGCGGGAGCTGCCGCCCGAACGCGCCCGCGATCACCTCGTCCTCGAACGCGACCACCAGCGGCGCGAGCCATCCCTCTCCCACCGGCTCGACATCCTGCGTGAGGAACAGCAGGACCTCGCCGCTCGCCGCCTCGGCCGCGCGATTGCGCGCGCTGCCGTGCCCGAAGCGCCGGCCGCCCAGGTCGAGCACCGTCGCACCGGCGTCCGTGAGCAGGTCCCGCGTGGCATCGGTGGAGTCCGAATCGATGGCGACGATCTCGAGCGCGGTCCGCCCGTGTTCGCGGACCAGGGCCGCGAGGAGCGGCGGCAGCGTGGCGGCGCCGTTGCGCGTCGGGATGATGGCGGAGACGCGCGGCGCCCCGCTCACGCGCGGGCGTCGTCCCGCAACACGCTGATGAAGAAGCTCCCGAACACCACCTGCGCGCCCACGACCAGCAGCGTGAGGCCGGCCAGCGCCGGCCGCACCGCGAACAGCTCGCCGCGCCCCGCCGCGAGCCAGTGCAGCAGGATCTTCACGTTCAACACCAGGCCGATCGCCACCAGGCCCAGCCCCGCCAGCAGCCCGCGCTCCAACGAGAACCAGCGATCGAGGAGCAAGAGCCACCGGTCCTCGCGCACGATGTTCTCCTTCCGCGCGAACGCCTTGGCCGCGAGCCCCAGCACCACGAGCTGCACCCCGAGGATCGCGAGCGCACTCGCCACGAACATGAAGTGGAAGTCGAAGTTGATGGCGCCCACCCGGATGGGCCCCGGCAGGAGCACGAGCAGTCCCGCCAGGCCGACCACGAGCATCAGCAGACCGGGGAGCAGGAAGAGCGGCGTCGGCGAGAGCAGGAGCATGAAGCGCAGGTGGCGCCAGCCGTCCCGGAAGCTGCGCAGCTTCGACTCGCCGGTGCGCGGGCGATAGACGATGGGGATCTCCGAGACCTTCAGGCCCTGCCGGATCGCCATCGCCACCATCTCCGACGCGAACTCCATGCCGCTGGTCCGGAGGCGCATCCGCTCGGCCGCCTCGCGCGTCATCGCGCGCAGGCCGCAGTGCGCGTCCGAGACCCGCTGGCCGAAGAACACCACGAGGATACCGGTGAGGACCGGATTGCCGACGTACCGGTGGAGCCACGGCATCGCGCCGGGGAGGATGGTGCCGGCGAAGCGCGAGCCCAGGACGACGTCGCTCCCTTTCTTGAGCGTGGCGACGAACGCGGGCACGGTGTCGAAATCGTACGTCCCGTCCGCGTCGCCGAGGACGAAGTACCGGCCTCGCGCCGCGGCGATCCCGGCGAGGTACGCGGCGCCGTAGCCGCGGGTGGGTGCGTGGACCACGCGCGCGCCCGCCCGCTCCGCGATCTCCGCCGAGCCGTCGGTGGAGCCGTTGTCGGCGACGACGACCTCGCCGGCGAGGCCCGCCTTCGCCATCGCCGCGCGCGCGGTCTCGACGCACTTCGCCACACTCGCCGCCTCGTTCAAGCACGGCATCACGACCGAGACCTCCGGCTCGCTCCCGGCCGAAGCGATCGAGGGATGCGCGGTCATCGCCGCGCCACGCGGAAGGCCATCATGGGGCCGGGCCAGACCTGCTCGGGGTTGAGGTAGCCCGGGAAGCGCGCCAGCATCGCGTCCAGCGTCCGCGCCGCGTCGGAGCCGGGCCCCGTCAGGATCACGTGCGACACGCCCATCCGGTCGAAGTACACCTTGAGCGACTCGGGACCGAGGTACTCCGCGGTGCGGCCGCGCGCGCGCCAGAGGGACGAGGGCACGGCGCGGCGGCCGGTGTAGAGCCAGAGGAGCGCTTCATCCTCCCCCGCGATCACGTCGTCGGGGTGGGTGGCCTGCCGCACCCACGGCAGCACCACGCCGAAGGTCTCGGAGATGCCGCGCTGCGCCGCCGTGGCCGAGCCGCGCGCGTAGCCGCGCACGCCGCCCACGGTGAACCCGGTCACGACCAGCACGCCGGAGACCAGGGCCAGCGGGCGCAGCAGCCCGCGCCAGGTCCGTTCCTCGCGCCCCTGCCGGTACAGCGCGGCCAGCGCCGCCGCGAAGGCGAGCGCGAGCCACGGCACCACGGCCCAGAGAAACCGGTCGGGCCCGTACGGCCACACGGCGACCAGGGTGAGGTAGGCGGCCAGCGTCCACCCGGTGGCCGGCGCGCGGCGCGCCAGGGCGACGATGCCGAAGGCCAGCACCAGCATCGTCCAGACGGCCGCGACCTTCCAGAGCGCGGGCGGCATCGGCGGGAGCAGCAGCGCGGCGAGCGGGCGGCCGAGGTCCGCCAGGCTACCTAACGACAGCCAGCCCCACCCGCTCTGCGCGATCAGGTCCCCGTACGTGCCGTAGTTGGCCGCGAGGACGGGCTCGGTCTCGACGTGGTGCAGGGCCACGAAGAGCCCCCAGGGGACCAGCATCGCCAGTCCCATCGCGCCCGCCGTCACCGCCGCCCGCGGCTTCCGCCATAGCGCCAGCGCGACGCCGGCGATGGCCGCCACGCCGATCGAGCGCGTCAGCGCCGCCGCACCGGCGAGGAGCCCGGCGGAGAGCGCGAGCCGGTAGAGCCGCATCCCCTCCGCGCCCTTCGCCGAGTCCGCCGCCCAGCAGGCGCCGGCGGCGAGGACCAGGAAGAGCGGCTCCGCGAAGAGCACGGAGGCCGTGGCCACGAGCGGGATCGCGGTCGCGCCCGCCGCCACGACCAGGGCGCCGAGCCACCGCCGCCCCGTCACCTTCTCGCCTGCCGACGCCGACAGGATGAAGGCGAAGAGGCCCATGAGCGCCGCGTTGGCCGCCTTGAAGAGGACGACGTTGGCCGGGAACGAGGGCCACAGGCGCCAGAGCGCCGCCAGGAAGAGCGGATAGGCGAACGGGTAGTGCACCGCCGACGGCCCGTCAGGCAGGTACAGGAGCCGGTACCCGTGTCCCTCGGCGAGGCTCTTCGCCAGGGCGAGGTAGATGCCGTCGTCGTAGAAGACGCCCACCAGCGTGGCCGGGAGATTGAGCGCCACGACCGCGGCCACGGCGATCCCCGCCGCGGCCGGCCAGGTCCACCTGCCCCTCAGGAGCGCGGGCGTAGGAGGTTGTACCGGAGGATGTGCCAGAGCGCGGCCACGCCGTCCTTCCAGTTGATCTTCTTCCCTTCGGCGTAGGTGCGGCCCGCGTAGGAGATCTGCATCTCGTAGATGCGTGCCCGCGCCTGCGCCAGCCGCGCCACCAGCTCCGGCTCGAACCCGAACCGTTCCGACGTGAGGGGCAGGGTCCGCATCAGGTCCGACCGCACCATCTTGTAGCAGGTCTCCATGTCGGTGAGGTTGAGGTCGGTCATCATGTTCGAGAGCAGCGTCAGCATCCGGTTCCCGATGCTGTGCCAGAAGTAGAGCACCCGGTGCGGCCCGCCGAGGAAGCGCGAGCCGAAGACGGCGTCGGCGCGGCCGTCGAGGATGGGCGCGAGGAGATCGGGCAGCTCGGCGGGGTCGTACTCCAGGTCCGCGTCCTGCACCACCATCACGTCGCCGGTCGCGGCGGCGATCGCGGTCCGGATGGCGGCGCCCTTGCCGCGGTTCTTCGGAAGGTGGATCACCGTGTGGACCTTCCCCGCCTTGCGCAACGCGTCGAGGCGCGCGCCGGTGTCGTCGCGCGAGCCGTCGTTCACCGCGATGATCTCGAGCTTGATCGGCACCTCGGCGAGGCGGTCGGCCACGGCCTCGATGGTCGGCCCCTCGTCGAAGGCCGGGATCAACACCGACAGGACGATCTCGTGGTAGTTCTTCCACCGCTCCCTGAGCGGACTCACGCTTCGCCGCCCTCGTAGCGCGACAGCTTGCGGTAGAGCGTGGACGGGTCGATGCCCAGCACCTCGGCCGCGCGGGTCTTGTTCCCCGCCTCGCTCTGGAGCACCCACATGATGTAGGCCTTCTCGACCATCTCCATCGTGGGGTTCACCTGCACCCGCTCCGACACCAGCGGCATGGCGCGCCGCTCGGTGACGCGGGTGGGGAGCGCGGCGTGGGTGACCTCGTCGCCGCGGGTCAGGGTCATCGACCGCTCCAGCGCGTTCTCCAGCTCCCGCACGTTGCCGGGCCAGTCGTAGGCCATGATCGCGTCCATGGCGTCCTGCGCGATCCGCTTCTGCTCTTCCTTGCGCTCGGCCGCCATCCGCTTCAGGAACGCCTCGGCCAGCATCGGGATGTCGTCCTTGCGGGACCGGAGCGGCGGCAGGTGGATGGCGATGACGTTGAGCCGGTAGTAGAGGTCCGACCGGAACCGGCCGGTGCGCATGTCGTCCTCCAGGTCCCGGTTGGTGGCGGCGATGAGCCGCACGTCCACCGGCACCGCCTCCGTGCCGCCCACCGGGATCATCTCCCGCTCCTGGAGCGTGCGCAAGGAGGCGTCCCGCCTGCTGGGCTTCGACCAGCGGAACCTCGGCTACTACCTGCGCAAGCTCGGCGTCGACCCCGACGCTCCCGCCTGAGCCTGGTGTCATAATCAGCGCCAGACGAGCGAG
>JBGPHD010000202.1:0-4795 GCA_041484135.1 Gemmatimonadota bacterium
ATCTCGTCGAGAAAGAACGTGCCCTTGGCGGCGGCGGCGAAGAGGCCGGCCTTGTCCTTGTGCGCGCCGGTGTACGCTCCCTTCAAGTGCCCGAACAGTTCGCTCTCGAGCAGGCTCTCGGGGAGCGCGCCGCAGTTGATGGAGAGGAAGGGCATCTCGGTGCGCGTGGACAGCTCGTGGATGTAGCGCGCGATGACCTCCTTGCCGGTGCCGCTCTCGCCCTGGATCAGCACCGTGCTCTCGGTGGGCGCCACCATCTCCGAAAGCTTGAGCACCTCGGCGAAGGGCTTGCTCCTGCCTAACGGTCTCACCGTCTGCGACCGCTCGCGTCGCCGGATCTCCTGCTTGAGGGACCGGTTCTCGGTCTTGAGCTGCCGGTGCTCCGCCGCGCGGCGGCAGATGGCCACCAGGTCGTCGTTGCCGAACGGCTTCTGGATGTAGTGGAACGCGCCCTCGTTCACCGCCTGGATCGCCGTGCGGAGCTCGGCCTGCGCCGTCATCAGGATGACCGGCATGTCCGGGTCCATCTGGCGCGCCTTCTGGAGGATGTCGATCCCGCTCACCCCCGGCATCCGGACGTCGGAGAGCACGATCTGCGGCGCGCTCTTCTCCAGCGCCTCCAGGCCGGCCCGGCCGCCCTGCGCCACCGTGACGTCGAAGCCCTCGTTCTTGAGGAGGATGCGCACGGTGTCGAGGATCGCCGATTCGTCGTCGATCACCAGGATCGAGGGTCTGCTCACGCGACCTCCTGCGCGCTGAACCGCGCCGGGATGAAGATCGAGAAGGTGGTGCCGTGGCCCCGCACCGAATCGCAGAAGATGAAGCCCCCGTGCGCGCGCACGGCGCGCTGCACGATGGCGAGGCCGAGCCCCGTGCCCCCGGACCGGCCGGTCACGAACGGCTCGAAGAGACGCGGCAACACGTCGGAGGCGACGCCGGGGCCGCGGTCGCGCACCCGGAGGATGCGGGGCTGGTCCACCGCCATCCCCGCCGGGATCAGCGTGATGTCCGGGATCCCCACGTCCACCGTGACGTGCGCGTGCGCGGGCTGCGCCTGCACCGCGTTGAGCACCAGGTTGAAGACCACGCGGTGCAGCAGGTCCTCGTCCCCCTCGATGGCGATGGGCCGCTCGATGGCCTGGAGGTCGATCACCGCGTCCGGCGCGCAGTCGGGATGCTGGCGCGCGAGGCGGATCCCCGCCTCCGCGACCTCGACCAGGTCGAGCGGCGCCGAGCTGGTGACGCGCACCCTCGAGAAATCCAGGAACTCGGTGAGGAGCCGCGAGAGCCGGTCACTCTCCCGCACGATGAGGCCGGAGAGGACCCGCTCGTCGGCGCCGGCGGGCATCACCCGCGCGAGCTGCTCCACCGCGCTGCGGATGGAGGCGAGCGGGTTCTTGATCTCGTGGGCCAGCGACGCCGCCAGCTCCGCCACGGCCTCCAGCCGCTCGGTCCTCAAGTGCAGCGCCTCGAGCCGTTTCTCGTCGGAGATGTCCTTGAAGATCGCGGTCACCGAGGGCGGGTGGCCGTCGGCCACGTGCACCGCCGTAGTCGAGACGCCGATGGGGAAGGTGCGGCCGTCCACGGTCACATCCGCCTCGCGGCGGATCACGCGGCGGCCCTCGTTCTGGGTGCTGCGGATCGCGTCCGCCAGCACCGGCGCGATGGCGTCGAGGCGGCCGAACACCGCCTGGTCGCGCAGCTCGCCGGCGCGCAGACCGAGCACCGCCTCGGCCGTGGGGTTGGCGTAGACCAGGGTCCCCTCGCCGCCCACGGTGAGGATGCCCGTCTTGATGTTCTTCAGGATGTCGGTCGCCTCGAGCCGCACCCGGCGCAGCTCGGCGGCGATGGTGTCGTGCGCGACACCCGCCACGCGGGCCCGGCTGGCGAGGTATCCGGTCGCGCCCGCCACCAGCCAGTACACGGCGATCTGCATGAAGAGCGCGGCCGAGAGCTCCACCGGGTGCCCGAAGACCACGTCGGCGGCATAGAGGATGCCGGCCAGCAGCGCCATCAGGAGCCCGTTGGCGAGCGGCATGAGCAGCGCGTTGAAAGCGATGACCAGGATGTAGAGCGCGGCGAAGTAGGTGAATGGGCCGCTGACGTGGACGATGGCCGTCACCAGCGTGAGATCGAAGACCGCCTGCGCGTAGAGGAACGTGTTGCCGATGTCGCCGGTGCGCAGGTGCGAATACCAGAACGAGACCGCCGACATGACCAGCGCGGACGTGATGCACAGGGACACGATGAACAGCTGGGTGATGTCGGCTTCGAACCAGGCGAAGATGGCGGCGACGAAGACGCCCGAGGCGATGGAGAGCCGGCCGATGTAGAGCCACCGGAGCAGCGTGCGCAGGGGCGGGACCGCACCCGGCGACGGCGCGCGGCGCCACGGCATCTTCTGCTTACCGGGCACGGTGGCGGGGACGGTCATGCCCCAACAATAGGTGGAGTCCGGGGTCTCGCACAATGCAACACCGGTTGCCGGCACAGCGGTCGCCATCCAACCTTCAGCGCGTCCGAGGGGTCCAAGCGGTGGATCCGGCACCGCCTCGTCACACACAAGGACTTCATGATCCCGCGTCCGCTCCGCTCAGCGCTCCCGCTCGTCCTTGCCTGCCTGGCGGCAGCCGGCAGCCTCGCCGCGCAGACCGGCTCCGTGCATCCGGAGGCGTCGCCCGCGGTGCGCGCCGTCCTCCGCGCCTCGCCGGTCGTGCTCGACGGACGCCTCGACGAGGCCGCGTGGCTGGAGGCCCTCCCCGCCACCGGGTTCCGGCAGTCCCAGCCCACCGAGGGCCAGCCGGCGACCCAGCGCACCGAGGTCCGGATCCTCTTCGATGACGCGTTCATCTACGTCGGCGCGCGCATGTTCGACGAGCAGGGGGGCGCGGGAGTCCGCAGCCGCCTCGCCCGCCGCGACAACGAGACCGACAGCGACCTCCTCACGCTCGTCTTCGACACCTTCCACGACCACCTCGGCCGCACCCAGTTCACGGTCAATCCGTCCGGCGTGAAGGGCGATGCCTACGGGCCCGGCAACACCGGTCTGGACGACTCGTGGGACCCGGTGTGGGACGTGGTCACGCGGATCGACTCGCTGGGCTGGACCGCGGAGATGCGGATCCCGTTCTCGCAGCTCCGCTTCCCACGGGACACCGCGCAGACCTGGGGGATGCAGATCGTCAGGCTGGCGAGCCGGATCAACGAGCGCTCGCACTGGGCCTGGTGGCCCAACAACGCGGTGGGCGGGCCGCAGCGGTACGGGCACCTCGAGGGCCTGGTCATCCACGCGCATCCCGAGCGGCTGGAGCTGATGCCGTACGTGGTGGGCCGCTCCGCCAACGTCCAGGTCGCGGACCCGGCCGACCCCTTCGCGAAGGCGCACGACCTCGGCTCGCGGGTGGGCGGCGACCTGCGTTATCTGCTCACCTCGAACCTCACCCTCTCGGCCACCTTCAACCCCGACTTCGGCCAGGTGGAAGTGGACCCGGCGGTGGTGAACCTCTCGGCCTTCGAGACCTTCTTTCCCGAACGGCGGCCGTTCTTCATCGAGGGACAGGGGATGTTCGGCTTCGGGGGCTTCAGCTGCTACTTCTGCAGCAACGTCTCCTCGCTCAGCACCTTCTTCTCCCGGCGGGTCGGGCGGCAGCCGCAGGGGGCCGGGATCGCGCAGGCGGCGGGACCGTACTCCCACGTGCCGGACAACACCACCATCCTCGGCGCGGCGAAGATCACCGGCCGCACCGGCCACGGCTACTCGGTCGGCATCGTGGACGCCGTCACCCGGCGCGAGAACGCGCGCGTCTCGCTCTTGGGCGGGGGCGAGGGGCAGGTGGAGGTCGAGCCGCTGACCAACTACTTCGTGGCGCGGGTGAAGCGCGACCTCCGCGGCGGGAACCTGGTGTTAGGCGGCATCGCGACGTCGGTGCGCCGCAGCCTGGGCGACTCGGCGCTCGCGACGCTGCTCACGCGCCACAGCGAGCTCGCCGGTTTCGACCTCGACTGGTCCTGGTCGCACCGCACCTACAACGTCATAATGAGCAGCGCGATCTCGCAGGTGGCGGGCGACTCGGCGGCGATCCTCCGCATCCAGCGGTCCAGCGCCCGCTACTACCAGCGCCCCGACCGCACCGAAACGAGCAACGGGCTCTTCACCGACACCTACGACCCTGCGCGCACCTCGCTGCGAGGCTACGGGTTCTACGCCCGCGTCGCGAAGGAAGGCGGCAACTGGCTCTGGGAGGCGCAGACCAACATCCGGAGCCCCGGGGTCGAGAACAACGACATCGCGTTCCTCACCCGCACGGACTACCGGTGGATGGCGGCGAACATCTTCCGCCAGAACACCCGGCCGACCAGCTGGTACCGCTCCTCGGGGTTCATCCTCGGCGGGCAGCAGCAGTACAACTACGATGGGGACCTGACCGACCGGCAAGTGCAGCTCTTCGGCTTTGTCACGCCGCTCAACTACTGGAACACCAGCGCGTTCTGGCTCCACCGGCCTGAGGTCTTCGACGACCGCCTGACGCGCGGCGGTCCGGTCGTGAGGAGGGCGGGCCTGGACTACTACCAGCTCAGCGTCTCCACGGACTCGCGCCGGCGCCTGGTGCTCGGCACCAACCCGTCCATCAGCCGCAGCAGCGAGGGCACCCACAACTGGAGCGGCAACCTCGACGTCCGGGTCCGCCCCGCGCCGAGCCTGTCGCTCAGCCTGGGACCGTTCTACGACCACTCGGAGGCCCGGGCGCAGTACGTGACCGCGTTGAGCGACCCGACCGCCACGGCCTTCTCGGGC
>JBGPHD010000203.1:0-4738 GCA_041484135.1 Gemmatimonadota bacterium
GGCGTAGGTCGAGAGCGATTCGATGTAGCGGCGCTGGCCCTCGGCGTAGATGGTATCGAAGGCGAGCGATGACTTGCCCGAGCCGGAAGGGCCGGTCAGGACGATGAGCTTCCGGTGGGGCAGGGAGAGGGTGAATCCCCGTAGGTTGTGTTGCCGGGCTCCCCGGACGACGAGCGATCGGTCCACAGCCTGGGAACGGTAGCCGCCTCGCATCCCACAGGCTAGCTTCACGGCTTCATGGCCTTGATCCTCTCCCCGCGCGTTCTGAAACGCGGACTACAGGTCTTCGTCCTCATCTCCGCGATCGCCGTCGTGGGTGTGCTGGTCGTCACCGGCGCGTGGCAGTCGACCCTCGATGCGTTCGCGCAGGTGAAGCCGGTCTGGCTGCTGGCCGCGCTGCTCCTCGCCTCGTCGGACTGGTTCGGCGGCGGCCTGCGCATCTGGCTCATCACGCGGCACGTCCACAAGAAGACGCCGTTCTGGGGGATGGTGGCGGCGGGCGGGCTGACGGCGTGGGCGGCGTACCTCACTCCGGCGCAGGCGGGCGGCGGGCCGGTGATGATCTACACGATGCGGCGGTTCGGGGTGCCGCTCCCCGAGGCGATGACCTCCACGCTGATGAGCTTCTTCACGACCGTGATCTTCTTCGCCATCGCCGGGCCCCTCGCGATCTTCCTCGGGGCCGGGCGGTCGCTGCAGGCGCACCAGCTGGTCGGCATCTCGCTCTACGACGTGTTCAAGACCAGCTCGGCGATGTTCTTCACGGTCGGCATGGTGATGGTCCTGGCAGTGGGCTTCCCGGGCACGACCAGGCGGCTCTTCATGGCGGCCATCGGCTGGCTCGAACGCCACCACGTCGGGCGCGTCGCCCAGCGGGTCGAGGTCCTCCGCACCGGCGTCGACCGGATGCACGACTGCGTCATCGCCTACTTCCGGACGCCGAGCGGCTGGCTCCAGGTGTTCCTCGGCGTGCTGACGTCCGGCCTCGCCCACGCGAACCGCCTGTTGGCCGGCTACGTCGCGATGCGGGCCCTCGGACTCCCGGCCCACTTCGTGGACGTGCTGATCGTCCAGACCACGATCTCGTTCCTGCTCTACTTCGCGCCGACGCCGGGCGGCGCGGGCGCCGCGGAGGGGCTCTCGGCGCTGCTGATGAGCGGCAAGACGCTGGTGCCGGGCGCCTTCCTTCCGGCGTACACGATCATCTGGAGGTTCACGGTCAGCTACGCGACGGTGATCTTCGGCTCCTTCGTCTTCTTCAAGCTGCTGCACGGCCGGCTCGACGAGGCGGAAGGCACCGCCGCGGCTCCCGAGGCCGGGTGACCACACCGCTCCACGAAGAGGACGTCCTCGGCAAGCCGCTGGACCTCGCGTTGCTCCGGCGCCTCCTCACGTACCTCAAGCCCCACCTGGCCTCCACGGTGTTCGCCGTGCTCATGCTCATCGCGTCCGCCGTGCTCCAGGTGGCGGGCCCGTACCTCACCAAGGACGCCATCGACCGCGCGATCCCGGCGCACGACTTCCACCGGCTCGGCACCCTGGCGGCGCTCTTCACGGCGGCGCTCCTCGCCGAGTTCGTGCTGGAGTACGGGCAGACGATCGTGACGGCCCGCATCGGGCAGCGCGTCATGATCGACCTCCGGATGGCCATCTTCGGCAAGCTCCAGCGGCTCGGGATCGCGTTCTACGACCGCAATCCGGTGGGCCGCCTGATGACGCGCGTCACCAGCGACGTGGAGACACTGAACGAGCTGTTCACGTCCGGGGTGGTGTCGCTCTTCGGGGACCTCTTCGCGCTGGCCGCGATCATGCTGTGGATGCTCTGGATGGACGCGCGGCTCGCGCTCGCCGCGTTCGCCGTCATCCCATTCATGGTCATCGCCGCGCAGGTGTTCCGGGTGCGGGTCCGCGCCGCGTTCCGGGAGATTCGGGTCCGCCTGGCGCGCATCAACGCGTTCCTCCAGGAGCACCTCTCGGGGATGCGGATCGTCCAGCTCTTCGGCCGGGAGAGGCGGACCCAGCAGCATCACGAGGAGGTCAACCGCGCGCACCTCGAGGCGCACCTCGTGTCCATCACCGTCTACGCGACGTTCTTCCCGGTGCTCGAGGTCCTGATGTCCGTCGCGCTCGCCGCGCTGATCCTCTACGGCGGCGGGCAGGTGCTCGGCCACGCGGTGACGGTGGGGGTGCTGGCGGCGTTCCTCCAGCTCACCCGCCGGTTCTTCCAGCCGCTCCAGGACATCGCGGACAAGTTCAACATCGTGCAGTCGGCGATGGCGTCGTCGGAGCGGGTCTTCGGGCTGCTCGACGAGGACGAGGCGGTGCGCGACCCGGCGCGGCCGGTCAGCCTGCCGTCGCCGCCCCGCGGCGAGGTGGCGTTCGAGGACGTGTGGTTCCGCTATCCGAGCCGGACGCCGCGCGGCGAAGACGAAGGGTGGGTGCTCAAGGGGGTGTCGTTCACCGCGCACCCGGGAGAACGGATCGCGCTGGTGGGCCATACCGGGGCGGGCAAGACGACGGTCATCAACCTGCTGCTGCGGTTCCATGACGTGGATCACGGCAGGATCACGCTCGACGGCGTAGACATCAGGGACGTGCCGCAGGACGAGCTCCGGGCGCGGATCGGGCTGGTGCAGCAGGACATCTTCCTCTTCACCGGAGACCTGCGGAGCAACATCCGCCTGGACCAGCCCATCGACGACCGGGCCGTGGAAGAGGCGGCCGAGCGGGTGGGGGCCCACCGCTTCATCGCGCGGCTGCCGGCCCGCTACGACCACATGCTGGGGGAGCGCGGGCAGAGCCTGTCGGTGGGGGAGCGTCAGCTCCTCGCCTTCGCGCGGGCGCTGGCGGTGCGGCCGGCGGTCCTGGTCCTGGATGAGGCCACGTCCTCGGTGGACGCCGAGTCCGAGGAGATGATCCAGACAGCCATCGTGGAGCTGATGAGGGGGCGGACCTGCCTGATCGTGGCGCACCGGCTGTCCACAGTGCAGGACGCGGACACGATCCTGGTGCTGCACCACGGGCAGATCCGGGAGCGGGGCGCCCACCGGGACCTGCTCGCCCGGGGCGGGCTCTACGAGAAGCTGTACCATCTCCAGCTTGGGGCGACGCTGTCGCCGACGACGTAAGCTGTGCAAGCTTGCCCCGTTACGGTGCGGCGACTACGTTTTTCCATCCCCCCGGTTGAGGCTGACTGATGGCATTTATCGAATTCGGCGGGAAGCGCCACACGGTCCCGTCGGGCGAGATGTTGATCGGGACGGGGGCCGACTGCCACCTCAGGCTCGAGGGGGCGGGCGTCGCCCTGCGCCATGCGATCCTGACTACCGCACCCAACCTCGACGTGTCCATCCGGAAGATGGACCCGGCGGTGGAGATCGACGTGAACGGCGTGAAGCTCGGGCCGCTGCCGCAGCCGCTGCTCCACGGCGACAAGGTGACCATCGCGGGGATCGACCTGCTGTTCGTGGACGAGCGGAAGAGCGGGAGCACCCAGTACGTCTCGGCGCTCAAGCTGCCGGACATCCCCGCCGGGCCGGCCAAGGCCGCGGGCAAGGCGACGACCGCCACGGGCGGGCGCCTGGTCTCCCTCACCGACGGCCGCGAGTACCAGATACTCGCCGGGTCCCTCAAGTTCGGGCGCGACGCGAGCGCCGACGTGGTGGTCCCGGGCGGGCAGGTGTCGCGGCGTCACGCGGAGATCCTGGTGAGCCCACGCGGCTACATCGTGGTGGATTCCAGCACCAACGGCACGTTCGTCAACGGCGAGCGGGTCCAGAACCAGCGTTTGTTGGCCCGTGCGGACATCATCCGGGTCGGGGAAGAGGAATTCCGGTTCTACGCGGATGTCGCGCCCACGGCGCCGGCTCCCGCCGTCCCGGCACCCTCGCCCCAGGCGGCCGCTCCGGCTCCTGCTCCTGCCGCCGCCGCTCCCCCCGCTGCGCCGAGGGCTGCGCCCCCGGTGGTCCCTCCGGCCGTTACTCCGAGGGCCGCCGTGCCGCCCGCCGCCCCGCCGCCGGCCGTGTCGCCACAGCCGCCCGCGGGCGCCGCCCAGCTCGTTTCCACGGGGTACTTCCAGACCGGTTCGCCGTCAGCGCCGGTGCCGCCGCCCGCCGCGGCCGCGCCCCCGCCCCGTCCGGCGCCGCCGGCTCCACCCGCCGCGGCCGCGCCCCCCCCTCGTGCGGCGCCGCCGGCTCCACCTGCCGCCGCCGCGGCACCGCAGGCTCCGCCCGCCGCCCCGCGCGCATCGGGCCCGCAGGCGCTGGCCAAGTTCCTGGTGCGGACGGGGTCGCTCAAGGGCCAGCGGCTGGTGGTGAAGGTGCCGGTGGTCAACATCGGCCGGGCGGAGTACTGCGACCTGGTCATCCCCGACGACTCGGTCTCCTCGCAGCACGCCAAGCTGACGCGGCGTGAGGGGATCTGGATGCTGACCGACCTCGGCTCCACCAACGGCACGATGGTGGACGGGGAGAAGGTCACGGGCGACGTGCCCATCGCGCCGGGCGCCTTCGTGCGGTTCGGCGACGTGCAGCTGGTCTTCGAGCCCACCGACGACGACGCCGGCATCAAGCAGCCGGTGTCCACCCGGATGATCTCGGCGGTGAAGCTCCAGGACGTGAAGCCGCCGTCGGGGTCTCGTTAGGCGTGAGCATCCTCCTGCACATCACCTGCGCCGCCCGCACGGATGTCGGACTGATCCGCTCGGGGAACGAGGACAACTACCTCATGGTCCCGGAAC
>JBGPHD010000204.1:0-4726 GCA_041484135.1 Gemmatimonadota bacterium
GTCGCCCGAGTTGCGGAACGCGTCCACCACCTTGAGCCGCTTGAGGAGCTGCTTCTTGCGGTGCTGCGAGGTCTCGACCGCCACCTCGCCCTTGAGGCGTTCCGACGTCTTGTCCACGTCGAGCCGCTCGAGCAGGGTGCGGACCGCCGGCGCGCCGATGTCGGCCTTGAAGGCCGTGTCACCCGCCTCGCGCGCCTTCTGCCGGAGCGTGAGGTACTCGTCCTCGTCCAGCAGCTGCCGCTCCTGCACCTCCTGCTGGCCCGGGTCGATGACCACGTAGTTGGTGTAGTAGATGATGCGCTCGAGGTCCCGCAGCGTGATGTCGAGCAGGTTCCCCATCGGCGACGGCAGCGTCTTGAAGAACCAGATGTGCGCCACCGGCACGGCCAGCTCGATGTGGCCCATGCGCTCGCGCCGCACCTTGCTGAGCGTGACCTCCACGCCGCAGCGGTCGCAGATCACGCCGCGATAGCGGATCCGCTTGTACTTGCCGCAGTGGCACTCCCAGTCCTTGACCGGGCCGAAGATGCGCTCGCAGAAGAGGCCGTCGCGCTCGGGCTTGAAGGACCGGTAGTTGATGGTCTCGGGCTTGACCACCTCGCCCCACGACCACCAGGCGCGCTGGCCCTGCATCTCCAGGCGCTCGCGCTCCTTCTGGTCCTTCGGTCCCCGGATCTCCTCGGGCGACGCGATGCGGATCTGGATGAAGTCGAAGCTGGACCCCGTCCGCTCGCGCGGGCTGCGGAAGTCGATCATCGGTTACTCCTCACCGTCTTCGGTGGTGCCGAGCATCACCCGGATGCCCAGCGCCTGCAATTCCTTCACGAGGACGTTGAACGACTCGGGGATGCCGGGCTCCGGAAGGTTCTGCCCCTTCACGATGGCCTCGTACACCCGGCTCCGGCCGTTCACGTCGTCGGACTTGACCGTCAGGATCTCCTGGAGCGTGTGCGCCGCGCCGTACGCCTCGAGCGCCCACACTTCCATCTCGCCGAACCGCTGGCCGCCGAACTGCGCCTTGCCCGCGAGCGGCTGCTGCGTCACCAGGGAGTACGGGCCGATCGAGCGCGCGTGGATCTTGTCGTCCACCAGGTGCGACAGCTTCATCATGTAGATGGAGCCGACGGTCACCTCGTTCTCGAACTGCTCGCCGCCGCGCCCGTCGCGGAGGTAGGCCTTGCCGGTGGGCGTGAGCCCGCCCAGCCGGAGCAGCGCCTCGGCCGCCGCGTCCACGTCGGCGTCGGCCTTCTTCCCCAGCATGCCGGCCAAGGCCGGATGGCCCGCGAACTCGAGCACGTCCTCGGGCGCGGTATGCTTCTCGAGCTGGGCCTCCAGCGCCTTTTGGCCCTTCTTGAGGTCCGCCCGCTGCGCCTTGCCGATCTCTTCGTCGGCGAGCAGGCGCTCGTGTGCCGCCAGCGCGCCCTTCCAGCCGTCCACCTCGCGCGCCGCCAGCTCCTTGGCCGCGGCGACGAGGAAGTCGCGCACCGTGTGGTGCAGGTCGCGCGTCTCCTGGCTGGCGTTGCGGCTCGCCAGCCGCTCCAGCCGCACCGACGAGAGGTCCGGCCGGTCGCCGTTCGTGCCCACCCCCACCCGCTTGAGGTCGGCCAGCATCTGGCGGATGATGTCCTGGTCGAGCCGGGGCGGCGGCGCCGTGAGCCCCAGCGCCTGCGCGGCCCACCCGAGCCCCGCCAGCCTGAGCAGCAGCCCGATCTCGTTCTCGTTGGTGCCCTGGAAGACCGGCGTCTTGGCCATGAACCCCAGCAGGTTGGCGCACCAGCCCAGGTGCGTCTCCAGGATCTGGCCCACGTTCATCCGGCTCGGCACGCCTAACGGATTGAGGACGATGTCCACCGGCGTCCCGTCCGGGAGGAACGGCATGTCCTCCTCCGGCACGATCCGCGCGATGATGCCCTTGTTGCCGTGGCGCCCCGCCATCTTGTCGCCCACCGAGATCTTCCGCTTCTCGGCGATGTAGACCTTCACCAGCTGGATCACGCCCGGCGGCAGCTCGTCCGGCTGGAGGATGTTGTCGATCTGGTCCTCGGCCTTCTCCTCCACCTTGGCGCGCTCGGTCCCCGCCGCCTCGATGATCTGGCGGATGCGCTCGTTGGCCGCCTTGGTCCCGACCCGCAGCGTCTTGAGGTCCGCGTCCGCCAGGCTCACGCCCTCCAGCACCTGCTTGGTGAGCTTGGTGCCCGCCGCGAGGTACTCCTCCACCGTGCCGACCTTCAGCATCAGCCCGACCTCTTCGCCGAGCAGCTCGTGGAGCAGGTCCTCGTGCAGCGCCGCGGTCACGCGGGCCTTCTCCTCGGCCTCGAGCCGCCGCACCTCGCCGATCCGCTCGCCGCGGTCCTTCTCCACCACCTGGTCCTCGACGCGCGAGAAGATCTTCACGTCGATGACCACGCCCTCCATCCCCGGCGACACCTTGAGCGAGGAGTCCTTGACGTCCTTGGCCTTCTCGCCGAAGATGGCCGTGAGGAGCTTCTCCTCCGGCGACAGCTCGGTCTCGCCCTTGGGCGTGATCTTGCCGACCAGGATGTCGCCCGGCTTGACGTGCGCGCCGATGCGCACGATGCCGCGCTCGTCCAGGTCCACCAGCGATTCCTCGGAGACGTTCGGGATCTCGCGGGTGATCTCCTCCTGGCCGCGCTTGGTGTCGCGGACGTGCAGCTCCAGCTCCTGGATGTGGATGGACGAGTACACGTCGTCCTTCACCAGGCGCTCGGAGAGGACGATGGCGTCCTCGAAGTTGTGCCCGTACCACGGCATGAACGCCACGACCACGTTGGCCCCGAGGGCCAGCTCGCCCCGGTCGGTGCCCGCGCCGTCGGCGATGACCTCGCCCGCCGCCACCTCTTGCCCCTGCCGCACCACCGGCCGCTGGTTGATGGCGGTGTCCTGGTTGGTGCGCCAGAACTTCTTCAGGCGGTACCGGTCGTGCTGCGTGAGCCGCGCCAGCGGATGGTCGATGCGCCGGTCGTTGCCCACGTTGGTGTCGATGATGATCTCGTCCGCGGTGACCCGCTTGATCACGCCCGCCCGCCGCGCGAGGACCACCGCGCCCGAGTCGATCGCGACCTTGGATTCGAGCCCGGTGCCCACCAGCGGCGCCTGCGGCTGGAGGAGCGGCACCGCCTGCCGCTGCATGTTGGAGCCCATCAGCGCGCGGTTGGCGTCGTCGTGCTCCAGGAACGGGATCAGCGCCGCCGCGATCGAGACCAGCTGCTCGGGCGCGACGTCCATGTAGTCCACCCGCTCCGGCGTGAGCATCGGGTAGTCGTCCCGCTTGCGGCAGAGCACCATCGTGTCGCGGAAGGTGCCGTCCGGGTTGAGGGGCGTGCTGGCCTGCGCCACCGAGAAGGTCTCCTCCTCGGACGCCGAGAGCCACCGGATCCCGCTGGTGACCTTGCCGTCCTTCACGACGCGCAGCGGCGTCTCGATGAAGCCGAGCTCGTTGACCCGGGCGTAGGTCGAGAGGCTGGTGATGAGGCCGATGTTCGGGCCTTCCGGCGTCTCGATCGGGCACATGCGGCCGTACTGCGAGTAGTGCACGTCGCGGACTTCGAAGCCGGCGCGCTCGCGCGTCAGGCCGCCCGGGCCCAGGGCGCTGAGCCGGCGCTTGTGCGTCAGCTCCGCCAGCGGATTGGTCTGGTCCATGAACTGCGACAGCTGCGAGCTGCCGAAGAAGGCCTGGATCACGGCGGAGACGGTGCGCGCGTTGACCAGGTCGTCGAGCGTGATCTTCTCGGGGTCGTTGTTGATGCTCATCCGCTCCTTGATGAGCCGCGCCATGCGCGAGAGGCCCACCGAGAGCTGGTTGGCGATGAGCTCGCCGACCGAGCGCACCCGGCGGTTGCCGAGGTGGTCGATGTCGTCGGTGTAGCCGCGGCCCTCGTGCAGCTCGATGAGGTAGCGGATGATGGCGATGAAGTCGTCTTCCGTGAGGACCGTGTGGTCCGGCGGCAGCCTGGTGCCGAGGCGCTGGTTGATCTTGTAGCGCCCCACGCGGCCCAGGTCGTAACGCTTGGGCGAGAAGAACAGCCGCTCGAGCGCCGCGCGCGCGGTCTCGACGTTCGGCGCCTCGCCGGGGCGCAGCAGCGAGTAGATCTGCGCCAGGGCCTCGCCCTCGTTCGCGGTCGGGTCCTTGGCGAGCGTGTTCTTGATCAGCGGCGACTCGCCGCGCCCGCCGGGCAGGAACACCTCGACGGCGCTGACGCCCGCCTTGCGGAGCTTCTTGCGCAGCGTGTCCGACATTTCCTTGCCGCGCTCGGCCAGGACCTCGCCGGTCGCAGGATCGGCGACGTCGGCGGCGAGCACGTGCTTCGTCTCGGCGCCGCGCACCGTGGCGGCCTCGTCCTCGTCGTCACGCAGGTTGAGCTGCGTGTAGCCGGCGAACACGGTGACCGTCGTGATGCCGGCGCGCCGCAGCGCCTGGAGCAGGTCGAGCGTGAGCTCGTCGCCTTCCTTGGCCAGCGGCTCGCCCCGCTTGTCCTCGGGGTTCGGCACATCCGCGGCCAGCAGCGTGCCGAGGATCTCGCGGCGCTGGGCGCGCGCCTGGAGGTTCCCCGTGATGTCGAGCTCCTTCTTCGCGTAGAAGAGCTCGAGGATCTGTGAGTTGGTCGAGTAGCCGAACGCCCGCAGCAGCGCGGTCGCCGGGAACTTCTTCTTCTTGTCGATGTGCACGAACACGACGTCGTGGATGTCGATGGTGAACTCGACCCAC
>JBGPHD010000205.1:0-4684 GCA_041484135.1 Gemmatimonadota bacterium
CTCCTTGGGGCGGCGACGGGCGCGGTGTACTTCGTCGTCGGCCGGCGGCTCCGGGCCTCGCTCTCCCTCGCGGCCTACGTGACCCCGGTGTACGGCATCGCGGCGATCGTGCTCCTCGCCTGGGCGGCCGCGCGCGGCGAGGCCTTCGCGCCCTATCGCCCCGCCGACTGGGCCATCTTCGCCGCGCTGGCCGCGGGGCCGATGCTGATCGGCCACACCGGCCTCAATTACGCGCTGCGGTTCCTGCCGGCGTACACCGTGAACGTCGCGGAGCTGGGCGAGCCGGTCGGCGCGACGCTCATCGCGTGGATCCTCCCCGCGATCGCCGAGCCGCCGGGCGTCGCGGCGGTGGTGGGGGGCGCCGTCGCGCTGGGCGGGATCGGGCTCGCGGTGGCCGCCGACCGGGCCGGTCCGGGTGCCACGCCCGCGCCCGGTCCCGGTTAGCTTTCCCGCTCGCATGGTCTCCACTGTCGATACCGTCCGCGGGGAGCTGGTCGAGTCCCGCCACCGTGTCACCGTGGCCGTCGTCACGGCCGACGGGACGCTGGTCGCGCGGAGCGGCGAGCCCGATCTCGTCACCTTCTGGCGCTCCGCCGCCAAGCCGTTCCAGGCGCTGCCGCTCGTGATCGACGGCGCCGCCGACGCGCTCGGCCTCACGCCCGAGGAGCTGGCGCTGGCGTGCGCCTCGCATAACGGCGAGGCCCGGCACGTCGACGTGGCGCGGCGCCTCCTTGCCCGGTCGGGCTCCACCGAGCGGGACCTGGTCTGCGGCCCGCACCCGTCGCTCTCCGAGAGCGTCGCGCGCGGCATGGCGGAGCGGGGCGAGACGCCCACCAAGGCGCACAGCAACTGCTCGGGGAAGCACGCGGGGATGCTGGCGCTGGCGCGGCACGCGGGGTGGGACAGGGCGGGCTACGAGGGCCCGGGCCACGGCGTGCAGCGGCGCTGTCTCGCGGAGGTGGCGGCGTGGGCGGGCCTCGAGGCCTCGGCGATCGGGCTCGCCACCGACGGCTGCGGGGTGCCGAGCTTCGCGCTCCCCCTGCGCGCGATGGCGCTGGCCTACGCCCGGCTCGCGGCGGTGGCCGGCGGGAAGGACCCGGCGGGGATGCCTAACGGCCGTGGCGCGGCGGCCCACCGCCTGGTGGACGCGGTGCGCGCGCACCCGTTCTTGCTGGCGGGCACCGGGCGCCTCGACACCGAGCTGCTCGAGGCCACCGGCGGCGGCCTGATCGCCAAGATCGGGGCGGAGGGCGTGTACTCGGCGGCACTGCCGGACCTGGGGCTCGGGGTCGCCGTGAAGGTCGAGGACGGCGACATGCGGTGCCTCGCGCCGGCGCTGCTCGCGGTGATCGACCAGCTCGCGCCGGGCCTGGTGCCGGCCGGCGAGGCGCACCGCGCGCCGCCGATCCGGAACAGCATCGGCGCCATCGTCGGCCGGTACGTGGCCCACGTCGCGCTCACCCGCGACGCATGACCCGCTCACCCGCGTCCAGGTGCGTCCCCACGGCGCATGAAGCGCCTGCCCGCCGGGCCGCACGCGGGAATACGATGCGCATCGCCTGCATTTCGATGACACCGCTCGCCGGCCTCGTGCTACCGTGAAGGCGCTCGACAACGAGACGATCGGCCTGCTGCGCGTGGCGTACGGCATCCCCGGCGCCGAGGAGCCCGCGCTGGTCGAGACGGTGCGCGAGGCCCGCGGCCTGGGCACCCTGGCGCTGTGGCTCGAGGAGCTGGTGCTGTCGAGCGTGCTGTTCGTCGGGTTCCCGCGGGCGCTCGTCGCGGCCGCCGCCCTCCGCCAGGTGGAACCCCACACGGGCGAGGGCGCGGATGCGGCCGACTACGATCGCTGGCGGGAGTGGCAGACGCGCGGGGAGGCGACCGGTCGACGCATCTACGGAGAGAACTACGACAAGCTGCTCAGGAACGTGGCGGCGCTGCATCCGGCGCTGGCGCGCTGGATCGTGGTGGATGGCTACGGCCGCACCGTCGGCCGGCCCGCGCTCGACATGACGCGGCGCGAGCTTTGCGCCATCGCCATGCTGGTGCCGCAGGACGCGCCGCGGCAGCTGCACGCCCATCTGCGCGGCGCCCTCAACGTGGGAGCGACTCCCCCGCAAGTGGAGGCGGCACTCGCCCTCGCGGCCGGCGCGCGCATCGCCGAGCCGCGCATCGAGGCCGCCAGGGAACTCTGGCGCGCCGTCGCCGAGGCGCGGGGGCGGGAGCGGAGCCGGAGCGGCGCGCCCCCGGCCCAAGGCTAGTCGCGTGTTCATCGATCAGGTCGTGGTGGATGCCCAGGCCGGCAACGGCGGCTCGGGGATGGCCGCCTTCCGCCGGGAGAAGTTCATCCCCAAGGGCGGCCCCTCGGGCGGGGACGGCGGGCGCGGCGGGAGCATCTTCGTCGTGTCAGACCCGCAGCTCTGGACCCTCCTCGACTACACCTACAAGAAGCGCTGGATCGCCGGCTCGGGGGAGCACGGCGGCACCTCGCAGCGCACCGGCCGCTCGGCGGAGGACCTGGTGCTCCCGGTCCCCTCCGGCACCGTCGTCAGCGACGCGGACACCGGCGAGCTGATCGGCGAGGTCGTCAAGCCGGGCGAGCGTCTCCTGGTCGCGCAGGGCGGCCGCGGGGGGCTCGGCAACCAGCACTTCGCCACGCCGACCCACCAGGCCCCCACCCACTTCCAGTCCGGCGAGGACGGCCAGAAGCGGCGCGTCGAGCTCACCCTCAAGCTCATCGCCGACGTGGGCCTGCTGGGCGAGCCTAACGCCGGCAAGAGCACGCTGCTCGCCTCCGTCACCGCCGCGCGGCCCAAGATCGCCGACTACCCCTTCACCACCCTCGAGCCCAACCTCGGCGTGGTGGCACTGGCCCAGCACCGCAGCTTCGTCATCGCCGATATCCCCGGCATCATCGAGGGCGCGCACGCCGGCAAGGGGCTCGGCCTCAAGTTCCTCCGCCACGTCGAGCGCACCAGGATCCTCGTCTACATGGTCCCGGTGGACGCGGAGGACCCGGCCGCCACCTACGACCTGTTGCGGCGCGAGGCCCGGGCGTTCTCTCCGGCGCTGGCCGAGAAGCCGCACGCCGTCGCCTGGACCAAGGCCGACCTCGTGCCCGACGTCGGCGAGCTGGCGCTCCCCGGGACCCCCGACGCCTTCGCGCAGTTCGTGATCTCCGGCGTCTCCCATCAGGGCCTCGAGCCGTTCCTGGAGGCGCTCTGGAAACGGTTGAAGCATGAGCGCGATGACGCCGAGTGAGCCGCTCGTCCTCACCCAGGACGACGCCGCCTTCCCGCTCGCCCTCCTCAGGGTCCGCCCGCCTCCCGAACGTCTCTACGTCGTCGGCGATGTGACGGCCCTCGCCGCCCCCATGGTGGCGATCGTGGGGAGCCGCGAGCCGTCACCGTATGGCATCAGGGTCGCGTACGAAGCGGCGTACGAGTGCGCCCGCGCGGGCCTCGTCGTCGTGAGCGGCATGGCGCGCGGCCTTGACGCGCGCGCGCATCGCGGCGCTCTCGACGCGGGAGGACGCACCGTGGCGGTGCTGGGGTGCGGCACCGACCAGATCTACCCGCGCGCGAACCGCGATCTTCTTGAAGCGGTGCCGGAGCACGGATGCCTCGTCTCCGAGTACGAGCCGGGACGGCGGCCCGTCCAGTGGACGTTCCCGGCGCGCAACCGGCTCATCGCCGGACTGGCGACGTGCCTGTTGGTGGTCGAGGGGCGGGTGAAGGGTGGCACCAGCAACATGGTGTGGTGGATGCAGACCCTCGAAAAGCCGATCCTCGCGGTGCCGGGCCGCCTCGGCGAGCCCACCGCGGAGAGTCCCAACCTGCTGCTGCACCAGGGCGCCGGCGTGTACCTCACCCCCGCCGACCTGCTGGAGGAGTTCGGGCTCCGGTGGAGCGGGGCGGTCCCGGACCCGTCCGCGGTGGGGCTGCCGGCAAGGGATGCGGAGCTGGCGCGCGCCGAGCTGTCGGGGGCCGAGGCCACGGTCTTCGATGTCATCAGGCCGGAGCCCGTCCACGTGGATGCCATCGCGGTCCGCGCCCGGCTCGACGCGGGCCTGCTCCTCGCGGCGCTCTCGTCCCTGGAGATCCAGGGCCTCATCCGGCAGCTCCCCGGCAAGCACTTCGCGCTGGCGTCGTGAACGCCGGCCACGTCTACGTCCACGTGCCGTTCTGCGTGCGGCGCTGCACTTATTGCGACTTCAGCATCGCCGTCCGGCGCCGCGTACCGGTGGCGGAATACCTCGAGGCGCTGGCCGCCGAGCGGGACCGTTCCGCGCCGCCGGCGCCCCCGGCGACCCTCTACCTCGGGGGCGGCACGCCCTCGCTGGTGGGCGGCGAGGGCGTGGCGCGCATCGCGTCACTCTTCGGCGTGCGTGAGGCGGACGAGTTCACCGTCGAGGCGAACCCGGACGACGTCACCGCCGATTCGGCGCGGGCCTGGGTGCGGGCGGGGGTCACGCGGCTTTCCGTAGGTGCGCAGTCCTTCGACGACCGCGTGCTCGCCTGGATGCACCGGACTCACGATGCCGACGCCGCTCGCCGGGCGGTACGCGAGGCTCGGGACGCGGGCTTCGACGACATCTCGATCGACCTGATCTTCGCCCTCCCCGGATCGCTCGAGCGGAGCTGGTCTCATGACCTCGAAGAGGCATTGGCCCTGCAACCCGACC
>JBGPHD010000206.1:0-4572 GCA_041484135.1 Gemmatimonadota bacterium
CCTGGTGGTGGAGATGCATCCCTCCCTGTGGGCCGCTTCCGGCACCTCGCGGGCCGCGATGGAGTCGCTGCTGCGCGAGCTCTCGCTCCGCCCGGTCCCGCTCACCGGCCAGAAGGACCCGTTCGCCGAGTACGGCATCGTTGCGCTCGAGCCCGCGCCCGGGACCTGACGCGTGCGCATCCTCCTCGCCTCCTGGCACCGCGCCGTCGCCGGCGGCGCCGAGCAGTACTTGCGCGGGCTCATCCCGGCGCTCGCCTCACGCGGCCACGATGTGGCTTTCCTCCACGAGCACCCATACACCGAAGGCGTCGGCACCGTGGACCCGGCGGAGCCGGCCATCCCCCGCTGGTGCGCTCACGAGCTGGGCGCCGCCGCGGCGGTTGACGCCGCGATCGCCTGGCGCCCCGACGTGGCCTACGACCAGGGCCTCGCCTCGAGCGATCTCGAGGCGGCGCTGCTCGCCCGCGTGCCGACGGTGCTCTTCGCCCACGGCTACTTCGGCACCTGCGCCACTGGGACGAAGCGCTACGCGTTCCCGGACGTCGCCGCCTGCACCCGCTCCTTCGGTCCGGTGTGCCTGGCGCTGCACTATCCCCGGCGCTGCGGCGGACTCGACCCGCGCGTGCTGCTGGCCGGTTACCGGCAGCAGGCGGCGCGGCGCGCCCTGCTCGAGCGTTATGCGGCGGTCGTCGTGGCGAGCACGCACATGCGGAACGAGTTCGCGCGCCACGGGATCCCGCCGGAGCGGCTCCACGTCGCCCCCCTGCCGCCCGCGGGTCTCGCCGCCGATCCCGCCCCGCCCGCGCCGCGCGACTTCACCGGCCGCATCGCCTTTCTCGGCCGCCTAACTGATGATAAGGGGGTCGATCGGCTGATCGACGCCACCCCGCTCGCCGAGCGCGCCCTCGGCCGGCCCCTCAGCCTGACCATCGCCGGCTCGGGGCCCGCGCTGGAGCATCTCCGCGCCCGCGCCGCGACGCGGGCCGTCCGCGCCGAGTTCCCCGGCTGGGTGGGGCCCGAGGCCCGCGAGCGCCTGCTGCGCGAGGCCGACCTGCTCGCGCTGCCGAGCGTGTGGGGCGAGCCGTACGGCCTGGTGGGGATCGAGGCGGGGTGCGTGGGCACCCCGGCCGTCGGTTTCGCGATGGGCGGGATACCGGACTGGCTCCTTCCCGGCCAGACCGGCGAGTTGGCACCGGCAAGCCCGCCGGACGCGATCGGCCTGGCCGAGGCGATGGCGCGCGCCCTCACGGACCCGGCGCACCACCAACGGCTGCGCGCGGGTGCCTGGACCCATGCCCGCCGCTACGGCATGGACGCCCACCTCGCCGCGCTCGAGCCGCTCCTCGCCGGCGCCAGGCGCTGATGGCCGGCCTCCGCATCCTCGTCGCCGCGAACGTGCCGGACAACCGGACCGGCGGCGCCACGCGGATCGTGGGATTCGTCGGAGACCGGCTCGAAGCGGCGGGCCACACGCTCGAGTACTTCTACGACCGCCAGGCGGCCGCGTACGGCGTCGGCGGGAAGCTCGCGCGCTTCACCTTCCCGCTCGCGGTGCTCAGGCACGTCCGGCGCGCCTACGCCGCCGGAACTCCCTACGACATCGTCAACGTGCACGAGCCACAGGGCGCCGCGCTCTTGGCACTTCGAGGGATCGCGGGCCGGCCCATCGTCGTGGTGACGAGTCACGGCTCCGAGCAACGCGCGTGGGCCCTCGGCATCGAGGAGGCGCGACTCGGCCGGGGCGGCCCGTCCGTGCGCTCCCGCTTCATCTATCCGGCCACCAGCCTCTGGCAATCGGCGCTGAGCATCCGCCTCGCGGACCACATCTTCTGCTTGAACGAGGAGGACAAGGCGTTCTTCGTCAGGCGGTACGGGCGGGACGCCGCCTCGATCACGCGCATCTTCCCGGCGGCGGACACCGCGTACGGCGAGGCTGGAGCGGGGCGAGACTACGCCGGAGCGCGCCGGCTCCTCTTCGCCGGCACGTGGCGCAAGAACAAGGGCATCCAGGACCTGGTGCCCGCCTTCTCGCTGATCCTCGCGGCGCACCCGGACGTCACGCTCACGGTGCTGGGCGCCGGCGTGCCCGACGAGGCGGTCCTCGCCGCGTTCCCGGAGCCTGCGCGCGCCCGCGTCACGTGCCGGCGCACGCGGACCGAGGCGGAGACGGTGGCCGAGTTCGCCGCGCACGACCTCTTCGTCCTGCCGAGCCTCTTCGAGGGGACGCCGCTCACGCTGATGGAGGCGATGGCGAGCGGCCTGCCGATCGTGACCACCGCGACCTGCGGGATGCGCGACGTGATCCGTGACGGCGAGAACGGACTGCTGGTGCCGATCCGCGATGCGTCCGCCGTCGCGAACGCGGTGGCGCGGCTCATCGCCGACCGCTCCCTGCGCGAGCGCCTGGGGCGCGCGGCGCGCGAAGAGGCGATGCGCCGGTACACGTGGGACGCGGTCGCGGTGCCGGTCCGCGAGGCGTACGAGCGGCTCGCCGCCGCGCGCGGCCGTTAGACATGTTCGGCACCGTCGGCCACTTCCTCCGCTGGTCTCTCGGGCTCGCCGCGGCCGAGACGCAGACCAGCGCGGCCGAGCGCGAGGCCATCGCCCGGCACGCCGCGGGGAAGCGGCGCTGCGTGGAGATCGGCGTGTGGCACGGCGTGAACACCCGCCGCATCCGCGACGCGATGGACCCCTCCGGCACGCTCTGGGGCGTGGACCCGTTCCCGCCGGGCCGCCTCGGCTTCTCGATCCCGCGCCGGATCGCCGTGCGCGAGACCGCGCGGTCCGCCAACGGCTCGCTCATGCTGGTCCGGAAGACCGGCGAGGAGGCCGCGCGCGGGTGGCAGGGACCGGTGGACTTCCTCTTCGTGGACGGCGACCACACGTATGAAGGCCTGCGCAATGATTGGGAGGGCTGGAGCGGCCACGTCGCGCCGGGCGGGATCGTGTGCCTGCACGACAGCCACGCTACGCCCGAGCGGCCGATCCAGGATGCCGGGAGCGTGCGCTACACGGAGGAGCTCGTCCGGCGAGATGCACGCTTCGAGGTGGTCGAGGTGGTGGAGACGCTGACCGTGCTGCGGCGGCGCGCGTGACCGACGCCCGCTCGGCCTACGACGCCTGGCACGCCGGGTTCGAGGTGGACGCCGAGGCCGACGCGCCGTGGCACCGTCTGGTCCGCGCGCACCTGCCGCCCCTTTCCGGGAAGCGCCTGATCGAGATCGGCTGCGGGCGAGGCGGCTTCTCGGTCTGGCTGGCGCGGCAGGGGCCGGCGGAAGTGGTGGCGATCGACTTCTCCCCGGGTGCGGTCGAAAAGGGCGCGGCGTTCGGACGTCAGGCGGGCCTCACCAACCTGCGCTTCGAGGTGGGGGACATCCAGGCCATCGCGCACCCGGAGGCGTCGTTCGACGTGGCCGTGTCGTGCGAGACGGTCGAGCACGTCCCCGACCCCGCGCGCGCCGTGCGCGAGCTGGCGCGGGTGCTCAAGCCCGGCGGGCTGCTGCTCCTCACCACGCCGAACTACTTCGGACTGATGGGCCTCTACCGCGGCTACCGCCGAGTGGTGGGCCGGCCCTTCACCGAGCTGGGCCAGCCCATCAACAACTTCACGATGCTGCCGCGGACCCGGAGCTGGGTGCGCGCCGCCGGCCTCGAGGTGCTGGCCCTGGACGGCGTCGGCCACTACCTCCCCTTCCCCGGCCGCCCGCCGATCCCGATGCCGTTCCTGGAGCGACCGCGGGCCCTGATGCGCTGGCTCGCCCTGCATTCGTTCGTGGCGGCCGTCAAGCGTTAGGCGCGCGCCCCGTCACCAGGAACTCCCCGCAGAACCACCGCAGCCCCGGCACCCGCGGCGCCACGCGCTCCAGGCCGAACTTCCTGAGATGCGCGAAGCGTAGCGGTTCGACCCGGATCTCCTCGAGGTGGCGGCCGCACAGCGCGGCCAGCTCGGCCCGCCCGAAGGCGTGGTGCGCCATGGGGAGCGGCGTGAGCGGCTCATAGACGCCGTGATAGGCCGGGAGCACCGCGGGCAGCACGCCACCGACCAGGCCCTCGACGTACGAGAACGGGTTGCGGCTCAGGAACTTGACCGCCAGCGCGTTGGTCGACAGGACACAGACACCGCCGGGCCTGAGGAGCCGCGCGATCTCTGCGACGAGGGGAGCGGGATCGGCGACCAGCTCGAGGACGCCCAGCGAACACACCGCATCGAACGACGCGTCACGGAAGGGGCTCCGTTCCCCCTGCGCGATCACGACGCCCGGGAAGGCAAGGAGGTCCGTGCCGGTGAGCCGCACCTGAGGGAGTCGCTCCCTCAGCATCCGCTGGAGCATGCCGTCCCCGGTGCCGATGTCGAGGATCATCGGGGACACGAGATCCTTCAGGGCGTGCGCCACGCGATCGCGCGCGGCCGAGTGGTATCCCAGGTCCAGCGGCTCCTCGAACGCGGCAGACCGCGCCTGTCTCAAGGCCTCGAGGAACGCCGCGTTCCGCCGCACCATCCGCGTCGCGGCGGCCGACGTGATCGCGCGCCGGCGGGCCAGGGATCGCCGCGCGACCTCGCGCCAATGTCCG
>JBGPHD010000207.1:0-4534 GCA_041484135.1 Gemmatimonadota bacterium
CACGGCTGGCTGCGGCTGGACGCCCTCGTGGCGTCCATCTAGCTTGCGCGGAAGGAGCGGGCGCCCATGACGTTGGACACGTTGTCGGATCGGGAGCGGAAGGTGCTGGAGGCGGTCGTGCAGAGCTACGTCGAGACCGCCGAGCCGGTGGGGAGCCGCGTGCTCGCGAGGCGGTTCGGTCTCGGCGTGTCGGCGGCGACCATCCGCAACGCGATGAGCGACCTGGAGGACAAGGGCTACCTCTTCCATCCGCACACCTCGGCGGGACGCGTTCCCACCGACCGCGCCTACCGGCTTTACGTGGACGCGCTCATGCATCCGCCGCGCCCCTCCCGGCACGATCAGGCGGCGATCCGCGAGGGTCTCTCCGCGGAAGGCTCGGCCGTGCACACCATCCTCCGCCGGGCCGCCGAGATGCTCGGCGTGCTGACCCAGGAGCTCGGGGTCGCGGTGGCGCCGTCGCTGGACGGGGCCGTGCTCGAGCGGCTCGATCTGGTCGCGGTCTCGAGCGACCGGCTCCTCCTGGTGCTCGCGCTCAAGAGCGGCCTGGTGCGCACCATCTTCGTCGAGGTGCCCGGCGCGCTGCCGCCGGCGGCGGTGCTCAACATCGCCCGGGTGCTGAACGACCGGCTGGCGGGGCTCACGTTAGGCGAGATCCGCGGGACGCTGGGCGAGCGGCTGCGGGACAGCGCCGCGACCCCGGCCGAGAGCGAGCTGCTCGACATCTTCCTCTCCACCGGGGACCAGATCTTCGACCTCCCCGCGGACGAGGCGGGCGACGTGGTCCTCGGCCACACCTCCGTCCTCGCCGACCAGCCCGAGTTCCAAAGCGGGCCCAAGATGCGCCAGCTGATCGAGCTCACCGAGCAGCGCGACGTCTTGCGGCAGGTGCTCGGCCAGCGGGCCGGCGGCATCGGGCTCACCATCACCATCGGCGGGGAGAACGAGACCCGGAGCATGTCGAACCTCACCCTCGTCACGTCCTCCTACCGCGCCGGCGCGCTCCGCGGCGTGATCGGCGTCCTGGGCCCGACCCGCATGCCGTACGAGAAGGTCGTGGCCCTGGTCGAGCACACCTCGAAGATGGTGAGCGACCTCTTGCGATGAGCGACTTCTACGAGGTGCTGGAGGTCTCCCGCGACGCCGAAGAGGCCGTCATCAAGCGCGCCTATCGCAAGCTCGCCATGAAGTACCATCCCGACCGCAACAACGGGGACCGCGAGTCGGAGGCGCGCTTCAAGGAGATCACCGAGGCCTACGAGGTGCTCCGCGACCCCGAGAAGCGGAGCGTCTACGACCGCTACGGCGAGGCCGGGCTGCGGCGGGGCGCCGGCGCGGGGCAGGGCTTCCACGCCTTCGACCTCTCCGAGGCGCTCAACATCTTCATGCGCGACTTCGGCGGGTTCAGCGGCTTCGAGGAGCTGTTCGGCGGCGGGCGCGGGGGCGGCGGCGGCCCGGTGGAGCGGCGCGGGAACGACCTGCGCGCCGGGGTGAGCCTCACCCTCGACGATGTCGCGAAGGGCACCCGGAAGACGCTGCGCTACAAGGTGCTCACGCCCTGCGAGGCCTGCGGCGGCTCGGGCGCGAAGGCCGGCACCAAGCCCAAGCCGTGCGGGACGTGCGGCGGCGCGGGGCAGGTGCGTCGCGCCCAACGCTCGGTGTTCGGGCAGTTCGTGACGGTGGGGCCGTGCCCCACCTGCGGCGGCGAGGGGAGCATCATCGCCAAGACGTGCGACATCTGCCGCGGCGACGGCCGCACCAAGGTGGATCGCACGGTGAACGCGGACGTGCCGCCCGGCGTCTCGTCGGAGAACTACATCACCCTGCGCGGCCAGGGGCACGCCGGGCCGCGCGGGGGCCCCGCCGGCGACCTCATCGTGATGCTCGAGGTCGAGGAAGACCCGCGCTTCGCGCGCCACGGCGACGACCTGGTGGTGGACCTGCCGCTCTCCTTCAGCCAGGCGGCGCTCGGCACCGAGGTCGCGATCCCGACCCCGTGGGGCGACGAGAAGCTCAAGGTCGCTCCCGGCACGCAGGCGGGCACCCTCGTCCGGCTCAAGGGCTCCGGCCTGCCGCGCCTGGGGTCCGGGTCCAGGGGCGACCTGCACGTGCGCATCGGCATCTGGACCCCGGAGCGCCTGACGCCCGATCTCGAGCGCGTCTTCCGCGAGCTGGCCGAGCACGAGGGCGAGCCCCCGGCGAGCCGCGACGGGCGGAGCTTCTGGGAGCGCATGAAGGAGGCGCTCGGAGCGTGAGCACCACGCGCACCGCGGCGCCGCCGGCGCCGTCCGTCATCGCCTACGCGCGCGGGCCCTTCGTGGCGGGCGGCGTGGTGATCCTCGACGACGAGGAGGCGCACCACCTCCGCGTCCGCCGCATCGCCGACGGCGCGCCGGTCCGGCTGATCGACGGGCGGGGCGGCGTGGCCTCGGCGCGGCTGGCGCTCGAAGGGGAGGTCGTCGCCGCGCGCGTCATGGCCGCGACCGTGGTGCCGGCGCCCCCCGTCACCGACCTCCTGGTGGGCGCGGGGGATCGCGACCGCTTCCTCGGCCTGGTCGAGAAGGCCACCGAGCTTGGCGCGACCCGCATCGTCCCCCTGGTCACCGAGCGCTCCCAGACGGTGGCGACGCGTTTCCAGTCGACCCACGTGGAGAAGGGGACGCGCCGCGCCCGCGAGGCGCTCAAGCAGTGCGGAGCGGCCTGGGTCCCCGCCATCGTCTCCCCGGCTGCGCTGAGCGAGGCGGTGCGCCTGCCGGGGCCGGCATCCATCAAGCTCGTCGCCGACGTCGAAGGCGGCCCGATGCCGCCCCTCCGCGAGGGCGACGCCGTCTCGTGGGCCGTCGGACCGGAAGGCGGCTTCTCCGGACAGGAGCTGGCGCTGCTGCGCGCGGCCGGCTTCCGGGGCGTCGCGCTCGGCCGCGCCGTCCTGCGCTTCGACACCGCCGCGCTCGCCGCGCTCGCCTTGACCGCCGCCGCGCGGCTCGGGAGCGGCGAATCGGCCTGAGGCGAGGAAATCCCTTGAGGGTGGCGAATCCCTTCGCGCGGTGTTTATTCCCTACACCCGACACCCTCTACCCTACACCCGGTCTTCTCTTATGAGTGACTGCATCTTCTGCCAGATCGCCAAGGGCCAGGCCAAGGCGGACGTCATCATCCAGACCCCGGAGGCGATCGCCATCCGCGATCTCAACCCCCAGGCGCCCGACCACGTCCTGATCATCCCCACCGTCCACGTGGAGTCGCTCAACGACTGGACGGACGTGCCGCTCCTGGGTGCGCTGATGCACCTCGCCAAGGAGGTGGCGCGCCGGGTCATGATCGACCACGGCGGCTATCGCGTCGTCCTCAACGTGGGAGTGCACGGCGGCCAGACGGTGCCCCACCTGCACTTGCACGTGCTCGGCGGGCGGCGCATGAAATGGCCTCCGGGATGAGGCCCTGGCCTCACCTTGTCAGGCGCTCCGGGGCCGGTTAAGTTTTTCAGGCTGGCTGCTTTAGGGTCTCCATACACGGGGTAGGGAATGCCGGAAGTCATCATCCACGAAGACGAGAACTTCGAGCGCGCGCTGAAGCGCTTCAAGAAGAAGTGTGAGAAGGCGGGCATCCTCTCGGATCTGCGGAAGCATCGCCACTACGAGAAGCCCAGCGAACGCCGCAAGCGCAAGATGAACGCCGCCCGCCGAAAGAGCCGCCGCAACAGGAGTGAATAGCACGTTCGTCGAGCAGATCCGCGCCGTGCTGAATGCGGCGCGCAAGGACCGCGACAACGCCCGGACGCTCCTCTACTCCACGCTCCTCTCGGAACTCCAGAACCGCGACATCGAGCTCGGCCGCGCGATCACCGACGCCGAGGGGATCGAGGTCGTTCGTCGCGCCATCAAGCGCCGCAAGGAGTCCGTCGAGCAGTATCGCGCCGCCGGCCGCACCGACCTCGCCGACAAGGAAGCCTTCGAGTCCGCCGAGCTGGAGAAGTACCTCCCGCCCGATGTCCCCGATGACGAGCTGCGCGCCGCCGTGCGCGCCGCCATCGCCGCCGGGGCGAAGGACCTGGGCGCCGTGATGGGGAAGGTGATGCCACAGTTCAAGGGCCGCGCGGAGGGCCGGGTGATCAACCAGATCGCTCGCGAGGAGCTGGCCGGATAAGATGACCGGGGCCTTCGCGGATCCCGCGCTTGCCGCGATCGAGTTCCCCACCACGCTCGACCAGGTGTCGCAGTACGCCGTGACCCCGCTCGGCGCCGATCGCGTGCGCGCCCTCGTCCCCACCACCGACCTCGCCTGGATCGACCGCGAGCTCACCCGCGTGAGCCGTTACGCCGAGCGCCTGGCCGCCGGCGACGACCTCGAGCCGGTCGCCTTCCCCGATATCCATGCGGCGCTGGAGCGCCTCGGCCTCGACGGCTCGGTGCTCGAAGGCGTGGAGCTCGCGGCCGTGCAGCGCGTCATGGAGGCGGCGCGGCTGGTGGGCGCCAAGCTCCGGCGCGCCCAGCGCGAGGCCCCCGAGATCGCCGCCCTCGCCTCCGCGCCCCTTCCC
>JBGPHD010000208.1:0-4391 GCA_041484135.1 Gemmatimonadota bacterium
TCCGACCAGGCGCGCCGACGTGTTCGTGCTGCCGAGCCGCACCCTGGTGTTCGGGCGCACGGACCGTGTCCACGTGTACTTCGAGGTCTACAACCTCACGACGGACCCGGACAGCCTGCGCCGCTACCGCGTTGAGCTGGCTGTGGAGGACTCTACGCATCGCGACCTGGCGAGCCGCGCGTGGCGCGGCCTCACGGAGTTGGTGCACCGGCGCGATCGCCCGGCCGTGGTGGAGTGGGAGCGGACCACCCCGGCCGTGGGCGATCGGGCGGTGGATTACTTCACGTTCGGAGCCGCGCCGTTCGAGCCGGGGGTCTACAGCATCCGCGTTAGAGTGACCGATGAGGTGACGGGCGCGACCGCGGAAAGCGGGCGGCTGTTCCGCGTGCCCTGAGCGCTCCCTACAGGCTCCGCTGCGCCAGCGCCATCCCCACCAGCGTCAGCGAGACCAGGAGCGCCACCTTAGGTGCGCGCGCCTGCTCGTAGGCCTCCGGCAACAGCTCGACCAGCACCATGAAGACCATCGCCCCCGCCGCGAAGCCGAGTCCCCAGGGGAGCACGCCGCGGAACGTCTCCACGAACAGGAACGCGGGGACCGCCATCACGGGCTGCGGCAGCGAGCTCACGATGCTCCAGAGCGCGCACGCCGCGATGGACGCGCCCCGCGGCCGGAACGTGGCGCTGATCGCCAGCCCCTCGGGGATGTTGTGGATCGCGATGGCCAGCGTGATGGCCACGGCCAGCCGCGCGCCGCCCCCGAACGCCACGCCCACCGCGACCCCCTCGGCGAACGAATGGGCCGTCATCACCGTCATCACGAGGAGCATCCGGCGGGTGCCCGAGGCGCGCTCCCTCCCGGGCCGGGCCTCCACGCCGCGGAGCGCGCGGTCCGCGCCGATGATGGCGAGCACGCCTAACGCGGCGCCGCCCATGGTCGCGGGTCCGTTCACGCCCGATCCCTCCGCCACCAGCCCGAAACTGGCGCCCAGCATGAGCCCCGAGGCGAGGGCGTTGGCGTAGGCCACCGCCGAGGTGCCGACCGCCTTCCAGAAGGCGAAGGGCAGCGCGCCCAGGCCGGTGGCGAGCGCGGTGATGAGCGCGGCGATGAAGACCGCGAGAACGCTGGTCGGCACGTGGGCGTTCACGGTAGGCCGCCCCGCGCCAGGACCACGGCCCCCATGGCCGCGACCGCGACCAGCGCGATGCTGGTGCGCCCCGCGTGATGATAGGAATCGGGCAGCAGCTCGGTCATGACGAGGTGGATGAGGGCGCCCACCGCGAGGCCCGCCATCCAGGGCGTGAGGCCGGGCGCGGGCACGGTGAGCGCCAGCGTCGCCGCGGCAAGCGCCACCTGGCTCGCGTTGGCCGTCACAGCCAAGCCCGCGGCCTCGCCGAGGCGGACCCCGCGCTGGCGCAGGCCCGCGACGAGCACCGCCGCCTCTGGGACGTTATGCACCGCGATCGCGATCGCCATGAACGCCCCGAAGCGGAGGTCCACAGCCGTGGCCACGCCGATGGCCACGCCCTCGTGGGCGGCGTGGACCGCGCCCGAGAGGAGCAGGCGGCCCATCGCCGGCGCGTCCGCCTCGGCCGGCGCCGACGGCGCCGCGGAGAGACGCGCCACCGCCGCCACCAGCAGGACGCCGAGCGCCGCGCCTCCGGCCAGCGCAGGCGCCCGGTTCGGAGGGAGCGCCACCAGGATGGTGTAGGCGAGTCCAAGCATCAGCCCGGCCGCCAATGCGCTCGCCCAGCCGAGCCACGACGGCGGGAGCACGCGCTTCCTGAGGAAGGGCAGGGCCCCGAGGGCGGAGGCGGCGGCCGCGCCGGCGGCATAGGCGAGCGCGGTGAGGAGCGGGTCCGACATGGTCTATAGCCTCGTGGTGGTCGCGGCCGGGCGCAAGGCGCCGGGCAGCCGATTCCCGACGGATCTCCATGGACTGCGCCCGCCCCGGTGGCACATCGCGGAGCCCGGGGTTTGATTTGGGCGCGAGGGGGGCACGTTCGCATGACCATGGACGGCAAGCTCGAGCGCCTGAAGGCGCTCACGGCACAGGCGGAGCTGGGCGGCGGCGCCAAGCGCATCAAGGCGCAGCGCGACAAGGGGAAGCTCACCGCGCGGGAGCGGCTCGACCTGCTGCTCGACGAGGGGACCTTCGTCGAGCTGGACCGCTTCGTCACCCACCGCTCGTCGGACTTCGGCCTCGAAGAGCTGAAGATCCTCGGCGACGGCGTGGTGACGGGGTACGGCAAGGTGAACGGTCGCCTCGTCTACGTGTTCTCGCAGGACTTCACCGTGTTCGGCGGCTCGCTCTCCGAGGCGCACGCCGAGAAGATCTGCAAAGTGATGGACCTCGCCCTGAGGAACGGCGCGCCGGTGGTCGGCCTCAACGACTCGGGCGGCGCGCGCATCCAGGAAGGCGTGGCGTCCCTGGGCGGCTACGCGGACATCTTCCTCCGCAACACGCTGGCCTCCGGCGTGGTCCCCCAGATCTCGGTGATCCTCGGCCCCTGCGCGGGCGGCGCCGTGTACAGCCCCGCCATCACCGACTTCATCTTCATGGTGCGCGGCACCAGCTACATGTTCGTGACGGGGCCTAACGTCGTGAAGACGGTGACCCATGAGGACGTGACCTTCGAGCAGCTGGGGGGTGCGGACGTGCACGCGGCGACGTCGGGGGTGGCCCACGTCGTGGCGCCGGGCGAGCCCGATTGCCTGGCGGCGGTGCGCACGCTCCTCGAGTACCTGCCGTCGAACAACCTGGAGGGCCCGCCCGCGACCAGCACGAAGGACCCTTCCTCGCGACGCGACGCCGCGCTCCTCGCCGTGGTGCCGGACGAGCCCGCCAAGCCGTACGACATGCACGACGTCATCACCCACGTCATGGATGACGGCACGTTCTTCGAGATCCACCGCGAATACGCCGGCAACATCCTCTGCGGCTTTTCGCGGCTCGGCGGCAGCGCCGTCGGCGTGGTGGCGAACCAGCCGGCGGTGCTCGCGGGCGTCCTCGACATCGGCGCGTCGCTCAAGGCGGCGCGGTTCGTGCGCTTCTGCGACGCGTTCAACATCCCGCTCGTCACGTTCGTGGACGTGCCGGGCTTCCTCCCCGGGACGGCGCAGGAGCACGGCGGGATCATCAAGCACGGCGCCAAGCTGCTCTACGCCTACTGTGAGGCGACGGTGCCCAAGCTCACGGTGATCACGCGCAAGGCGTACGGCGGGGCGTACGACGTCATGAGCAGCAAGCACATCCGCGGCGACCTCAATCTGGCCTGGCCTTCCGCGGAGATCGCGGTGATGGGGCCCAAGGGCGCGGTCGAGATCCTCTTCAAGAAGGAGATCGAGGGGAGCGACGACGCGGCGGCGGCCTCCGCCGAGCGGCTGGCCGAGTACACCGAGAAGTTCGCGCATCCGTACATCGCGGCGGGCCGCGGCTACCTGGACGACGTGATCGATCCGCGCGACACCCGGCCCCGGCTCATCGACGCGCTGGCAATGCTGCGCACCAAGCGCGACCGCAACCCGCCCAAGAAGCACGGCAACATCCCGCTATGAAGCGGGTGCTGGTGGCCAACCGGGGCGAGATCGCCCTCCGCATCATCCGCGGCTGCCACGAGGAAGGGATCGAGGCGGTCGCGGTCCATTCCGATCCGGACCGGTCGAGTCCCCACGTCCGCGCCGCGGACGCGGCGGTCGCGTTAGGTGGCGCGACGCCCGCGGAGTCGTACCTCGACATCGGCAAGCTGCTCGAGGCCGCGCGGCGCACCGGCGCCGACGCCATCCACCCGGGCTACGGGTTCCTCTCGGAGCGGGCGGAGTTCGCCCGGGCGGTGGAGAGCGCGGGCCTCACGTTCATCGGCCCGCCAGCGTCGGCCATCGCGGCGATGGGGGACAAGACCGAAGCGCGGCGGCGGATGCGCGAGGTCGGGGTGCCGGTGGTGCCGGGGACCGTGGAGCCGGTGAAGAGCGCGGAGGCCGCGGTCAAGACGGCGGGCACCGTGGGCTATCCGATCCTGCTCAAGGCGGCGGCGGGCGGCGGGGGCCGCGGCATGCGGGTGGTGCGCGCCGCCGCCGAGATGGCGGGCGCGTTCGAGGCGGCGCAGGGCGAAGCGACCAAGGCCTTCGGCGACGGCCGGATCTACGTCGAGCGGCTGCTCGAGCGGCCGCGCCACGTGGAGGTCCAGGTGCTCGCGGACCGGCACGGGCGCGTCATCCACCTGGGCGAGCGCGAGTGCAGCATCCAGCGCCGCCACCAGAAGCTGATCGAAGAAGCCCCGTCGTCGGTGGTGACGCCCGCGATCCGCCGCCAGATGGGCGAGGCGGCGGTGCGCGCCGCGCAATCCGTGAAGTACGTGAGCGCCGGCACGGTCGAGTTCCTGCTCCTGCCGAA
>JBGPHD010000209.1:0-4363 GCA_041484135.1 Gemmatimonadota bacterium
CCACGATACGGGCCGGTCCGGGGAGGAGCCCGATGACCGACTGGCTCGCGCTATCGACGCCGAGCGTGTCGGGATTGAGGGAGGTGAGAACGACCGGGGCGCCCGGGATGGAGTCACCGGCGCGGTTGAGGACGCGGAGCGGGACGAAGACGGTGTCGCCCACCGCGACGGCGGTGTCGGCGCCGCTGATGAACTCGATGGCGACGGGCTGGTCGCGGCCTTCGGTGAGACCCTTGCAGGCTGACCCGAGGATCACGAGCGCCCACGCCACGGCGAGCGTGGCGTGGCGGGGCGTCAGGCGCCCTCCATCCTCGCGGCCGCTTGGGGTGGCGGGACCACCTCGATGTCCCGCAGCGCCTGTTCGGCATGTTCGATCCACCGTTGCGCCTCGGTCCCGCGGGGCGGGTTGTCGAGGAAGGCGCGCAGGTGCCGCGCCGCCCCGTCCGCGTCCCCGCGCCGCATCAGGAGGAAGCCCAGGCCGTAGTGCGCGCCGGCGAGCTGCGGATCGGCCTCGAGCGCCTTGCGGTAGTGGCGGACGGCGTCGTCGAGCTTGCCGATGCGGCTGAACGCGATGGCCAGGTTCTGGAGGATGCGCGGCTCGGCAGGATGGTCCCGCAGGGCGAGGCGGTAGCTGGTGATGGCGGCGTCGAAGTCGCCCTGGCGCTCCAGCGCCATGGCCTCGTTGAGATAGTCCAGCCGCTGCGGCTTGATCGGCCCTCGCTCGGCGGTCTGGCCGCCGAAGATGCGCCGGAATAGACCCATGGATTGTCAAGGTAATAATGAGCCAACCGCTTGGCAATAGAGAACCTACGGCCGTTGCGTTCCCGCGACGTCGTTGCGGAGGGCGGGTGTGGGGTGTAGGGTGTAGGGTGTCGGGGGTGTCGAGCCGCATGAATGCCACACCCCACACCCGAAACCCTACACCCCTTGGTCAACCAATGGCTCGCGCGTCCAGGCCCGTCCAACCCAAGAGCGTCCTCGAAGTGGACTGGCCCTTCTTCGGCGAACTGTGCCGCGGGTTGGCGCTCAAGGTCTGGCACGACTACCAGCCCGACCTCGTGGTGGGCATCGCGCGCGCGGGTGTGATCCCCGGCGCCGTCATCGCGAGCATCCTCCGGGTGGACTTCGCCTCCATCACGCTCAAGCGCTCGCAGCAGGGCGAGGCGCCTTCCCTCATCTCGCGGCCCACCCAGAGCCCGAAGGGGCGCCGCGTGCTGCTGGTGGACGGCACTTGCGAGAGCGGCGACACCATCCGCCTCGCGCTGTCGGTGATGAAGGAGGAAGGGGCGAAGGTCGTGAAGACCGCGGTGGCCTTCCGCACCGGCGAGTACCCGGTCGACTTCGCCGCGATGACCACGGCGAACGTCATCATCCTGCCGTGGGACCGCGAGGTCATCGAGGACGGCGAGATCGTGATGCGGCCGGACTACGAGGACGCGCTGCGCGCCGCCGGGCGCCTCAAGTGACGGCGAACGGCGACGTCCGTGACCGGCTGGCGGAGGCTCTCAAACGGTCGAAGGCCGACTACGCCGAGGTGCGGTGGGAGCGCGCCCGGGCGAGCCGCGTCGTCTTCCGCGGCAAGCGGCTCGAGCTCGCGGGCGAGAACGTGGACGCCGGCGGGAACGTCCGCGTCCTCTGCCGGGGCTTCGGCTGGGGCGTGGCGTCCTTCACCACGCTGGAGCAGCTGCCCCGCATGCTCGCCATGGCCGAGGAGATGTCGCGCGCCATCGTCCTCGAGACGCCCATCCGCCTGTCGGAGAGCGCGCCCCGCACCGACGACGTCGTCCCCGTCATCGACGGTGACCCGTTCGCCATCTCGTTAGGCGAGAAGCGGCGCTATCTCGAGCACCTGAACGGCCTCATGCTGGGCGCGTCCGACAAGATCGCCGACACCTCGGCCAGCTACTACGACGAGCGCAGCGACTGGTGGTACGCCAACAGCGAGGGCACGTCGCTCCACGAGGTGCGGCCGGAGATCGGCCTCTCGGCGCAGGCCACGGCCCGTGACGGCGACCGCATCGAGCGCTCGCTCGAGTCCCTCGGCTTGAGGAAGGGATGGCGGAGCGTCCAGGACCGCGAGGCCATGTTCCGGACCGCGGCCCGCCGCGCCCTGGAGGCCCTCACCGCGCCCACCGTGCAGGGCGGCACCTACCCCGTGGTGCTCGATCCCAGGCTCGCCGGCGTCTTCGTGCACGAGGCGTTCGGGCACCTCTCGGAGGCGGACTTCGTCTACGAGAACACGCAGGCCCGGGAGATGATGACGCTGGGCCGGCGGTTCGGCAGCGACATCGTGAACATCGGGGACGACGGCAGCGCGCAGGGGCTCCGCGGCACGCTCCCTTACGACGACGAGGGCACGCCCACCCAGAACACGCGGCTCATCGAGAAGGGCATTCTGGTAGGGCGTCTCCATTCGCGGGAGACCGCCGCGGCCATGGGCGAGAAGGCGACGGGGAACGCGCGCGCCATCAACTTCCGCCACCCGCCCATCGTCCGCATGACCAACACGTACATCGAGGGCGGGGAAGGGACGTTCGAGGACCTCATCCGCGACATCAAGCTCGGCGTGTACGCGGTGGACGCGACGGGCGGGCAGACCTATCTCGAGAACTTCTCCTTCACCGCCTCGCACGGCCACATGATCCGCGACGGCAAGGTGGCCGAGCTGGTGAAGGACGTCACGCTGGCGGGGAATCTCTTCCAATCGCTCCAGGCCATCGACCGCGTGGCGGGCGACTTCCAGTGGAACCAGATGGGCGGCGGCTGCGGGAAGGGTGGCCAGTTCCCGCTCCCGGTGACGGAGGGCGCCCCCCACGTGCGGTTCCGGGAGCTGCTCGTTGGCGGCGAGGTCGCCGCCTGAGGGCGCCGGCCGCTAGTTGGGCCGGCTCACCAGGCTCCCCAACATCCTGATCTGCTGCTGTTGCATCTCCACCAACTCCGCCCAGTGCCGCTCCCTCAGCTCGTCGATCTTGTCGTGCAGCCCCCGGATCTCGATCTCGGCCTTGAGGTTCACCTCGTAGTCGTGGGCCGCGTCCATGCGGTCCTTCGCCGCCTGCCGGTTCTGCGACATCATGATCACCGGGGCCTGGAGCGCGGCGAGCATCGACAGGAACAGGTTGAGCAGGATGTAGGGGAACGGGTCGAACGACGCGTTGCGCCGCGCCAGGATGACCGTGTTGAGCACCACCCACGACATCAGCACCAAGCCGAACGTCATGATGAACGTCCACGAGCCGCCGAACGTCGCGATATGGTCGGCGAGCCGCTCGCCGAAGGTGCGGGTGTCCTCGAAGACCTCGTTGGTGTTGATGACGATGGACTGCCGCTGCGCCACCGCCTCGACGACCCGGCTCTCGCGCTGGCCGAGGGCCTTGGATTCCCGGCCGAAGAAGCGCTGCGCAATGACCTCTGGCGACGGATCGCGGCTCATGGGGTGCTCCTGTGCGAGGGGCGCAAACGGGACCAGTTCTGTCGGAACTTACGCAGGCGTGCCGCGGGAGGAAACGGGGGCTAGGCGTCGCCTGAGCCTGTGGTCCAAGCCTGGCTGAGGCCCGCCACCTCGGCGTGACGGAAGCACGACGTGATGTGGTCGTTCACCATCCCCGCCGCCTGCATGTATGCGTAACAGATCGTGGGACCCACGAACGTGAAGCCGGCCTGCTTGAGGTCGGCGCTCATCGCCTCGGATCGCCCGGTCGAGGGCGGGATCTGCTTCAGCGTCCGCCAACGGTTCTGCTTGGATCGCCCGCCGACGAAGCTCCAGATGTAGCGGTCGAAGCCGCCGTGCCGCTCCTGCACCGCGAGGAACACCCGCGCGTTCTTCACCGCGCCCTCGACCTTCATGCGGTTGCGGACGATGCCCGGGTCCCGGAGCACCTTCGCGATGCGTGAGGCCGTGTAGCGCGCCACTCGCTCGGGATCGAAGCCGTCGAAGGCGGCACGGTACGCCTCGCGCTTCTTGAGGATCGTCTCCCACGACAGCCCCGCCTGCGCGCCGTCCAGCAGGATGAACTCGAAGTGCCGCCGGTCGTCGTGCAGGGGCACGCCCCACTCGGTGTCGTGGTAGGCGCGGTAAAGATCCGACTTCTCGCACCAGCCGCAGCGGGTGACGGGTCCGTCATCATGCTCGGTCATGCGTGGCGCCTTGCTCGCGTGTCGGGGACCCGGAAGCTATATCCAGACCGAAGTGCTCCGGTATCAGGCATGGACCCTCCTCGACCTGGGTCGTCAGAACAGGGCGTCCCCAGGCGTTGCACAGGGGACAACCCCGTGAGCCCGACAAGCCTGTGCACCTGACGCGGCCGCTCGCCGCCCTCCTCATACCCCTGCTCTGGGGGGCGCCGCGTGCTGCGGCGCAGGCGGC
>JBGPHD010000210.1:0-4257 GCA_041484135.1 Gemmatimonadota bacterium
CCCACGTACTCGACGAGGAAGTAGCCCGCCAGCATGCATCCCGCGACGCCGCCCACGGTGTTGAGCCCGTAGAAGAGCGCCAGCTCGCGCCTCAGGTGCTCGGTGCGCGCGCCGGCGAAGGCGCGCGTCAGGATGGGCAGGGTGCCGCCCATGAGGAACGTCGGCACCAGGAGCACCGCGAACGCGAAGACGAACTTGATGGCCGTCGCGGTCCAGAGGCCCGGCGACACGGCCCGCGCGACCCCCAGATACGCGGCGCCCACACCCCGGAAGATGAGCGGCGAGAGGATCCCGAAGACGCCGATCATCAGCTCGAGGATCCCGTAGAGCCGCGCCGGGTTCGCGTCCTGGTCCGCGCGGCGTCCCATCACGTACGCGCCGAGCCCGAGCCCGCCCATGTACGCGGCGACGACGGTGGTGACGCTATGGATGGTGGAGCCGAAGAACTGGTAGAGCTCGCGGACCCAGATCAGCTCATAGACGAGACCGGCCGCCCCCGAAAGGAGGAACAGCGAGCCGAAGAGCGCCCGCCGCGTGCGGCGCGCTGCCGGCATCAGAACGCGGCCAGCTGTCGGATCGCGGCGGCGACGTCGCTCGATTGCGGGAGGATGTGGTCTTCGAGCTGCGGAGCGTAGGCGACGAACGTGTCGAGCGAGGCGACCCGCTTCACCGGCGCGTCGAGCCACGCGAAGTGCTCGTCGGCGATGCGGGCGGCGATCTCCGCCCCGTATCCCCACGACAGCGCGTCCTCGGTCGCGACGATGACCTTGTTGGTCTTGCGCACCGACCGTCCCACGGCGTCCCAGTCCACCGGCGAGAGCGAGCGCAGGTCGATCACCTCGGTGCTGATGCCCGCGCTCTCCTCCGCTTCCTTCGCCGCCACCAGCGTGCGCTGCACCAGGGCCCCGTACGCGATCACGGTGAGATCGGTCCCCTCGCGCACCACCTTCGCCTTCCCGAACGGGATCATGAAGTTCGGGCCCGGATAGGGCGCCTTGTTGTAGGTCTGGCGGTAGAGGTGCTTGTGCTCCAGGAAGATGACCGGGTCCTCGCAGCGGATGGCGGTGCGCAGGAGCCCGTTGGCGTCAAGCGCCGTGGAGGGGCAGATGACGCGCAGCCCCGGGATGTGCGTGAACAGCGAGGCCCCGGTCTGCGAGTGATAGGGAGCGCCGCCCTTGAGGTAGCCGCCGTACGTCACCCGCACCACGACCGGCGCACTGAAGGCGTTGTTCGAGCGCCAGCGCAGGTTGGCCAGCTCGTTCCTGATCTGCATGTACGCCGGCCAGATGTAGTCGAAGAACTGGATCTCCACCACCGGCTTGAGGCCGCGGGTGGCGAGCCCGACGGCCCGTCCCGCGATGTTCGCCTCGGCGAGGGGCGAGTTGTACACGCGGTCGCCGCCGAACTGCTTCTGCAGTCCCCAGGTGACCTTGAAGACGCCGCCCTTTCCCTTGACCTTGCCGAGGTGCTCGCTGCGCGAGACATCCGCGACATCCTCGCCGAAGAGGACGATGCGCGGGTCCCGCGTCATCTCGTCCCTCATGCAGGCGTTCAGCAGGTCCACCATCGTGGTGGGGTCGCCGGTGAACTGCGGATCATCCTCGGTGTCGAACTGCTCCGAGGCCGGGTCCACGTCCGGCGAGTAGATGAACCGCAGCGTGGTCTCGACCGCCGGCTGCGGCGAGCCCAGGGCCGCATCCACCGCCGCGTCGATCGTCGCCGTCACTTCGGCCTCGATCGCGGCGATCTCCTCCTCCGTGGCCGTCCCCTCGGCGATGAGCCGCTTGGGGAAGTGGGCCACCGGGTCGCGCGCCGCGTCCGCCTGGCGCTCGGCCGGGGTCCGGTACATCACCTCATCGTCCGACAATGAGTGCGAGTACGGCCGGATGACCTTCGCGTGCACGAAGGCCGGCCCCTTCCGCGACCGGCAGTACGCGGCGGCGCGGCTCACCGCCTCGTACGAAGCGATCGGGTCGCACCCGTCCACGCGCTCGATGTGGAGGCCCGGGAAGGATGAGACGAGGTCGGATATCGAGCCGCCGGGCGTCTGCACCTCGACCGGGACCGAGATCGCGTAGCCGTTGTCCTCGATCAGGAACAGCACGGGGAGCTTCAGGTTGCACGCCGAGCTGATCGCTTCCCAGAACTCGCCCTCGCTGGTCGTCCCGTCGCCGAGGGAGACATACACGACCTCGTCGTCGTGCGCCTTCGACTCGCGCTCCGGGATCTCCTTGATGACGTCGTACTTGAGCCACGCCTCCGCGCATCCCACCGCCTGGAGGCACTGGGTCCCGGTCGGGCTCGACTGGCTGACGATGTTGAGGTCCTTGTGGCCCCAGTGCGACGGCATCTGCCTGCCGCCCGAGTTGGGGTCCGCCGCGGCGCCGACCGCCTCGAGGAGCATCTCGGTCGGCGTCATGCCGAGCGTGAGGCAGAGGGCCCGGTCGCGATAGTAGGGGTAGAACCAGTCGTAGCCGGCGCGCAACACCTTCCCCGCCGCCACGAGCACCGCTTCGTGCCCCGCCCCGGAGATCTGGAAGAAGATCTTGTTCTGCCGCTTGAGCTGGATCTCCTTGTCGTCGAGACGACGGGAGAGGAGCATCAAGCGGTAGATCTCGAGCCGGTCGCGCTTGTCGAGCGGCCGTGCGGCGACCTCGGTCCTGGAGCGCGTGGCCATATGGGTCACAAAGCTACGGGTATCGCAGCCAAGTTCAACATCCCGGCCCTACCGGCCGGGCCGCTGGTAGACCACGCGGCCCCCGACGATGGTCGTCCGGACGCGGGCCTGGTTGATGGTCTCCGGCGCGATGGCGAAGAGGTCGCGGTCCAGCAGCACGATGTCCGCCAGCATGCCCGGGCGGAGGACGCCCAGCCGGGTGTCCTGGAACCCGGCCCACGCCACGCCGGCCGTGTAGGCTCTGAGCGCCTGCTCCAGCGTGATCTCCTGCTCCGGGATCCAGCCGCCGGGGTGCTGGTCGTCCAGGGTCCGTCGCGTCACCGCGGCGTAGAGCCCCCAGATGGGGTCCAAAGGGGCGACGGTCCAGTCGCTGCCGAAGGCGAGGTGCGCGCCGGTCCCGAGGAGGGACCGCATCGCGTACGTCCCCGCGAGACGGGTGGAGTCGAGCCGCTTCCAGGCCCAGCGTCCGTCGTCGATGATGTGGTAGGGCTGCATGGACGCGATCACGCCCAGCGCGCCGAAGCGCGGGATGTCCTCCTGCCGGAGGTGCTGGGTATGCTCGTCCCGGAAGCGGCGGTCGCGGGCCCCGTGCAGCCGGATCGCCTCCTCGTAGAAGCCCAACAGCATCGCGTTGGCCCGGTCCCCGATGGCGTGCACGGCCACCTGGAGGCCCGCGCTGTCGGCCGAGAGGATGCGCTGGCGCATCTCGGCGGAGTCGGTGACCAGGAGGCCACGGCTCGCCGGGGCGTCGAGGTACGGCGCGTAGAACGCCGCGGTCGTCGAGCCCAACGACCCATCCATGAACCCCTTGAGCCCACCCCACCGCACCCACTCATCGCCACGCCCTAACGCAGCGACGGAATCGGCGAGCATGTGCCAGGTGGCGAGCGGGACGAAGGCGTAGACGCGCGTGATCGCGACGTTCCGCGCCCGGGCCCGGCGGAACGCGGCGAAGTCGCCCCAGCTCCCCATCACGTGGACGTTGGTGACGCCGTGCTCGGCGGCATGCCGCATGGCGAGCGCGAGCGCCGTGTCCATCTCTTCCGCGGAGAGGTCCGGGATCGCATGGCCGATCAGGTCCTGCGCGTTGTCCTTGAAGACGCCGGCCGGCTCGCCCGTCGCCGCGTCGCGGACGATGAGCCCGCCCGGGACGTCGCGGGTGGCGCGCGTGACTCCGGCGAGCCGCATCGCCGCGGAATTGGCGACCGCCATGTGGCCGTCGAGGCGGCTCACGAAGACCGGGTTGTCGGGAGTGACGGAGTCGATCCAGTCCTGCCGCGGGAGCGGCGAGCCGGCCCACCGCTCGTGGTCCCAGTCGCCGCCGAGGATCCAGCGCCCCTTGGGCTGCCGCCGCGCGAAGGCGGCGATGCGGCGGATGAACTCCGCCGGACTGTCCGCGTCGCGCAAGTCCACCGACGCGAGCTGGAAGCCGCCGCTGATGAAGTGGGTGTGCGCGTCACCGAAGCCGGGGGTCACGAGCGCGGCGCCGTTGTCCAGCACCGTCGTGCCGCGGCCAACGAGACGGGCCGCTTCTCCCCGCGCGCCCACCGCCACGATCTCCGCTCCTCGCACGGCGATCC
>JBGPHD010000211.1:0-4246 GCA_041484135.1 Gemmatimonadota bacterium
AAGAGGTTGACGATCTCCGCGGGCCGGAGTGGCACGATGGGGCGGAGGACGAGACCGTTGAGCAGCGCGAAGACGGCGGAGTTGACGCCGATCGCGAGCGCGAGCGTCAGGACCGCCATGACGGTGAAGCCGGGCGTGCGCCGGAGCGCACGGGCCGCATGGCGCAGGTCGGTGGCCCATTCGGTCAGCATGTCCTGCCCTGGTCGGGGATACCTGTTGGATGCTGTGCGCGGCTCGAAGGTTGGAAGCGCAGCACCAGCCGCCGGCGCCGCGTCCGCTTGAGGGTGGCACCTGACCCGAGTAGAATGGAGTACACCGTTCAATACCAGGAGAGTTCCCAATGGGTCGTCGCGCTGAAGCACTCGCCGCTCGCATCGAGGAAGGCGCCGCCGGCTTGGCCGCCTTTGCCGAAGGACTCTCCGACAACGACTGGCGTACCCCGGTCCCCGGAAGCGGGAGAGACGGCCGCACGGTCGGTGTCGTCGTGCACCATGTCGCCAGCGTCTATCCCATCGAGATCGACCTGGCGAAGACGATCGCGAGCGGCAAGGCCGTGACCGCCGTGACCTGGGAGGCCGTCGCCGACATGAATGCGAAGCACGCCGGCGACAACGCGAAGGTCAGCAAGGCGGACGCGGTGGGCCTGCTGCGCAAGAACAGCCGCGAGGCGGCGGCCGCGGTGCGCGCGCTCACCGATGACGAGCTGGACCGGGCCGCGCCCTTTTCGCTCAGCTTCGGCGCGCCGGTGACCGCGCAGTTCGTCATCGAGGACCACGCGCTGCGCCACAGCTGGCACCACCTGGCGCGCATCAAGGCGGCGCTGGGCCGCTGACGCATCACGACGGCGCGATGTGCGCCCTCAGGATGCGGACGATCTCCGCCTGACCGAAGAACTCGGCCCAGCCCAACGCATCGCCGTCGTGCTGGCTGTCACGGATGTGGGGGTCGGCGCCGGCAGCCAGCAGCAGGCGCACCACCTCCGCGTGACCGTGCCAGCCGGCCAGGTGCAGCGGGGTCACGTCCGCGTCCCAGTGGGACCAGAGGGCACTGGGGTCCGCGCCGTGATCGAGCAGCCACTTCACGGCCGCGGCGTCACCTCGCTTGGCCATCATGTGCAGCGCGCCGCCCGTCGAGCGGCCGCGCTCGATGAGCTGGGGGTTCTCGCGCACCAGCAGGGCGGCGGTGTCCCATTCCCCTAGTGCCAGCGCGGCCACGAGGTCCATCGTGCCGCCGCGCGGCGGACGACTCCCACGCTCGGCACTGAGCAGCTCCGCCCTCGTCATCGCGCGGATCGCCTCCATCACCCGCCGGTCGATGCCGGGTGACGTGGCATAGACCGCCGCCGGGACGCCCGAGCCGTCCACGGCCAGCGGGTCGGCGCCGAGGTCCAGGAGCAGCGCCACCATCTCCGGATGGTTCGTCCGCACCGCGAAGTGCAGCGGGAGCTGGTTGTTCTCGTTCCGGCTCATCCGCGCGGAGAGCGCCGACGGGTCGGCCGCGACGATGCGGCGCACCTCGTCCGCGAGGTTCGAGGCGATGGCGGAGAAGATGTGGCGCCGCGCGCCGCGACTGACGAGGAAGTCCGCGACGGCCCGATGCGCGGCGTCGTCGCACCCCTCCCAGCACGTGGCCCACCCGATGACCTCGAGCCCGTGGTCGTCGCCGTGGCCGACGACGTCGCCGCCCGCGTCGGCGAGCCGCCGCACGATGTCCAGGCGGCCGGCGGCCGCGGCCCAGTGCATCGCACAGGTGTTGTCGCCCTTCTCGCGCGCGTTCACGTCGAGCCCGCGCGCGAGCAGCAGGTCCACCACCGCTAGCTGCCCCTCCTGTGCCGCGTGGTGCAGCAGGGTGTGCTCGTACGGCTGGTTCCTGGCCTGGAGCTTCTCGGGGTGCTCGCCCAGCAGCGCGTTCAGCCTGTCAACGTCGCCCTTCTTTACCGCGTCGAAGAGCTGGCCGTCCAGCCGCCCGTCGTCCGCAGGTTGGGGCGAGGAATAGAGGGTCATGTGACAACGAACGTGGTCGTGGCCCGGAAGGTCAATACCCGGGCGTTGGCGACCGGGCGGCCGCGCGGTATGTTCCGCACCCATGCACTATCGGCGGCTGCTTCCCACGGCATTGATGCTGTGCCTGACCGCGCGCCTGACGGCGCAGGAGGCGCAGGGATCCATCGAGGAGCTGCGCGCCGGTGTCCGGGTGCGGGTCATCACCACCCAGCCGGGGTTCGAGCGCATCGTGGGCCGCGTGGTGTCGGCGAACGTGGCCCGCCTGGTGGTGCGCCGAGGCGGGCGGGAAGTGACAGTCGCGCTGCTGCAGCCCGAGATCAGGCAGGTGGAGGTGGAAGCGGGCCGGCGGGGCGTCCTTCCCCTGCTGGCCGCGGCGATCCCGTTAGGCGCCGCGCTCGGCGGCATCGTGGCGTGGAAACTGAGCAAGCCCCGGGGCTGCCAGTGTCCCGGCAGTAACGGCATGATCATCGCGGCGGCCGCGGCCGGCGGCGGCCTCGCCGCCGCGTTGACGCTGGAGTTCGGCCCGCGGCAGTGGCGGCTGGTCTTCCGCAACTGACGGCACCGGCCGGAGCCCATCCGGCGCATTCGATCGTCGCATCACTCCAAAGGTCTCGTCCTTTCGAACGCCTCCCATCCGTCCATCTGAGCGATACCGCGTCACGCGCCGCGCCATAGCATTCCCTTGACCGAAAAGCACGAGGTGGGGACGTGGCGCGACCGCGGCGTCCCCGCCCTGCCGTTCCGCATTCGCGTGGTCGAACAAGGAGCACCGGTGTCCCCTCATCGCGTTTCCATGGTCCTGCTGGCCGCCGCCCTGTGCGGTTCTCGTTCCGCCGAGGCCCAGTCGGCCGACCCGCCGGGCCGGGTCGGGCGGGTGAGCAACGTGGCCGGCTCCGTGTCCCTGCTGCCGGCCGGCGAGACCGAGTGGCGGAACGCGTCGCTCAACTATCCGTTGACCACGGGCGACGCGCTCTGGGCCGACGCCGGTGCGCGCTCCGAGATCCATGTCGGCTCCTCGTCCGTGCACCTCTCGGAAGGGACCTCGCTCGGGCTCGACGCCGTCCAGGACGACCTCGTCCAGCTCTACGTCGGCCAGGGTTCCCTGCACATCCGGCTGCGCGCGCTGGACCAGAACGACAGCTACGAGATCGACACGCCGTCGGGGACGATCGTCCTCCGGTCGGCCGGCGACTACCGCATCGACGTCACGCCGGACGGGCAACGGACCACCGTGACCGTGCGCGACGGCGACGCCGACGTCGTGGACGGCGACAACAGCTATCGGGTCAGGCCGGGGACCTCGGTCACGCTGACCGGAGCCGGGTCTCAGCCGATGGCGAACGACCAGTCGATGGCGCCGGATGACTTCGAGCGGTGGGCCGACTCGCGTGACCGGCGTGAGGACGCCGCATCGGCGACCCGCTACGTCCCGCGCGAGATGGTCGGCTACGAGGACCTCGACGACTACGGCGACTGGCAGGTGGATGTGCGTTATGGCCCGACCTGGTATCCGCGATCAGTCCCGGTGGACTGGGCGCCGTATCGCACCGGTCGCTGGGAATACGTGCAGCCGTGGGGATGGACCTGGATCGACGACGCTCCGTGGGGTTTCGCGCCGTCGCACTACGGGCGCTGGTCCCACGAACGCGGCCGCTGGGGCTGGATCCCCGGCACCGTGCGTCAACGCGTGGTCTACGCGCCGGCGCTCGTCGCGTTCGTGAGCGGGGACGGGTGGGGCGTGTCGTTGTCGTTCGGGTCCAACGGGGGTGTGGGCTGGATCCCGCTCGGGCCGGAAGAGGTGTACGTGCCGGCGTATCGCGCCAGCCCGACCTACACGCGCAACATCAACATCACCAACGTGAACATCACGAACATCAATGTCACCAACATCAACGTCACGAACATCCAGTACCGGAACCGCAACGTCCCGGGTGCGGTGACCGCCGTGCCACGTGATGACTTCATGGGATCCCGGCCGGTGGGCCGCACCGCGGTGCGGGTCCGGCTGCAGGATCTCGCTTCCGGCAGGATCTCGGCGACACCGATCGCGGCGGGGGGATCCGTCGCGCCGCCGCCGCGCGGGTCGCGGATGGATCGCGGCGGCCCCGACCTCGCCGGACCGGTCCGGCACCCTCCCGTCGAGCTGCCACGGGCACCGAATCCGCCCAGGGCGGGGCGCGGTCGGCGGGATGCGGGCGCGCAGGCGACACCTCAGCCTGACCGCCCCATGGCACCACCCAAGC
>JBGPHD010000212.1:0-4139 GCA_041484135.1 Gemmatimonadota bacterium
AGCAGACGACCTTGCCGTCCTTGGCATACGCGGGCATCCCGTACCAGAGTCTCGGCGAGAGGGCTGGCGCGCTGGCTTTGATGACAGCATGGAGCCGCTTGCCCATGGCGCGATCCGGTTCCGGCATCCCGGCGATCTTCGCGAGCACAGCGCCTTCCCCGTCCGCCTTGTCCGCGCGCGGGCCGCGGCGCGCGGCCGCTTTCAGCTCCTGGACGCGCTCCTTCATCGCGGCGCGTTCCTCGTCCGTGAATCCCTTGGACTCCTTGTTGGTCGCGGTGGTGCTCCGGGCGGACTTCCGCGCGTCCTTCTTTGGGCTCATGGCCTCCTCATACTGACTCGGGTTGGACACCTCGCCGCAGCGCGGCCAGCCGGACCGGCAGCTTCAAGCGCGTGTCAGGCGGCCCACATCATCCTCAGGCCCCGCCGACGGATTGGCGAGCTTGTACTCGAGGTGGGCGACCTCCCGAAACGCGAGCGTCCGAAGCCACGACCGGAGCCTCAGGGGAAGCCAAAGCCCTCGCGCAAGAAGAGCCGCCCCAAAGACGCCGTACAGGATGGCTCGTGCCGACGCAGCCCCCAACGGGTGAGCCGCGCCGACGACGATGGCCAGGGCCCCAAAGCCGAGCACCAGGAGCAACCGCCCCCACCGTAGCCGGATGCGAGGCTTCACCACGAGCCCATCCGCGCTCGGAACGACCTCGAGCCTGGCCTCGTCGACCACGCGCAGCGGATGCCAGCGCGGCACCCCGCGCAGGCTCGCCCCGTTGAAGATCACGCTGGTGCCGATCACCCGCACGTTCTGAGCGCCCTCCGCGACCAGGGCCCCGCCCAAGCCGCGAGCGAGCGATGTGGCTAACGACGCCAGGTCCGGAGCCGCCGTCAGGGGGAAGCGAACGTCGCGAACGAGTGCCTCCCGCGTCCGAGGTGGATCGCCTAACGAGTTCATTACCAGCATTGGATCTCGCAACGACCCCAGCTACGGATGCCACGCCCGCTCGCCAAACCGGCAGGCGCCAAGATAAGGCTGCGAGGAGTGCGCGCCTCACGGGTCGGCGCCAAGTCCCGCGTAGTACGCCGCGATGCGCGCCTGCGCACCGGGCCGCGTGTACACGTCGGGCTTCCGGGACACCATCACGTCGGCGATGACCGCCGCGGCCTCCTCGGCGCTCTCGGAGTTGGGTAGATCGCGCGAGTCGGGCCCGCCGTGAAGCGCGTGCAGGCCGAAGTCGGTGCGCACGACGCCGGGCGAGACGACCGAGAACTGGATCCCCGGATGCGTCTGCTGCACCTCGGTCCGGAAGTTGGCGGTGAGCGCGTTCAGGAAGTGCTTGGCGCCGTTGTAGGCGGAGCGGATGACGGCGAAGGGGACGCGGCCGAGCATCGATGAGACGTTGATCACGTGACCGGCGTTCCGTGACTTGAAGTGCGGCAGCACCTCCTGCATCCCGTACACCGCCGACTTCACGTTCACGCGCATCACCTCGTCGATGTCCTCGTCGGTGAGCTGCGACGGCGGACGCGAGATGCCCCGGCCCACGTTGTTCACCCAGACATCGATCGTCCCGAAACGCGCGAGCGACTCCCTCACCACCCGCTGCACCTCGCCTCTGCGCGTGACGTCGGCGACGATGGCGTGGGCGCCCGTGCCGCACCGCTGCGCCACCGCCTTGAGCTCCGCCTCACGCCTGGCCACCAGGACCACCTTGGCCCCACGCTTCGCCACGATCTCGGCCAGGGCCGCGCCGATCCCGCCGCTCGCACCGGTGATCGCCACCACCTGGTCCGTCATGCTCATCCTCCTACGCTTGTGCGGCCTCCGGCGTCCGGTAGCGACGCATCATCCACATGCCGAGCAGTACTACCCCGACGCTCAGGAGCTGCGCCAGCGTGAAGGGCGTGAAGAAGCGGTCGTCCTTGGCGCGCAGGAACTCCACCAGGAAGCGCTCCGTGGCCGAGAGCACGAGGTAGACGCCGAAGAGCCAGGCGGCGCCGTGCTTGTGCTCGCGGATGCGCCAGAGGAAGACGAAGATCGCGAACATCAGGGCGATCTCGTAGAGCTGGGTCGGGTGCACCGCCATGACCTGGTCGGGCGCGGTGCCGGACGGGATGGCGATGTGGAACTGGTGTTCCAGCGCTGCCGCCGTTGATGGCGGCGAGCCGCGCGGGAACGAGACGCCCCACGGCAGCGACGTCGGCACGCCGTAGTCGTCGCCCACGAGGAAGCAGCCCACGCGGCCGACCATGTACCCCACCACCATCGACGGCGCGATCAGGTCGAGGAGCCGGCGGATGGGCAGGTTCTTCCACCCCATGTAGGCGAAGACCGCGAGCAGCCCGCCGGTGAACCCGCCGTACCAGACCAGGCCGCCGCGCGAGAGCAGGGCGCCGGGATCGCGGACCAGGAAGGCGTAGTACGCCTTGCCGCCTAACAGTCCGCCGACCACCGCGAAGACGACGCTGTCCCAGGCGATGGCGGTGTCCATGCCGGCCCGCTGCACTTCCTTGGCATAGACCCACCCGGCCACCAGGAAGGCGAACATCATCATGATGCCGTAGCCGGTGATAGTGAAGCGGCCGAAGTGGATCAGAAAGGGGTAGACGGTCATGAGGGCCGGGTGTGGGGTGAGGGGTGTCGGGTGTCAGGGCGCGGCAAGTCTAGTGCTCCAGGCCGGGGAAGGGGAGTCGCGCCTCGGCGTCCACGATGCCGCCGGCTTCGGCGGCGCGGAAGAGGCCGGCGCGGGCGATCATCGCGGCGTTGTCGGTGGCGAGACGCGGCGTCGGGGCGTGGAGGCTGACGCCGTGCTCCGCGAGGGCTTCGCCGAGCGCCCGTTCGAGCGCGCCGTTGCACGCCACGCCGCCGCCCAAGACCACGCGCGGGCGGTTGGTCTGTTCGACGGCGCGCAGCACCTTGGCGACGAGCACGTCGATCACCGCGTCCTGGAACCCGCGCGCCAGATGCGGCACGTCGGTCTCGAGGTTCGCGCCGTCCCGCACCGCATAGACCACGGCCGTCTTGAGGCCGCTCATCGAAAGATCGAAGTAGTCGGGGTCGCCGGGCTTCTGGCCGCCATGCAGCATGGGGCGCGGGAACCGGAAACGCCTGGGGTCCCCTTTCGCCGCCTCACGCTCGATGGCCGGACCGCCGGGAAAGCCCAGGCCGAGGAGCGCGCCCACCTTGTCGAACGCCTCGCCTACGGCGTCGTCACGCGTGGCGCCCAGCTGCTTGTAGGTCCCCCAGCTCGGCACGTCGAGCAGCAGCGTGTGCCCGCCCGAGACGATGAGCCCCACGAAGGGCGGCACCGCGGCCGGATCCTCGAGCGCGGTGCCGAAGAGATGTCCTTCGAGGTGATGGATGCCGACCAGCGGCTTCTCCGCGGCGAACGCGAGGCCCTTGGCGTAGGAGACGCCCACCAGCAGCGCGCCCACCAGGCCCGGTCCCTGCGTCACGGCGACCAGGTCCACGTCCGCGAGCGCGGTCTTCGCGTCCTCCAGCGCTCTATCCACCACCGGCCCCACCGCGGTGAGATGGGCGCGGGAGGCCAACTCCGGCACGATGCCCCGGTACACGCGATGCACGTCCTGCGACAGTATCACGCACGAGACCAGCTCGGCAGCGTTAGGCGTGCCGCGGACGACCGCGGCGGACGTCTCGTCGCAGGAGGTCTCGATGCCGAGGACAGTGAGCGGCGCGGGACTCAGCACGATCGCATACCGAGGATGGTGAGCGGCGCGGGACTCACGACTTCCGCACGCGACCCGTCAGCAGGACCTCGCGCGGGGAGAGGCGCAGGAACGGGCTCCGCAGCGTGTCGAGGGGGACCGTGCGCTCGAAGGGCGCCGTCACGCCGCGCACCTCGAAGGGCTCGGTCGCCACCGAATCGATCTCGGCCACCAGCATGCGCGGGCCGGAGACCCGCACCTCGTTGGGCGTGACGACCAGCGTGCCCGAGAGGGCGAACCCGGATTCGGGCTCGACCACACCCCGGAGGGCTACCCGGACCGTCCGCGTCACGAAGCGGTCGATGTCCAGCTCGACCTCGCGCGGCTCGACGTCCTGGATCGTCACCTTGGCGTTATGCGGGATCCGGATGTCGCCCGGCGCGATGGTGAGGAGGTAGCGCGGCGTCACCGCGTTGGCG
>JBGPHD010000213.1:0-4109 GCA_041484135.1 Gemmatimonadota bacterium
CGTCGGCATTGGCGTAGCCGGGGTTCGGCAACTTGGGACCGTGGCGCCGGCCAGCCTCGTTCAGTCGCTCCGTAGGGACTCGATCGGATCCACGTTCGAGGCCCGCCGCGCCGGCAGGTAGCTGGCCAGCAGCCCCACCGCGACCAGCGAGAGCGACATCGCGACGAACGTCGCCGCGTCGAACGCCGCCACCCCGAACAGCAGACTGCCGAGCGCGCGGGTCGAAGCCACAGCCACCACAAGACCGATGGCGACACCCACCCCCACCACGCGCGCGCCCTGCGTGACCACCATCCGCCGCACCTGCTCGGCCGTCGCGCCCAGCGCCAAGCGCACCCCGATCTCCCGGGTCCGCTCGGCCACCACGTACGAGAGCACGCCGTAGAGGCCCACCGCGCCGAGGATGAGCGCCAGTGCCGATACGACACCTAACGTCAGCATCGTGAACGACAGCTGCACCATCGAGTCCGCCGCCAGCCCCGCCAACGTGAACACCCGGTACATCGGCGCCTCCGGCGCCACCTCGCGGATCAAGGCCCGGATCTCCGGCCCGATGGTCTCCGCCCGCGCGGTCTTCACCACGTAGGCCGGCGTGGTGATCGCCCACGCGTCAGGCGTCGGGCCCGTCAGCGGGTAATAGACCAGCGCCTGGCCCGGCTCCCGGAAGTCGCGCTGCTTCACGTCCTCCACCACGCCGACCACCGTCATCCAGGCCGCCTGGTCCTGCCGCTGGAGCCGCCGCCCCACCGGGTCCCTGCCCGGCCAGAGGAGATTCGCCGCCGAGCGGCTGATGATCGCGCTCCCCGGCTTGGTCACCTCCTCGTCGGTCTCGAACGGGCGGCCCGCCAGCACCCTGATGCCCATCGTCCGGAAGTAGTCACCGGCCGTGAAGTCGAAGTCCAGCAGCGTCCCCTCGGCATCGCGCATCTCCTCGGTGCGGAACCGCGCGGTGGGCGTGCTCTCGTTGAGCGGGACGTTCTCCACCACTCCCACCGACGTCACGCCCGGCAGCGCCCGCAGCCGGTCCATGAAGTCCAGATGGAAGCGCGCCCAGGTCGGGCCGTCCGTCAGGCGCGGCTGCTCAGGCGCGAACTGGAAGGTGAAGATGTCCCGCGTGTCGTAGCCGGGGTCCACGTACCTCAGGGCGCGGAAGCTCCGCACCAGTAGCCCCGACCCGATGAGCAACACCAGCGTCAAGGCCGTCTGGGCCACGACCAGTCCGTCGCGCGCCCAGTGACGCCGGCCCGTCGCCCCGCGGCCCCCCTCGCGCAGCCGCAGGAGATCGGGCGCGGACGCGCGCAGCGCCGGGATCGCGCCACACGTCAGGGTCGCCAGCAGCACCGCTCCCAGCGCGGCCAGCAGCGTGGCACCGTTGAGATGGACCTCGTCGAGCCGCGGGATACGACCGGGCGCGGCCCTGAGGAAGACCGGCAGCGTCAGCGCGGCGAGCGCGACGGCGATCCCGCTCGCCACCAGCGCCACGACCAGCGCCTCCGCCATCTGGAGCCACACCAGCTGGCCGCGCGTCGCACCGATGGCGCGCCGGACCGCGAGGTCGCGGTGCCGCCCCTCGGCACGCACCATGAACAGGTTGGTGACGTTGGCGCAGGCGATGAGCAGCACGATGCCGACCGCGCCGAGGAGGACCCAGAGGGGACGCGACGCGGTGCCGAGCATCTCGTCCAGGAGGGGCCGGACCACCGCGCGGTGCTGGGAGATCAGGCGGGCGTAGGCGGGCGTCCCGCCGAACCGCTCCGGAAGCCGCCGCGCCAGCGTGGTCAGCTCGTTCGCCACCGCCTCAAGCGTCGCCCCCGGCGCCATCCGCGCCACGAGCGGCGTGCCGAACTGCCCGGTCCTCAGCCCTTCGACGCGGACCTCACCGGCGATCCACAGCAACGTCCCGTCGTTCGGGAACTTGAAGTCGGGCCCCATCACGCCAATCACCGTCCGCGGCGCGCCGGAGACCTCCAGGGACCGGCCGATTATGCTCGAGTCCCCGCCGAACCAGGTCTGCCAGAGCGCGTGGCTGATGACCACGACGTGGCTCTCGTCCGCGGCCACGGGCAGCCTCCCCAGAACAGGCCGAGCGCCGAGGGTGGAGTAGAGCGAGTTGGTGGGCTGGGACATCCGGATGCGTTCGACGTGGTCCCCGGCGCGCAGCGTCGAGGTGAACGAGTTGAAGATCGAGACGTCCTCGAGGAGGTGGGACTGCTCGCGATACTGCAAGTAGAACTCGGCCGAGACACCGAACTCGCCCGGCAGGTCCGATCCCGGCGCCGTGGCGCCGATGTAGACCAGCCGGTCGGCATGGGCGTAGGGGAGCGGCCGCAGCAGCACCGTGTCCACGACGGCGAACATGCCGGCCACGGCGCCGATCGCGAGCGCGAGCGTCAGGACCGCCATGACGGTGAAGCCGGGCGTGCGCCGGAGCGCACGAGCCGCATGACGGAGGTCGGTGGCCCATTCGGTCAGCATGTCCTGCCCTGGTCGGGGATACCGTTTGGATGCCGCGAACTGCCCGAGGGTTGGAAGCGCCGCGCTCGCCGCCCTTGCGCCGGTCTTCATTCTGGGCTTCTAGTTCGGGAGACTGCTACAAGGAGCCCGTATGCGCGTCGCATTGGCGTTGACCCTGCTGGCGGTGCAGAGCCTCCCGGCTCAGGCGCCCGCCCAGTACCAGATCACGCACACGTACGTCCTGGGAGGGGACGGGAGCTGGGACTACGTCACCCCCGACCCGGCCCACCAGCGGGTGTTCATCGGCCGGCAGAACCGCGTCATGGTCGTGGACGAGCGCGACGGCCGGCTCCTCGGCGAGGTCACGGACATCCACGGCGCGCACGGCGTCGCCCTGGTGGACGCGGCACATCACGGCTTCGCCACGTCGGGGAACGACAGCTCGGTGGTCATGTTCGACCCGACGACCTTCCAGGTGCTCGGCCGCATCCCCGCCGCCGAGGACGCCGATGCCATCATCTACGACCCGGTGTCCAATCGCGTCTTCACGTTCAACGGCGATGCGCACTCGTCCACGGTGGTGGATCCCGGGCCCGGGCGCCTCGTCACCAACATCCCGTTAGGTGGCAAGCCGGAGTCCGGCGTCTCGGCAGGCAACGGCAAGCTCTACGTGAACATCGTGGACAACGCGGAAGTCGTGGAGATCGACGGGAGGTCCCTCACCGTCACGCGGCGCTGGTCCACCGCGCCCTGCCGCCAGCCGGTCGCCATGGCGATCGACACCACCCGTCATCGGCTCTTCAGCGGATGCCGCAGCGGGATGATGGCGGTCTCGGACTACCAGGCGGGCCGCGTGGTCGCGACGGCGCCCATCGGTGCCGGCGTGGACGGCGCCGCGTACGATCCCGCGTCGGGCGACGTGTTCACCTCGAACGCGGACGGCACGCTGACCGTCATCCACCAGGACGGCCCGGACCAGTATCATGTCGTGGAGAACGTCCAGACCGCGCCGGGGGGCCGCAACATGGGCCTGGATCCCACGACACATCGCCTCTACGTCGTGTCGGCGCGGTTCGGACCGCCGCCCGCCGACTCCACGGCGGCCAATCCCCGGCGCCGTCCGCCGGTCATTCCGGGGTCCTTCATGATGATGGTGGTCGAGCACACCACGGCGCCGCGCTAGCGGACCGCAAGCTGTCACTCAATACCAGGAGGTCTCAGTGGGTCGTCGCGCTGAAGCACTCGCCGCTCGCATCGAAGAAGGCGCCGCCGGACTGGCCGCCTTTGCCGAAGGGCTCTCCGACAAGGACTGGGGCACCCCGGTCCCCGGAAGCGGGCGGGACGGCCGCACGGTCGGCGTCGTGGTCCATCATGTCGCCAGCGTCTATCCCATCGAGATCGATCTGGCGAAGACGATCGCGAGCGGCAAGGCCGTGACCGCCGTGACCTGGGAGGCCGTCGCCGACATGAATGCGAAGCACGCCGGCGACAACGCGAAGGCCAGCAAGGCGGACGCGGTGGGCCTGCTGCGCAAGAACAGCCGCGAGGCGGCGGCCGCGGTGCGCGCGCTCACGGACGACGAGCTGGACCGGGCGGCGCCCTTCTCGCTCAGCTTCGGCGCGCCGGTGACCGCGCAGTTCGTCATCGAGGACCAC
>JBGPHD010000214.1:0-4084 GCA_041484135.1 Gemmatimonadota bacterium
AGCTGTACGTCTCGAGCCAGAACACCTTCTTCCGGCCCATCGGGATCGTCCCGCTGACGCCGCGCTGGAGCGAGTACCAGCTCGACCAGCGCCAGCAGGCGCTGGCCATCTACCTCTTCGAGCCAGGGGTCCAGATCCTCCGACCCTTCACCGTGTTCTACGGCGACCGCAATTCCGACGCGTGGGCGAGCACCTTGCGCGCGCTCGACGGCGAGCGCGCACGGGTGCGCTCGCGCATCGGCGCCCAGCCCCAGCCCTGACGGACGTGCCCGCGGCACCAACGCCCCGCCACGGCGCTCCCTCGCACCAGGGCGACGAGCTGGCCGCGGTCCGCCTCGAGCGCGACCGCCTCTCGGAGGAGCTGGCCCGCCGGCTCGCCGAGCTGACATCGGTGCAGGAACTCACCCACATCCTCTCCTCGTCGCTCCAGCTCGACCGCGTGGTGAGCGAGGTCGCGGCCTTCGCGATGCGGGTGTGCGACGCGACCGGCGCCGCCGTCGTCCTCACGACCGAGGACGGTCAGGCCCTCGAGGTCTTCGCCGCGGAAGGCACGCTGGGGCACTGCCTCGGCCTCGCGCTGGACGTCGAGCGGAGCCCGGGCAGCATCGTGGCGGAGGCCATCGGCCACGAGCGGCTCGAGTGGCGCAACACCGATCAGCGCGACGGCGTGGTGCTATGCGAGCCGGTGCGGGCGCGGGCGGCGGTGGTGGCGCCCCTCAGGGCGCACGGGGTCACCACCGGTGCCGTGGTCGTCGTGGACAAGCGCTCGGGGGACTTCGCCGCGGAGGATGCGCGCCTCCTCTCCACCATCGCGACCCACGCCGCGATCGTGCTCGCCAACGCCCGGTTCTTCGACCTCATCCGGCGCGGCAAGGAGCAGTGGGAGGCGACCTTCGACGCCCTGACCGAGGGCATCGCACTGGTGGACGGACAGGGGCGCATCCAGCGCGCCAACGGCGCCTTCGCCGAGATCGTCGGCGAGCCGATCCGGGCCGTCGTGGGCCGTCATCTCTGCCACGCGCTGTTCCGGGAGCACCTGGCGCTGGAGGACCTGCTCGACGCCGCCAAGCGCGGCGAGCGCCGGGCGCCGGTGGTGCGCCGGTCCGAGAGTCTGGGCCGGACGCTGCGGGTGGTGGCGTCGCCCGTCGCGGACGCCACGCCGGAGGCGGCGGCGGTCGTGGTGGTCGAGGACATCACCGACCAGAAGGCCCTCGAGGCCCAGCTCATCCAGAGCGAGAAGATGGCGGTCGTGGGCACCCTGGTCTCGGGCGTGGCCCACGAGCTCAACAACCCGCTCACCTCCATCGCGGGGCTCTCCGAGTTCCTCCTCGAGCAGCCGCCCGGCGGCGAGCACGAGCGCGAGCACCTCAGGGTCATCAACGACCAGGCCGAGCGCGCCAGCCGCATCGTGCGCAACCTGCTGTCGTTCGCGCGGAAGGCGCCCTCGGAGCAGGCGCCGCTGGACTTCGGCGAAGTGGTGCAGCGGACGGTGCTGCTGATGGACTACGAGATGAAGCAGCGCGGCATCGCCATGGCGACCGCGATCGCACCGGGCCTGCCGCCGGTGGTCGGGAACCGGGACCAGCTCCAGCAGGTGGTGCTCAACCTGCTCCAGAACGCCGGCCAGGCGCTGGCCACCCTCCCCGCGGAGCGGCCGCGGCGCATCGCGGTCGCGGTCGTCGCGGAGGCCGACCGCGTGAGCCTGCGGGTCACCGACTCGGGGCCCGGCATCGCGCCGGAGATCGCCTCCCACATCTTCGACCCGTTCTACACGACCAAGCCGCCCGGCGAGGGCACGGGACTCGGCCTCTTCCTCTCGTACGGGGTCGCGGAGGCGCACGGCGGCACGCTGACGGTGGACTCGACGCCGGGCCAGGGCGCGAGCTTCCTCTTCACGCTGCCCGGCGCCACCCCCGGCGAGCAGGTGGAGGCGGCCGAGCGGCCGAGCGGCGCCCACGCGGTGCGGCCCATCGGCGGACCGGCCCGGCGCATCCTCGTGGTGGACGACGATCCGGCGATCCAGCGGGTGGTGACGGCGCTGTTCACGCGCGAGGGCCACCAAGTGGACACCGCCACCGACGGGGCGGCGGCGCTGCGGCTGGTGGGAGCGGCCGACTACGATCTCGTCATCGCCGACCGGCGCGCCGCCGCGGACGGCGAGACCTTCGCGGACGCGCTGGCGCGGGTCCGCCCGCAGTGGACGCCGCGACTGATCGTGGCCACGTCCCAGGGGCGGCTGTCGCGCTCGGGCGCCGAGCGGGACGAGGCGGCGGGCGCCCGGGTGCTGCGCAAACCGTTCAACCTCCGCGACCTCCGGGCCGCCGCGGCCGCCGTCTGGGAGACCACCGGCCCGGCCTAACGCACCCGGAGGACGTCCTCGACCAGTCCCGCATCACCGCCGCGGAACAGGGCCAGCACGTCGGTCAGCGCGCGGCGCTCCCTCGGCCAGGCGAACCGGCGGCCCGCCTCTTCCGGGCTCACCCACTCGGCGCGGTCGTGCTCGTCCGAGATCACGGCCGGCGCGCCGGCGGCCACCAGGGCGCAGAACACCGGGATCAGCGCCATCGTGTCGCGGCGGTGCAGGTAGAACGCTTCCACCCGGCTCGCGTTGTAGAGCCGCTCCGGCACCAGCCCCGACTCCTCCCACAGCTCCCGCAACGCGGCCTCCACCGGATGCTCTCCGTCGCGGATGTGCCCGTGCACCGTCTCCCACGTGCCCGCGCAGCGCTCCCCCTCGCGGCGGCGCAGCGTGAGGACCTCGACCCCCGCGTCTCCCGCGGCGGGCCGGAGCACGTACACATCGACGATCAGGACACGGATGTCGGTCACGGGAGGACCGGCCGGATCACTCGGTATCGCGGCGGCGGTTGAGGACGACGTCGAGCCGCGCCGACAGGGCGCGCGCACGGAACGGCTTGGTGAGGAAGTCGTCGGCGCCGAGCTCGAAGACGCGCACTTCGTTGTCCTCGTCGCCCTTCGCGGTCAGCACGATCACCGGCACGTCGGCGGTCGCCGGCCGTGACCGGAGATGCGACAGCACGCCGTAGCCGTCGAGGCCCGGCAGGTTGAGGTCAAGGACGATCGCGTCGGGGCCGAACTTGTCCACCTGGTCGAGCGCCTGCACGCCGTCGCGCGCCTCCTCGACGATGTACCCGTCGCGCTCGAGCAGGTCCTTCATCACGCGCCGCAGCTGATCCTCGTCGTCCACCAGGAGCACCTTCTTCTTGAGGTGCTTGACGCGCGGCGCCTTGCCGATGCTGTCGAGCAGCTCGAACGCTTCGGACGCGAAGTTCTCCCGGGCGGCGCCCAGGCCGGCCGCCTCGACGAACGCGTCGGGCGCGGTCCGCGGTCCGCCGGCCGACCCCCGGCGCGGCGGCGGCGCCTCGGCGAGCGCCTCGGCGGCTTCGGTGGCCGCCTGGGCCGCGGCCGCCTCGCTCGACCCGGTCCCGTCGTAGGGGATGTCCACCACCCGCATCAGCTCTTCGAGGCTCGACTCGCCCTTGAGCACGTGGATCACGCCGCTCTCGAACAGGCTCTTCATGCCCGCCGCCCGCGCCGCCTCGGTGACCTTGTCGGCCAGCGCGCCCGAGCCGATGAGACGCTCGACATCCGGCGTCACCGTCAGCACCTCGACGATGGAGAATCGGCCGCGGAACCCCGTCATCGCGCACTCGGGGCACCCCGCCGACCGGTAAAGCGGCGTCCCCACCGGCACGTACTTCTGCAGGCGCTCCGGGATCGCCTCGACCGCGACCTCCTTGCAGGTCGGGCACAGCTTGCGCATCAGCCGCTGCGCGATCACGCCCCGCAGCGAGGCCGCGATCTTGTACGGCTCCATCCCGATGTCCACCAGGCGCGTCACCGCGTTGGCCGCGTCGTTGGTGTGCAGCGTGGAGAGCACGAGGTGCCCCGTCAGCGACGCCTGGATGGCGATCTGCGCCGTCTCCTTGTCGCGGATCTCGCCCACCAGCACCACGTCGGGGTCCTGCCGCAGGATCGAGCGCAGCGCGCTCGCGAACGTGAGGCCCGCCTTCTCGTGCACCTGCACCTGCACGATCCCCTGGATCCGGTACTCCACCGGGTC
>JBGPHD010000215.1:0-4038 GCA_041484135.1 Gemmatimonadota bacterium
ACGACAAGCGCAGCAGCCTCTCGTACAAGCTCAAGAACATCCTCCTGACCGAGGCGGGCCGCGTCCTCTGCACCGATCCCAGGGTCAAGGACAAGGACCTCGTCCCGCTCGAGCGCGTGCTCGCCGAATCGGACGTGCTGTTCATCGGCACGCCGGTGGACGAGCACCTCAATCCGGCCCTCGACGCCATCCCCAAGGCGCTCGAACTCTGCCGGCCTTCGCTCCGCAACGGCCAACTCCTGGTGCTCCGCAGCACCGTCTTCCCGGGGACGAGCGCGCGGGTGCAGCGCTGGGTGAAGGAGCGGGACCTCGACATCAGCGTGGTATTCTGCCCCGAGCGGGTCGCGCAGGGCTTCAGCCTCCGCGAGTTCGGCGAGCTGCCGCAGATCGTGAGCGCCTTCGAGCCCCGCGGCCTCGCGGCGGCTCGCGCCCTCTTCGGCCTGCTCACCGCCGATCTCGTCGAGATGGCGCCCATGGAGGCGGAGGTCGCCAAGCTCTTCACCAACGCGTGGCGCTACGTGCAGTTCGCGACCGCGAACCAGTTCTTCATGATGGCGCAGAGCCACGGCCTCGACTTCTACCGCATCCTCGAGGGGAGCCGCTTCAAGTACCCGCGCCTTGCGGGGATGCCCGGCCCCGGCTTCGCGGCGGGCCCGTGCCTGTTCAAGGACACCATGCAGCTCGCCGCCTTCAGCCACAACCAGTTCTACCTCGGCCACGCGGCGATGCTGGTGAACGAGGGCCTGCCCGACTTCCTCGTCCAGCAGGTGAAGGCGACCACGACCCTCACCGACAAGACCGCGGGCGTCCTCGGGATGGCGTTCAAGGGCGGCAGTGACGACAAGCGGAGCAGCCTCTCGTACAAGCTCAAGAACATCCTCCGGACCGAGGCGGGCCGCGTCCTCTGCACCGATCCCAGGGTCAAGGACAAGGATCTCGTCCCGCTGGACAGGGTCTTGGCCGAGTCGGATGTGCTGTTCATCGGCACGCCGCACCCCGAGTACCGCGGCCTGAAGATCCCGGAGGGCAAGCTCGTGGTGGACGTCTGGAACCTGCTGGGCCGCGGGCGGGTGCTGTGAGCGACCCCGCCGAAGGCCGCGTCCTCGTCACCGGCTCGTCGGGGTTCATCGGCGGGTACCTGGTGCAGGAGCTGCTCACGCACGGCTACACCGTGGTCGGCGTGGACAACCACTCCAAGTACGGCCCGGTGGCGCGCAGCTACGACTCCCACCCGCGCTACCTGTTCCGCGCGGGCGACTGCCGGGACGCCGCCTTCCTCAAGGAGCTCGTGGCCGACTGCGACCACCTGGTCGCGGGGGCGGCGCGGATCGGCGGGATCTCGTACTTCCATCAGTTCGCCTACGACCTCCTGGCCGACAACGAGCGCATCATCGCCGCCACCTTCGACGCCGCGCTGTGGGCGCACAAGGAGCGGCGCCTCCAGAAGATCACGGTGATGTCGAGCAGCATGGTCTTCGAGAACGCGACCGTCTTCCCGACGCCGGAAGGCCACGAGAAGGCCTGTCCCCCGCCCACGAGCTCCTACGGCTTCCAGAAGCTGGCCTGCGAGTACTTCGCGCGGGCCGCCTGGGACCAGTACCAGCTGCCGTACACCATCGTCCGGCCCTTCAACTGCGTCGGCATCGGCGAGGGGAAGGCGTTAGGTGGGAGCGCGGTGCAGAGCGGCAACATCGAGCTGGCGCTCTCCCACGTGGTGCCGGACCTGGTCCAGAAGATCCTCAAGGGCCAGGACCCGCTCCATCTCCTCGGTGACGGCAAGCAGGTCCGCCACTACACCTACGGCGGCGACATCGCGCGCGGGGTGCGCCTCGCGATGGAGAGCCCGCGGGCAAGGAACGAGGACTTCAACGTCTCGAACGACCGCTCCACCACGGTGCTGGAGCTGGCCGAGCTCATCTGGAAGAAGATCCACGGCGACGGCCGGCCCTTCCGCTGGGTGAGCGACGACCCGTTCCGCCATGACGTCCAGCGGCGCGTCCCCGACACGCGCAAGGCGCACGAGGTGCTGGGGTTCGCGCCCGCGACGTCGCTCGACGCGATGCTGGACGAGGTGATCGCGTGGATCCGCACCGAGATCCGGCAGGGGACCTTCTAGCATGGCGGAGGCACAGGGGCCGGCGCTCTCCGTCATCATCCCGACCCACAACAACGTCGCCGTGCTCCGCCGCTGCCTGGCCAGCTGGGAGCGGCACGCCGCGGACCAACCGGTGGAGCTGATCGTCATCGAGGACGGCTGCACCGACGGGACGGCCGACGCCCTGCGCGAGTTCGCGGCGTCGCCCTGGGGCGCCCGTTTCCTGCGGTGGTTCCACGAGGACAACGTCAATCAGCTCAAATGCAACAACCGGGGGTTCCGCGAGGCGCGCGCGCCGCTCCTGCTGGTCTGGGACGACGACATGTTCCTCGAGGTCCCGTGGCTCGTGCCGGAGCTGCTCGCCACGTTCGACAGCTATCCGGAGATCGGCCTCCTCAGCCTGATCCGCGGGCTCCTCTGCTTCCCGCCCCTCGGCCCCTTCGAGCGGTGGGAGGACCTGCACGATCCCCGCGTCATGGTGAGCACGCTCGGTCCCGGCGTCGCGCTGAGCTGGTTCCGGCTGGCGGAGGTGGACATCGTGGTGCGGCCCTGGGTGGTGCGGCGTGCCTGCCTCGAGAAGGTGGGCCCGCTCGACGAGGCGTTCGCGCCCATCGAGTGGGATGAGGCGGACCTCTGCTACCGGCTCCGGGTGCGCGGCGGCTGGCGCGCGGCGACCCACGCCTACGAGCGCCTCGGGGCGTTCACGCACCTCGGCAGCTCCACGTTAGGCCGGATGGTCTCCGAGAAGCACAAGGCGATGGTGCTGCCGCTCGGCCGCCTCTTCCACCAGCGCTGGGACGACACCATCCGGGCCGAGCATCCGCGGGCGCGGCGCACCTGGTGGCGGCGGGTGCCGCCGGCGAGCCTCGGCCTAACGGTCCGGCGAGGGCTGGCCTTCGGCCTCCTCAAGATCGGCGTGCGCACCGCCGGGGCCTCGTTCGGGGCGGAAAGGACCGCATGAGCGTGGTGGGGAGGCTCGCCCGCGCGATCAGCGGCGCGGTGGGACGCGAGAGCGCGGCCATTCGCGCGCTTCGCCCCGCGTACAACTGGATGCTGCACGCCGCGACCTTCGGCCGCGGCATCTGGTGGACCGTGAACGGCCGCGAGCGCTACCGCATCGATCCCTTCCTGCGGCAGTACTTCCCACCGGAGTACGACCCCACAGTCCACGCCTTCCTGCGCGAACGCGTGAAGCCGGGGTCCGTGGTGTTCGACGTCGGCGCGAACCTCGGCATCTACGCGCTCTGCCTCGCCGAGTGGGCCGGCCCGCGCGGACGGGTGTTCGCCTTCGAGCCGAATCCGGCCGCGCGCGCCGTGCTCGCGAAGCACGTCGCGCTGAACCGCTTCACCGACCGGGTGACGATCGTGGGTGAGGCGATCAGCGACGCGGCCGGCGACGCGACCTTCAACGCGGCCGGCATCGAGGGGTACAGCCGCCTCGGCGTGGAGAACCCGGACCTCCCCGGCGGCACCTCGATCACCGTGCCCGTCACCACGCTCGACGCGTTCTCAGCCCGCGAACGCCTCACGCCCGACTGGATCATCCTCGACATCGAGGGCTACGAGGGGGCCGCGCTGCGGGGAGCACGCGAGACGCTGCGGGCCCGGCCGGGGAGCCTGGGCCTGGTGGTGGAGATGCACCCCTCCCTGTGGGCCGCCTCCGGTACCTCACGGGCGGCGATAGAGTCGCTGCTGCGCGAGCTTTCGCTGCGCCCGGTCCCGCTCACCGGCCAGAAGGACCCGTTCGCCGAGTACGGCATCGTCGCGCTCGAGCCCACGCCCGGGACCTGAGGCGTGCGCATCCTCCTCGCCTCCTGGCACCGCGCTGTCGCCGGCGGCGCCGAGCAGTACCTGCGCGGGCTCATCCCCGCGCTCGTCGAGCGCGGCCACTCCGTGGCCTTCCTTCACGAGCACCCGTACACCGAGGGGGTCGGCACGGTGGA
>JBGPHD010000216.1:0-4031 GCA_041484135.1 Gemmatimonadota bacterium
GTCATGGCCCGGGCGCGCATGATCGTGCTCTTCGACCAGTCGGCGAAGCTCAAGGCGCTGCCGTTAGGCACCGGGAACAAGACCGAGCGGCTCCTGGGCTACTTCACCTGGCACGCGGACGACTCGCCGCCCATCAACCCCATCGGCGACCTCTTCAAGACCCAGGTCTGGGCGCTGGCGCGCCACCTCGGCGTGCCGCAGGCCATCGTCGAGAAGCCGGCGACCGCGGACCTCATCAAGGGCCAGACCGACGAGGGGGACCTCGGCATCCCGTACGCCAAGGCGGACCGGATCCTGTACTGGCTCCTCCGGGGTTTCCACGCGACCGAGATCGCGGCGCTCGGGTTCACGGCGGACGAGGTCGCGCTGGTCGAGGGGCGGCTGGGCGCCACGCACTGGAAGCGCAAGCTCCCCACCGTGGCCATGCTGAGCCAGACCGCGATCGGCGAGTACTACCTCAGGCCGGTGGACTACTGACGTGGAAGGACGGCCTCCCCGGCTCTCGCACACCACCATCGCCGAAGTGATGCTGCCGCACATGGCCAACGGGCTCGGCAACGTCCACGGCGGGGTGCTCCTCGGGATGATGGACCGGGTGGCGGCGGTGAGCGCGATCCGGCACGCGCACCGCATCTGCGTGACCGTCTCGGTGGACCGGGTGCATTTCCGCGAGCCCATCCACCTCGGCGAGCTGGTGACGATGCATGCCAGCGTGAACTACGCGCATCGGACCTCGATCGAGGTGGGGGTCCGGGTCGAAGCGGAGAACCTCCTCACCGGCAGCACGCGTCACACCAACAGCTCGTACCTGACGTTCGTGGCCATCGACGAGAGCGGACTCCCTTCGCCGGTGCCGCCCGTCATCCCGGAGACCGACGAGGAGAAGGTGCGCTACCGCGAGGCGGAGGCGCGCCGGGCCCGCCGCATCGCCGAGGCCAAGGACAAGTGAAGCCGGAGCGCACCGTCCTCGTGCTGTCGGGGGGCGGCATGAAGGCGATGGCGCACGTGGGGGTGCTGCGGGCCCTGAACGAGGCGGGCCTGCCTCCGGCCGAGGTGATCGGTACGTCGGGAGGGGCGCTCATCGCGGCGCTGATCGCCGGCGGGATGCCGTACGAGCGGATCGTGCCGCTGGTGTGCGGGCTCCGGCGCGAGGACGTCTTCGTGCTGAACCGCGCCGGCCTGATGGTGCGCGGGCTGGGCGCGGCGAGCGTGCTCAAGCCGGAGCCGATCCTCGCGTGGCTGCGGCGCGTCCTCCCGGTGAACGACTTCGCGTCGCTGCCGCTGCCGCTCAGGCTCGCGGCGGTGGACGTGGACACGGGGCGCCTCGAGGTCTTCGGCGCGGCGGGGCGCACCGACTGCTCCGTCGCGGAGGCGGTGGCCGCGTCGCTGGCGCTCCCGCTGTACTTCCGGCCGGTGGCGATCGGGGACCGCCGCTACGCCGACGGAGGCCTCCTGCAGGTGCTGCCGCTGGAGCTGGTGGCCGAGTCGGGTTCCGACCTCGTGGTGGCGGTGGATGTGGGACCGGTCGCGGCAGGGCCGCCGCCCTGGCGGCAGTCGGGGCCGGCGCTGCTCGCGGCGAGCGACCGCGCGCTCGCGATCATGATGGCGGACCAGCGGTCGCGGGTGCTCGAGGCGTGGCAGTCCGATCCCACGCGCCCGTCGCTGGTACTGGTCGAGCCGGCGGTGGACCCGCACGCGACGTTCGATTTCGATCACACGGTGGACTTCATCGAGGCGGGCTATCGGGCGGCGCACGCGGCGCTGGCTGGCCGGGCCGTCAGACGGTAGAGGGGGAGCGTTGGGAGCGGACCCGAAGGCGTTCACCGTCGAGAGCGCGAACCGGACCTTGCCGCTGGTCCGCCGCATCGTGGCCGACATCGTGGCCGAGCATCCCAAGTGGCGCGACCTGGTGGCGCAGTACGAGGTCGGCGCGGCGAACTCGCGGCCGGAATGGGGCGAGGCGCCGGAGCAGCTCGAGCTGCGCCGGCAGATCGACGCGGTGGCCGAGCGGATCAACGGCTACGTGGCGGAGCTCGAGGCCGTGGGGTGCCTGCTCAAGGGTTTCGAGCAGGGGCTGGTGGACTTCTACGGCCGGCAGGAAGGGCGCACCGTCTGCCTCTGTTGGCAATACGGCGAGGACGCGGTGAGCCACTGGCACGAGGTGGATTCGGGCTTCGCCGGCCGGCGCGAGATCACCCCCGCATTCGTGGCGCTGGAAGCGGCGATGGGGGAGGGGATGCAACGATGATGCTCTTCCTGCATTGGGCGGGCTTCGCCGTCTGGCTCGGTGCGCAGATGACGTTCATGATCTGGGGCATGGCGACGAAGAAGGCGGAGCTCCAGGCGTGGGCCCACACCTGGATGACCCTGGAGAAGATCCAGATGCGCCTGGTGCTGCCGGGCGCCGTCGCGGCCACGGTGACCGGGCTCGTCCTCACAATGCGGATGGTGTCGCAGCACGTGGACCTGGGCGCCCGGGTGGCGGGGATGCAGGTCACGGGCCTGTTGGCGGGGCTCCTCGCCATCTTCGTCGTGACGCCGTTGGCGAGTCGCATGGGCCGACTGGCGCAGCGGAGCCTCGAAGAGGGGGTACGGAGTCCGGCCGCCGAAGGGGTACGCGTCAAGCTCGCCTGGGCCGGGACGATCTCCGGCAACCTGATCCTCATCGCCCTCGGCTTCGTGACGATCGGGCGCTAGCGCGCTCGAAGTAGCGGCAGAGGCTCCGCACCGGGCACGCGGGGCAGCGCGGTGACCGGGCGGTGCAGACCAGGGCCCCGAGCTCCATCAACGCCTGATTGAAGTCGTAGGCCCGGCGCCCGACGCGCGGCTGAAGGCGGCTCGCGAGAGCGAAGAGCGGCTTCGGACCCTTCCTGCCGAACACTCTCCCCAACACCCGCGCGACGTTGGTGTCCACAGTGGCCGCGGGCCGTTCGTACGCGAAGCACGCGACGGCGCCCGCGGTGTACGGGCCAACGCCGGGCAGCTCCCGCAGCTCCGCGACCTCCGCGGGCACCACCCCGTCGAATCTCTCGACCACCTCCTGGGCGAGCCGGTGCAGGTTGGCGGCGCGCCGGTAGTAGCCCAGGCCCTCCCATGCTTCGCGGACCTGGAGCGGCCGGGCCCGCGCGAGGCGCTGGATGGTGGGGTAGCGGCGCAGGAAGGGCCCGTAGAAGTCGAGGACGCGCGAGACCTGGGTCTGCTGTAACATGAACTCCGAGACCAGGATGGCGTACGGGTCGCGGGTGCGGCGCCAGGGAAGGTCCCGCGCGGCCGTCCGGTACCAGGCGAGGAGGCGGCGCCGGAAGCGCCCGTCGCTTTTCGGGGTGGACTCGTGGGGCATACGGCGCGACAATATAGGCTCTGAGCGGAAAGCGATAAGGCATGGGTCTTGGCAGAGTGACCGGCGAGTACCGGCTGCCGTTCGTCATCCGGCTGCCGCGCGTGTTCGGACAGCCAGCCATGGGCGCGCTCGCGCACGTCGGCCGGCTGGGGATGATGGGGCTGGAGCTGGTCCGGGCGCTCCCCGAGTGGCGCATCTGGCTCCCCCGCACCATCGAGCAGTGCATCAGCGTCGGGTACGGGAGCCTGTTCATCATCATCCTGACCTCGGCGTTCATCGGCGGCGTGACAGCCATCCAGGCCGGATACCAGTTCACCGGCACGGTGCCGCTCTACATCGTCGGCACGATCATCACCGAGAGCATGATCCTGGAGCTGGGCCCGGTGTTCTCCGGCCTCCTGCTCGCTGGTCGCATCGGGGCACGTTATGCGGCCGAGCTGGGCACGATGCGGGTCACCGAGCAGATCGACGCGCTGGAGTCCCTGGGCCGGAACCCCACCTCGCACCTCATCCTCCCCCGCATCCTGGCCGGGCTCATCATGGTGCCGGCGCTGGTCGTCATCGCCGACGTGGTGGGGATCCTCACCGGATGGTGGGCCGCGAAGCGCACCCTGGGGATCACCGACGCGGACTTCGCGTACGGCTCCCGCTACTTCTTCCGCAACCTCGATCTCTGGTATTCGGTGATCAA
>JBGPHD010000217.1:0-4018 GCA_041484135.1 Gemmatimonadota bacterium
AGATCTCCGCGGCCAGTGTTCGCCGCGCAGCAAGAGAGCCGAGGGGAGCATCGACCCTCGGCTCTCACGTTTTCTTGAGTCTCCCCTCGACCCCTACCGCCGCCGCCGCGTGGGCTTCCTCCCCAGCGCGATCGCGTCGTCCCCCAGCTTGCGCCGCAGTTTGTCCACCACGTGCGCCACCGCGCGGTCCTTCGCCGACTCGGCCGACGGCGCCGGCACCTCGAGCAGGGAGAGCTGCGCCGGCCCGTCCTCCCGCACCAGCCCCGAGAGCGCGACGCCTAACAGCCGGGCGGGGACCGCTCTAGCCTTGCGAAGGCGCCCCAGCAGCTCCCGCGCCACCCGGAGGATCGCGCGATCGCTGAGCACCGGCGCGGCGAGCGTCTTGCTCGCCTGACGGTCCTTGAAGTCACGGTCGCGCAGGCGCACGGTGACGGTACGCGCGAGCCGGTCGTCCTCCCGCAGATCTCCCGCCGCGCGGTCCACCAGGCGGATCAGCTCGGCGTTGAGTGCCGCGTCGTCGTCGATGTCCTCGGGAAAGGTCTCGTCCCGGCTGATGGACTTGGGGTCCCCGCCGCTCACCACCTCGCCCCGGTCCACGCCACGAACACGGTCCCAGAGCCACGCGCCCTCGCGCTCGCCGAGGCGCTTGCGGAGCAGATCCGGGCCCGCCGCGAGAGCGTCGTCCACGCTCGTCAGGTGGTGGCGCTCCAACCGCTCGACGAACTTCTTCCCGACGTAGGGGATGTCGCCCAGCTGGAAGCGGCGCATGAACGCCTCCTCCTCCCCCGCCGGCACGACGTGCACGCCCCCCGGCTTGGCGAGGCCCGCGGCCATTTTGGCAACCACCCTCGACGTCCCGCCGCCGATCGACACCGAGAGGCCCGTCTCCTTCAGGACCGCCTCCCGCATCCGCCGCGCCGTCTCGGCCAGCGGCTCGTCCTTGTACAGGCGCTCCGTGCCCGTGAGGTCGAGGAAGAACTCGTCGCTCGAAGCCGTCTCCACCACCGGCGCGAAGGTCTTCAGGACCTGGCGGATCTGGTGGCTCTTCTCCTGGCACGCTTCCCATGAGACGGGGACGATCATCGCCTGAGGGCAGAGCCGTAACGCGCGCGCCATCGGCATCGCCGAGTGGACACCGAAGGCCCGGGCCTCGTAGCTCGCGGAGGTGACGACGCCTCGGCCTGTGGGCGAGCCGCCCACGATGAGCAGCGGGCTCTTCCCCGCCCCTTCGGGATCCACCAGCCGAGCGACCGAGACGTAGAACGTGTCGGCGTCGGCGAGGAGGATGCGCTTCACACGTCGCAGATGGTGAACGCGTCGCGCAGCGACGCCAGCGGCTCGCGGGTGGGGGAGAACTCGTGGGCGACGAAGCCGGTGAAGCCGGTGTCCGCGATGGCCTGGGCGATGGCGCGGTAGTTCAGCTCCTGCGTGGCGTCGATCTCGTGGCGCCCCGGCACGCCGCCGGTGTGATAGTGGGCGATGTGCGCGGCGTTGTCGCGGATCGTATGGATGACGTCGCCTTCCATGATCTGCATGTGGTAGATGTCGTAGAGCAGCTTCACGCGCGGCGAGCCCACCGCGCGCACCACCTCGACGCCGAAGCTGGTCCGGTCTCCCTGGTAGTCGGCGTGGTCCACCTTGCTGTTCAAGAGCTCCATGCAGATGGTGACGCTCCGCTCCTCCGCCAGCGCCTTGATGCGGGAGAGGCCTGTCACGCAGTTGGCGATGGCCTCGGCGTCGGCCCGGCCCCGCCGGTTGCCGAACATGGCGATGACGTTAGGTACCCCCGCGGCCGCGGCGACCGGGATCGCCTCCTCCAGCTCGCGCAGCAGCATGGGGTGGTTGGCGGGGTCGTTGAAGCCGTTCTGGATGAAGCCGCGCCGGTCCGCGGCGTAGCCCATCGAGCAGGTAAGGCCCAGGTCGCGCACCACCGGCCAATCCTCACGCGTGAGGAGATCGATGCCGAGAAGGCCGATGCCGCGTGCCGCGATGCAGAGGTCGCGCAGGGGCATGGAGCCGTAGGTCCAGCGGCAGACCGACTGGCGGAGGTGGCCCGAGGGGATAGAGGCCGCGCGCCGCCTACCGGCTGCCGAAAGCAAGCCTGGGTGCAGGCCCGACAACGCCATCGCGGCGCCAGCTTTTGCCATGTCACGCCTGTTCATCGCATTCTCCGCACGATCCCGCGCCGTATCATCGCCTCCGTCAGACGCTCAGCCGGCTCAAGTACCGATAGCTCGCCGCGATGGAAGCCATCGGGTCCGGCGGCTCGTCGTGCTCCACGAAGTAGTGCCGGATCCCCGCCTGCGCGCGATGCGCGAAGATGGCGCGCCAGTCGATGACACCCGCGCCCACGTCCACCATCCGCCCGTCGGCGGTGCGGTCCTTGACGTGCACCATGGGCACGCGGCCGGGCCATCGGCGGAAGAAGGCCAAGGGGTCGCCTCCGCCATGGATGATCCAGAAGAGGTCCACTTCGATCTGCACCAGCCCGGGATCCGTGGACTCGCACAGCACGTCGAAGGGGATGCGCCCTTCCAGGGGTTGGAACTCGAAGTCGTGGTTGTGATAGGCGTACTGCAAGCCTGCGGCGTGGAGGCGCTCGCCCACCCGGTTCATGCGATCGGCCACGCGGCGCCAATCGTCCAACGTGCGGTGCCACTCAGCCGGCATCGACGCCACCACCAGGTAATGGTGCCCCATCTCCTGGGCCGTCGCGATGGTGCGGGAGCCCGCGTCACCTTCCAGCGCTTCCAGTCCGACGTGGGCCGAGGGTGCGGTGAGGCCGGCGGCACGCAGCGCCGAGGCGAGCTGGGCCGGCGTGCGGTCGTAGGAGCCCCACCATTCCACCTCGCGGTAGCCGATCTCGCCCACCCGCGCCAGCGTGCCCTCCACGTCGCGCCGCATCAGGTCGCGCACCGTGTAGATCTGGATACCGAGGGGGCGGATGCGGGCCTTGGCGTTGCCTGACGGGTCGAGATCGTCGCCAGATCGGGGAGGGGGGAGTGGGGAGTGGTACCCCTTGGTGCCTACGCCGAGTGCGGCGGCGCCTAGTGACGCGACAAAGGTGCGCCGTTCCATCACAGCTCCCGGCGCCGCATCAGCCCCACGGCATGGTCCACCGCGCGGGCGGTGAGCGCCATGTAGGTGATGGACGGGTTCTGGTTCGCCGTGGACGCCATGCACGCGCCATCGGTGATGAAGAGGTTCGGCACGTCCCAGCACTGGTTCCAGCCGTTCAGGACCGACGTCGCGCGGTCGCGCCCCATCCGCGCCGTCCCCATCTCGTGGATGGTGAGGCCGGGGGCGTTGTCCTCCGAGTAGGTCCGGATGTTCTGCACGCCCGCGGCCTCGAGCATCTCGGCGGCCTGGGTGGCGGCGTCGCGCATCTGCGCGCGCTCGTTGTCACCGAACTCGCAGTGGATCCTGAGGGCCGGGATGCCCCACTTGTCTTGCACCACCGGATCGAGCGCGACGAAGTTGGTCTCCCGCGGCAGGCACTCGCCGAAGCCGCGGAGGTTGAACCCCCACGGGCCCGGCGTCCGCAGCGCCTCCTTCAGGGCACGGCCGAAACCCGGCACGTTGCGCCCCCATCCGCTCCTGCCGCCGCCGCCCTGATACCCGTAGCCGCGCACGAAGTCCGGATGCGCGCTCGTCACGTTGCGGAACCGCGGCAGATAGACCCCGTTAGGCCGGGAGCCGAAGGTGGTCCGGTCCTCCATGCCCGGCACGGTGCCCGACGCGCCGGAGCCCATCCAGTGGTCCATCACGTACTTGCCGAGGACGCCGCTGGAGTTGGCGAGCCCGTTGGGCCAACGCTCGCTCGTGGAGTTGAGGAGAATGCGCGTGGTCTCGAGCGTCGAGGCGTTGAGGAAGACGACCCGCGCGCGGAACTCCATCGGCTCCATGGTCTGCGCGTCGATCACCCGCACGCCCGCGGCCTTGCCGGTGCGCGGGTCGTAGATCACGCTGTGCACCACGCTCCAGGGCCGGAGGGTCAGCTTCCCGGTGGCGCGCGCGG
>JBGPHD010000218.1:0-3694 GCA_041484135.1 Gemmatimonadota bacterium
CGTGTCCGCGTCGCCGACGAGCGCGACGGCGTATCGCCCGAACTCCCGGCGATACCGCTCCACGAGGACACGATACGCGTCCACGTCTCCCGCCAGCACCTGCCTGACCACCGTCGCATCGCTCGGCTCCAATGATCTTGCTCCTAGAGACTTGCGCCAGGTTCCCAAGGTAACGAGAGCCGCATCCGGTCGTTACCTTCCCGACGGCGTGGCGGTCTTGTGCACGGTGCCGGGCACAAGCCGGGCACGGGGGGCCACCATCGGCCCCGGACTTCCACGACGGAGAGCTCCATGAGGATCCTCAAGAGTGCGGGTATCGCCGGCGCCATCGCCGTGCTCGCCATCACCGCGTGCACCAACGACCCCACCGCGTCGTCCACTTCCAGCCTCAGCAACCCCGAGGCCGCCGTCCGCAGCCTGGCGGCCGACAACGTTGCCGAGCAGGTGGACCTGATGCGGGGCCACGGCCTGCCGCGGTTCGGCCTGCCGGGCCTGCTCTTCCCGTCCCCGAACGATACCGGCGCTCCCTGCCGTCGCGAAGGCGATAGCTCCACCTGCCCGCGCCTGGACCGCGAAGGCCTGCTCTTCACGCGCACCGTGACCTTCTTCGATGCCGTCGGCGCCGTCCAGTCCTCGTTCGACAGCCTGCTCACCGCGTCGGTGAACTTCCACGTCCTCGTCACCAGCGACAGCGCCCAGAGTGCCGATGACGACGACGACGGGGAGACCCGGACGGTCCGGAACGAGCGGGACCTCACCGTCACCGGTCTCCTGGGCCTCGAGACGTCGGCGACCTGGAACGGGACAGGCACCAGCTTCATCCAGCGGACCGAGCCCGCAGGACGCGGTCCCGACATGCTCGGCCCGGGCATGGGCGGCCGGGGTGGACGCGGTGGTCCGCGCAGCGGGCGCGGCGGCCCGGGCGGACCTCCCGACAGCCTGCGCGGGCGTGAAGGCCCTCCGTTCGGCGAGGGCGGCACGCTCGAGGCGACGAGCACCTCCACCGTGGACAACGTCGTGGTGCCGGTGCCGCTCGTCCCGGGCGCCTGGCCCGTCTCGGGGTCGATCAGCGAGAGCACGTCGGCCACCATCACCCTGCCGAACGGCAATGTCAGGGACTTCAGCCGCACCGCGGTGGTCACCTTCAACGGCACCCAGTTCGTGCCGCTGGTGATCAACGGCGACACGACGATCATCGACCTCGCGCAGCGTCCGCTGCGGGGACGGTTCCACGGAAGGCCCGGCCGGCCCTAACGGGCCAGGATGTCAGACAGGACAAGGGGGGGCATCAGCCCCCCCTTGTGCATTCCGGGACTTGCGTCGGGGTCCTCGCGGTGGCGACCCCTGACGGTCAGAACGCCATCCACGCCACCGCGTAGAGGGTGTTGTTGTCGGTGGCGTTACGGCCCGAGCCGTCGTAGTTGTTCTTCCCGCCGTTGAACCGGTCGTAGATCACGTACTGCAGCGCGAACCGCGTGTTCAGCCACGGCATGAAGTGGAGTTCCGCCATCGCGCCGCGCGTGTTGGGCAGGCCGCTCGCGCTCCCGAAGACCGGGGCCGGCGCGTAGAGGCCGGCGTCGGCGTCGCCGGAAGTGGAGAAGTACGCCAGCGTCCCGCCGTAGTGCGCCTCAGCCGAGTACCACGAAGCATCCACCCGCATCGTCTTCAGGGTGTTGGCGGCGTTCGCCGACGCCCCGTTCACGACCCCGGCGTCGAGCTGCTGCCGCTCGTGGATCCACGTGGCGTGGCCCACAAACCGCCCGAAGGACGCCGCATGCTCGTACTGCGCATCCAGGGCGACATCGGTGTACCGGTCGGTCAGGCCCCCCACGCCGGTGGGATAGAGCCGGGCGCTCATGCCGTAGGTCCCCACCTCCAGGTAGTGCGAACCGAACTGGTGCTGCAGTGCCAACCGCCAGTAGGGCATGGCTCCCTTGACGAAGTTCTCGGAGGTCGAGTCCGGCGGCGTGGCGCTCCCCTGCTGCGCGGACCGATACAGGGAGAGCTCGCCGTACAGCATGCTGTTCCAGAACCCGTAGGCGCCGAGTCCCGCGACCTGCTGGCCGAGCCCGCCGTCGATGAGGGTCGCCGCGGCGGCCGTCGGCGCGACCGCAGAGGAGGCGAACGGGTAGCCCCAGGCGGGCACCGAGTTCCACACGTCCTGCACGGTCGGATTGTTGTTCAGCGTGAAGCCGAAGATCAGGGGCCGAGAAGCCAGGTTGGCGTGGCTCGAGTAGCGGATGTCGGCGTTGTCGATGGCGATGGACCCCTCGGCCGGCTCGTACGTCAGCTGCATGAAGGTCCCGATGTGCGGGGTGATCGCCTCACCCACGAACACGCTCAGCTCCTGCGGGAACATCACGTTGCCGTTGGCCGTCGCCGGCGACGACCGCTTGGTGGCGGTCCACGAGGTCATGATCATCGCCGAGACGGGCGGGATCAGGTTGAGCCGGAGCGACTGCCGGCCGGCGCTGTCGCCGCCGTTGTCCACCGTCTGCAGCAGCGTCATCGTGTACCCGTTCAGCTTGAAGAGGCGGCCGAACGGCGTGAGTTCGGGGAAGATCGTGTGGCAGGCGCTGCATGCGAGGCCCGTCTGCCGGGAGAAGCTGGGGATGCCCGCGTGCGCTGCCGCCTCCGCCGAGGCTCCGTGGTCGCGGAGGTAGCTCCGGACGAGCAGGTCCGTGGACCCGCCGCCCGCGCTGAGCGTGGTGGGAACGGCGAACGCCGCCAGCAGACAGACAAGAGCACGAGCACGCATGGCTTCCCCCTCTGTACGGAATTCCGAACGACCAGTATCCCTTTTTCCGCCCGCAACGTGTCACCGGCAGTATGAAGGGAGGATGAAGGGGGGGTGAAGAACCGGGCGCCGGTTGACGCCGGCGCGCTCCCGCCGGTAATTACCGGGCCATGACCACCGATATCGCGGCCTGGCGCCGCGAATTCCCCATCCTCGAACGGACCACCTACCTCATCTCCAACTCGCTGGGCGCGATGCCGCGCGGCGCGGCCGCGAGGCTGGCCGACTACGCCGGGATGTGGGCCACGCGCGGCGTGCGCGCCTGGGACGAGGGCTGGTGGGAGATGCCCGTGACGGTGGGCGACATGGTGGCGCCCCTGATCGGTGCGCCGGCGGGCTCGGTCACGATGCACCAGAACGTGACCATGGCCGAAGCGGTGGTGCTCTCCTGCTTCGACCCGGCCGGCGGCCGGGACCGGATCGTCTTCGAGGACGGCAACTTCCCGTCCATCCAGTACTTCTACACGTCGCAGCCGGGACTGCGGGTGACGCCCGTCCCCGTGGACGAGGTGGCGGAAGCGATCGACGACCGGACCTTGCTGGTCCCCATCTCGCACGTCCTCTACCAGAGCAGCCGCGTGCAGGACGTCGCCGCCATCGTGGCGAAGGCGCACGGGGTGGGCGCGCACGTGGTGCTCGACTGCTCGCAATCGGCCGGTGTGATGCCGGTGGACGTCACGGCGCTGGGCGTGGACTTCGCGGTGGGCGGCTGCCTCAAGTGGCTCTGCGGTGGCCCGGGCAACGGCTGGCTCTACGTCCGGCCCGACCTCATGCGCCTGACGCCGCGGCTCACCGGCTGGATGGCGCACGCCGAGCCGATGGCGTTCGCCCCGCCGCCGATGCGGTACGCCGAGGGGCCGTTCCGCTTCCTTTCCGGCACGCCGCACATCCCGGCGC
>JBGPHD010000219.1:0-3652 GCA_041484135.1 Gemmatimonadota bacterium
AGTCGATCGGCGAGCCGGGCACGCAGCTGACGCTCCGGACCTTCCACATCGGCGGCACCGCGGCCCGCATCGCGGAAGTCACCGACCGGAAGTCGAAGCTCGACGGCCGGGTGGAATACGGCGACCGGCTCCAGCACGTCACCATGACGGACAAGGACGGCACCCAGGAGATCGTCACCAAGCACGACGGCGAACTGGTCCTCAAGGACGAGGACGGCCGGGTGCGGTCCCGCTTCCAGGTGCCGTTGGGCGCCATGCTGCGCGTGAAGGACAAGCAGCTGATCAAGAAGGGCGATCCGATCTTCACCTGGGACCCGTACACCACGCCCATCATCACGGACGTGTCGGGTACGGTGCGGTTCCGCGACATCGTCGAAGACGAGACGATCCGCGAAGAACTGGACGAACTGACCGGGCTGCGCCAGCGGGTCATCGTCGAGGACCGCGAGAAGAAGCTGCACCCGCACGTCGAGATCGTGCAGGAGAAGGGCGGCAAGGAGAAGAAGGTCCGCGACTTCGTGGTGCCGGAGGGCGCCCAGCTCACCGTGGGCGACGGCGAAGACGTGTACGCCGGCCAGACCGTGGCGAAGATCAGCCGCGAGGCGTACAAGACCCGCGACATCACGGGCGGCCTGCCGCGCGTGGCGGAGCTGTTCGAGGCGCGGCGGCCCAAGGACCCGGCCACCATCTCCGAGATCGACGGCGTCGTCCGGTTCGGCGACATCAAGCGCGGCAAGCGCGAGATCTTCGTGCACCACGTCCGGGTGCTGAAGGACGGCACCTGGTCCACCGACGAAGTGGCCGAGCCGCTCCTCTACGAGGTGCCGGCCGGCAAGCACTTGCGCGTGCACGAGGGCGACCGGGTGCGCGCGGGCGACCGCCTGACCGAGGGCCCCGTGAACCCGCACGACATCCTGCAGATCAAGGGGCCGCGCGCGGTGCAGGAGTACCTGCTGAACGAGGTCCAGGAGGTCTACCGCCTCCAGGGCGTGAAGATCAACGACAAGCACATCGGCGTGATCGTGAAGCAGATGCTCCAGAAGGTCCGGGTCATGGATCCGGGCGACACCGAGTTCCTGGAAGGCGAGCACGCGGACAAGAACGTCTTCCGCGACGAGAACCTGCGGGTGACCCGCAAGGGCCAGGCGCCCGCGTCGGCGGAGCCGCTGCTCCTGGGCATCACCAAGGCGAGCCTCACGACGCAGTCGTTCATCAGCGCCGCGAGCTTCCAGGAGACGACCCGGGTGCTCACCGACGCCGCCATCCGCGGGGCCCGGGACGACCTCCTCGGCCTCAAGGAGAACATCATCATCGGGCACCTGATCCCCGCCGGCACCGGCATCTACCGGTACTCGGAGATCGACGTGACGCCGCCCGAGGGCTTCGAGCCGCCGCCGCCGCCGCAGGAACCGCTGACGCCGGGCGTCCCGGTGCCGGAGCTGGCGGCCGCGCTGGATGGTTAGGCCACCTCCGCCGCCGCCGCGCGCAGCGCGGCGATCAACTCCTCCAGGTGCTCCCACCGGGTGAGATAGCTGATCACCATCACCCGGATGGCCCGCTTCCCCACGGTCGTCGTGGCCGAGACCCAATGCCGCCGCGACGCGAGGACGTGCTGGACGATCAGGTCCTGCAAGGCGTCGATCGCTTCGGGCCGCCGGTCCGCGCCCGTGCCCACGTAGCGCACCGCCGCGATCGCCGTGTCCACCGGCGTCACAGCCTCCCAGGCGCCGTCACCGGTCAACTCCGCCACGAAGCGCTCGGTCAACTCCACCTGCTCCTCGGCCATCCGGCCGTAGGCGCGGCGGCCCACCAGCTGCATCGCCATCCAGAGCTTGAGTGCCGAGAAGGGGCGCGAGCCCGCCAGCCCGTGATGACGGAACTCGATGGAGCGGCCCGTGTCCGGGATGTAGACGTCCTCGGCGGTGAAGGCCTTGAGCCCCGCCTCGGGGTCGCGGGTGAGGATCGCCCCGCAGGGGTACGGCATGTAGAACCACTTGTGCGGGTCCATCGTCACCGAGTCGGCGCGCTCGATCCCAACGAACCGTGGCCGCAACGCGTCGCTCATCAGGCCGCCCGCGGCGTACGCCGCGTCGACGTGGTACCAGAGGTCGAACTCGCGCGCCACGTCCGCGATGGCCTCGAGCGGGTCGATGACGCCGTTGCTCGTGACGCCGGCGATCCCCACGACGCAGAAGGGCCGCAGCCCCGAACCCAGATCGAGCGCGATCATGCGGCGCAGCGCCACGACGTCCAACCGGGAGTGCGCGTCCACCGGGACCTTCCGCACACCCTCCCGCCCGCCGAGGCCCAGGATGTTCGCGCTCTTCTCGATGGAGAAGTGCGCCTCGGCGGAGGCGTAGAGCACCGGGCGCTCGGCGAGGTCCCAGAGGCCCCCGCGGGTGCTCTCGGGCACCTTGGCCGCCAGCGCGATCTTGAGACCCGTCGTGTTCGCCAGCGAGCCGCCGTTCGTCAGGCTGCCGAAGCTCTCGTGAGGGAGCCCCGCGAGGGCGCAGAGCCAGCGGATCACCGTGCTCTCGACCGCGGTGGCCGACGGGCCGTGGTGCCAGGCGCCGAGGTTCTGGTTGAGCGCGGCCGCCAGCGCCTCCGCGAAGACCGCGATGGGAAGCGGCGTGGGGTTCATCAGCCCGAAGTAGCGCGGGCTCGGCAGGTGGAAAGAGAGCGGCACCACGTCGCGCTCGAAGCGGGCGAGCACCTCGGGCCAAGGGAGGCCTTCCTCGGGGAGCGGGCCGGCGAAGCGGCGGAAGCTCGCGTCGGGCGTGGTGTCGGGCACCACCGGCAGGTCGCCGAGCGCCTCGAAATGACCGGCGATCCACTCGGTGACGGCTGCGCCGAGGGCGCGGATATCGTCCCCCGACGGGGCGAACGGGGCGTGGGCCGGGGGAGGGGGCGTCGGGCGCCGGGCGGTCATAGGGCGCTGAAGGTAAGTGGCTCCCTTGACCCAATCCAGAGGCCCCCTCTATCTTTGGAGTCTGCGGCCGAAGTGGGCCGCCAGTTTATTCTTGCGCTGTGGCTGTGAGGGATATGCCGACGATCAATCAGCTGGTCCGGATGGGCCGGCGCGACGTGGAACGCAAGGAGAAGGCGCCGGCGCTGCGCGGCAATCCGCAGAAGCGGGGCGTCTGCACGCGGGTGTACACCACCACGCCCAAGAAGCCGAACTCGGCGCTCCGGAAAGTGGCGCGCGTCCGCCTGACGAACGGGTTCGAGGTGACGGCGTACATCCCCGGTGAAGGCCACAACCTCCAGGAGCACAGCATCGTGCTGATCCGGGGGGGACGCGTGAAGGACCTGCCGGGCGTGCGGTACCACATCATCCGGGGCACGCTGGACGCCGCCGGGGTGAACGAGCGCAAGCAGTCGCGCTCGAAGTACGGCGCCAAGCGGCCCAAGGCGGCGGCGCAGTGAGCCGGCGCAAGAAGGCCGTCCGGCGTCCGGTTCCCGCGGACCCGCGCTACGACAGCCAGACTGTGTCCAAGTTCCTGAACAACTTGATGGAGCGGGGCAAGAAGTCGCTGAGCGAGCGGCTGTTCTATCAAGCGATGGATCTGATCGAGCAGCGCACCGGACAGCCGGGCGTGAACGTCTTCAAGCAGGCGCTGTCGAATCTGAAGCCGTCGCTCGAGGTCAAGTC
>JBGPHD010000220.1:0-3593 GCA_041484135.1 Gemmatimonadota bacterium
GTCGACCGGGAGGACCCGATCGACGCCGCCGGCGCTGGCGTAACCCTCCCCGACGATGCCCCCGGAGGCGGCACAGGCTCCCACGGCGATCACGACGCGCGGCTCGGGGATGGCGTCGACGGTGCGGCGTACGGCGGTCTCCAGGTTGCGCGTGACCTACCCGGTGACCACCACCCCATCCGCGTGGCGCGGGGAGGCGACAAAGTCGATGCCGAGGCGACGCACGTCGTACACCGGGTTCAAGAGGGCGGCGAGCTCCCAGTCGCAGGCGTTGCAGGAACCCGCGTCGAGGTGGCGCAGGTGCAGCGACCGGCCGAGCACCCGGTGAATCTCGGCGGAGGCGTGGGCGGCCTCGGCGGCCGGGTCGGAGGTCGGTCCGGTCGACGGGACGGCGGGCTCGTCGGCCACGACCTCGATCCTGAGGTCGTCGCGCGTGCGCGCCGCAAGCTCGAAGTCTCGTCCCATGGTGATCGCACCGGCCCACGGGTCCTCGGCGCAGCGACCGCAGAAGACGCACCGCGCGAGGTCGAGCGCGACCTGGCGGTGGCCGGCGTCGAAACGCTCCGAGAGCGCACCCGTCGGGCACACGGAGGGAGGCGGCAGGACGCTGCCGGGGCGCAGCACGGGCGATCCTCGGAAGCGGTCCGGAGGCACGTTAGGCTCGGCCGGGTAGCGGGTCGTGACCACCCCGGTGCGTAGCGCGTTCAGCAGGATGCGCAGCATGTCAGCGGTCCGTGCACGAGTAGCAGAGCTCGAAGCTCTTGTTGACGAGCGGGAAGTCCGGGACGATCGCCGTCTGACCGGCCAACGCCACGGCGGGCCAGTTGTGGTAGCTCGGCGACCGCAGGTGGTATCGCTCCACGCGCCCGCCGGCATCGGTGCGAAGCCAGTGGACCGCCTCGCCTCGTGGCGACTCGATGGCCGCGATCCCGATCCCGGCCGGCAGCGGGTCCGCGAGGGCGACGCCTAACGTCCCCGGTTCGAGCCGCCGGACCAACTCGCCGACCAGCCGGATCGACTCACTTGCCTCCATGGCGCGCACGTTCATACGGGCCATCACGTCGCCGTCCGGAAGGGTCATGACGTTGAGGCCGGGCGCATCGGGAAGCGCGAACGCGCCCTGAGGATGCTCGCGCCGCGCGTCGCGGTCCACGCCGCTCGCCCGGGCCGCTACGCCGGCGACGGCGAGGTCCAGCGCGGCCTGCCGCTCGAGGACGCCGGTGTCGTCCAGTCGATCGACGACCGACGGGTTGGCCTCGATGCGTTCCATCAGGCTGTCGAGCCCGGCGAGCGTCTCCTGCAGTGTGGCGGCGACCACCGTGAGCAGGTCCTCCGGAAGATCGAGCCGCACGCCGCCCGGGATGACCAGGCCCCGCAGGAAGCGATTGCCGGCGAGCCGCTCGTTCAGCTGCTGGAGGCGCTCCTTCAAGCGCGCCCCGGTGGCGGTGCCGTAGTGGAAGGCGGCGCCGGCGCAGATGTTGCCGATGTCGCCGACATGGTTGTAGAGCCGTTCCAGCTCGAGCGCGATACTCCGGAGGAGTCGGGCCCGCGGCGGGACGCCCAAGCCGGCGATCTGCTCCAGCGCCTCGGAATAGCCCAGGCCGTGCGCGACCGAGCAGACCCCGCAGATGCGCTCCGCGACGTAGAACGCGTCCACCGGCAGGAGCCCCTCCATCCGCTTCTCCAGCCCGCGATGCGTGTAGAACAGGCGCGCGTCGAGATTCAGCACCGTCTCGCCCACCGACGTGAAGCGGAAGTGGCCCGGCTCGATGATGCCGGCGTGGATCGGACCGACCGGGATCTCGAAGACCCCCTCGCCCTCGGCGACGACGTGCGGGAATTCGGCCGCGGCCTGGACCGGCACCCGTTGCGATCCGTCGAACACTTTGCGGAGCGGGAAGACGCCGGCCGGCCACCCGTCGTGCACCACCAGCGGGCGGGGATCGGGGTGCCCGACGGGGACGATCCCGAAGAGATCCTGCATCTCGCGCTCGTGCCAGTTCGCGGCCGGGACCGTCGTGGTCAGGGATGGCACCTCCGGGCGCGCCGCGTCCACGGAGACGAGCAGCGTTAGGAAGCGATCCGGAGTGCCGGGCGTCGTGGGCTCGAACACATAGCGCACCTTGAGATCGCGGTCCGGCGCCGCGGTCTCGTCGGTCGCCACGACCGTGGCCAGGCTCATCGCGTGCGGGCCCGTGAGCACCGCGGCCGCCGCCGGAAGATCGCCGGGGCGACCAAGACGCACCGTGAGGTCCGAGGGGCGCGGGCCGGCCTCCGCCTCGACGGAGCCGCCCGCGCCGGCTCGCAGCTCGACCATCAGGCCCTGGTCAGCCACCGATGACCGCCGTGGCGCGCCGGAGGAGCCCGTCGAAGGTCCCGGGAATGGTGAGACCGAGCAGGATCATGATCCCCGCGAGCAGCAACATCCCGAGCAGTGGAGACGAGGCCTCGGGCTCCCGGCCCGCCTCCGCCGTCGGCCTGCCGAAGACCATCGCGCCGACGTGGTGGAGGAGGCCGGCGAAGATGATGACCACCATCGCGAGGAAGATGGCGACCGCCAGCCAGTGGCCGGGGCCGATGCCGGCGCGCAGCACCATGAGCTCGCTCACGAAGATCGAGAACGGCGGCAGGCCGGCGAGCGACAGCGCCGCGAGCAGGAGGAGCGTCGCACCTGCCGGCGCCACCCTGAGCAGGCCCCGGATGACCCGCATGTCGCGGGTGCCGTAGCGGGCGATGGCCGTGCCGGAGGCGAAGAACGCGAGAGCCTTGGTGACGCCGTGGTTCACCACGTGCAGCAAGGCGCCATAGGTGCCGACGGGACCGCCGAAACCCAGCCCGAGCGCGATGATCCCGACGTGCTCGACGCTGTGGTAGCCGAGGAGGCGCTTGAGGTCGTGCTGGGTCAGGATGAACGGCGTGGCCACGACGATCGACGTGAGGCCGAAGACCAGCAGCACCTTGGCCGGGAATGCCGGGCCGCACGCGGCGGCCGCGATCGTCTGGAACCGGATGATCCCCAGCAGCGCGCACTTGATGAGCACGCCCGAGAGCAGCGCCGAGACCGGCGTGGGCGCCTGGCTGTGGGCGTCCGGCAACCAGAGGTGCATGGGCGCGAGGCCCGCCTTGGTGCCGTAGCCGACCATCACGAAGATGAAGCCGATCCGAACGATACCCGGGTCGAGCGTGGGAGCGACCTTCATGATCGCGGACCAGCTCATCGCGCCCGCGCCCGCGCCCGCGCCGACGTGGACGGCGGCGGCGGCATAGACGAGCACCGTGCCAAAGAGGCCGAAGGAGATGCCGATCGTCGTCACGATGATGTACTTCCACGCCGCCTCCAGGCCGTGGTGATGGCCGTGGTAGCCGATGAGGACGGCGGAGGTGATCGTCGTCCCTTCCATCGCGATCCAGAGGACTCCCAGGTTGTCGGCGAGGACCGTCACGACCATCGTCGCGACGAAGGCATGCACGAGGGCGAAGTAGGACCGCAGCAACTCAGGCTTCATGTTGCCGACCGCCACCGCCTGCTTGAGCCACCCCACCGTGTAGATGGAGACGGCCAGGGTGAGGACGACGAGGAGGAGGAGAAAGAC
>JBGPHD010000221.1:0-3573 GCA_041484135.1 Gemmatimonadota bacterium
CCAGCACGCGGCCCGGCGGCGCGCCGAGCGCGCGGGCCGCCTCCACCAAGGCCCGGGCGCGCACCGACAGCACCTCCACCCGCACCAGGCCGGCCACCGACATCCATCCGGTCAGGCCTAACGCCACGACGGTGATGCCCACGCCCGGCTGGAAGAGCACCACCAGGAGGAGCAGGAAGGGCACGCGCGGGATGGCGAGCGCCGCGTCGGTCACCGCGGTGATCGCGCGGTCGGCGGCGCCGCCGGCGTAGCCCGCCACCGCGCCCAGGAGCACGCCCAGGCCGAGCGACGTGAGGGCGGCGAGGATCCCCACCGCCAGCGAGACCCGCGCCCCCAGCAGCAGCCGGGCGAGGAGATCGCGCCCGAACCGGTCGGTGCCGAGCAGATGGAACGCGCCGTCCCCGGTCCGGGCGAGCGGCGCGAGGAAGCGCCGCGCGACCACCTCTCTCATCTCGATGCCGGGCACGCCGAGGACCAGCGGGCCCAGCAGCGCCGCCACGGCGATCGCCGCGATCGTGAGGCCGGCGGCCAGGGCGCGGCGGTCGCGCCGGAGCGCGGCGGTGACGCGGCTCCCGCCCGCCGTCACGGGCCGCCCCGCGCCCGCGGGTCCGCCAGGGACGCCGCGCCGTCGGCGAGGAGGTTCCCCGCCACCACCAGCACCGCGAAGACCGCGGTCGCCGCCATCACCACCGGGTAGTCGCGCGCCAGCACGGCCTGCACGGTGATGCGTCCCATGCCGGGCCACGCGAAGATCGTCTCGACGAACACCACCCCGGAGAAGAGGGCGGGGAGCTGCAGCCCCACCAGCACGATCAGCGGCGCGAGCGCGTTCGGCAGCGCGTGCCGCAGCACCACCCGGCGCTCGGCGAGCCCCTTGGCCCGGCCGGTCCGCGCGAACGGCTGGCGCAGCGCGTCCACCATGGACGCGCGCACGAACCGCGCGGCGCCCGCCGCCCCGACGATCGCGAGCGTGACGACCGGCAGCACCAGGTGGCGCAGGCGGTCGGCGAGACGCGCGGCCGGGGAGAGGAACTCCGCGCCGACGCTCTCGGCGCCGATCGCGGGGAAGCGGAGGAAGGCGGGCCAGCCCCAGAGCACGGCGCCGTAGGCGAAGAGCAAGACCAAGCCAAGGGCCAGCACGTAGGTCGGGAGGGCGAAGAGCCCGGTCGTCACCGCGGTGAGCGCGGCATCGAGACGCGAGCGCCGGCGGGCCGCCTGCAACGCCCCGATCGCGAGGCCGATGAGGTAGCTCAGCAGGAGCGAGAGGCCGGTGAGGAGCAGCGTCGGGGCCAGCGCGTCGCCGAGCACGCGCGTCACGGGACGGCGCTGGGCGATGCTGGTCCCCCAGTCGCCCGTTACGAAGTGGCCAAGCCACCGGGCGTATTGCACCGCCAGCGGGCGGTCGAGGCCGAACGCGCTCCGGGCCGCGGTCTCCGCCGCCGCGTCAGCGGTGGGGCCGAGGTACAGGCGCACCGGGTCGCCGGGCGCGAGGTGCAGGCCGACGAACGTGAGGGTCAGCACCAGCAGCACCGTGGGCACGGCGAGCGCGAGTCTCGTGACGAGGGCGGTGCGCATCACCGCCAATCTCGCGCGCGCCAGCCCGTTTCTCTAGTTTCCGTGGTACATCCTCGACGCGGCGCAACGGCTCGTGAGGACGCCTTCCACTGCACCGCGCTCACCGCCTCCGTCACTCGCGCGACCTGAGGCCCAGACTCATCGTCGGTCGCAGCGTCAAGAGCTCGACGGTCGTTCTCGCGATCAAGGAGCTGACCCCGTCAGGGAGCGCCTGTTCACTCCTTCCATCCAGCACCGCCGACAGGCTGGGCCGCGGACGCAGTCGGACATAGCGCGGAGCAGCTCCACCCGCCACCATCCGATACCAGAGTGTCTCACCCTGCAGTGTTGACTGGCCCGCGCTGAGGGCCGCCTCGAAAGCGCCTGCCGCCCCGGGCACGAGGTCCACGGTCGTGAACTCGAGCCGAGCGGTCGGTTGCGGCTCACCCGTTCCGCGCGAGAGCCCCGGCAGGTACTCGTAGAGTGCGTTCCCCATGAACTCGCCGTGTGGCACGACGTTCAGAATGTTGTCCCGCTCGTCCTCCGCCGGAGCCACCGGGCTGTCGAGACTGGCAGCCGAGTGCCCGAACGACGCGTAGACGAACCACCGCTGTCGTTCACCGAACGTGACGTTCCAACCATACCAGACCCAGGTGTCCCCGGCCTGCTGGTGCCACGCGAGATGCCTGACGTACCCGGCTTCGAAATCGACGGTGTGCCCGTCATGGGGACGCAGGATCGCGATGCGTGCGTACGGACCCCGTTCGGTTTGAGCGAAGAGGAGCGTGGGAAGCACCGAGGCAACGATTACCAGCCAACGCTGTTGCATGATACAGTCTCCGGTTCCAACCCGTCGTCAAGAAGTCCCGTACAAGCCCCGCTCATCCAGGAACCCGGTGCGGAATCCGGTGTTCGGCGGCGCATGGCCCAGCTGCCGGAGCAGTGACGCGACCTGCCCGCGGTGATAGTTGGAATGGCTCATCATGTGCTGGATCAGATGCGCCAGGACGTAGTGACGGTCATTGACCTGGCATCGCGATCGCAGCGCATCGTCCGTGAGGCCGCCGAAGAAGGCCCTCTGCTCACCCTCGAGCACGGGAAATGCCGCGGCCAGGGCCGACGCGTCAACGAAGTCACCGGGCTGCAACTGTGGAGGGCGTGGCTTGCCTTGCCACCACAGGAGCCAGACAGCCTCGGAATCGAGTATGTGGACGAGCGTGCCCTTGATCGAGCCGAAACTGGAGCGGAGATCCCGGACGAACTCCTCGGGCGGGAGCTGGCACGCGACACTGAGCAGCCGGTGATTGGCCCACCCGTTGTAGTCGAGGAGCATGCGCGCGTCATCGATCTGCACAGGGCCTCCTATTCTCCGGCCAGCGCCACGATGGGGTCGATGCGCGCGGCCCGCCGCGCGGGCATCCAGCTGGCGAGGATCGTCGTGATGGCGAGCAGCGCCGCAACGGCACCGAGGACCCGCGGGTCGCCGGGGGCGACGCCGAACCACAACCCCTCCATGGCTCGGCCAAAGGCGAGCGCCAGGCCGGCGCCCAGGACGACGCCCAGCGTCACGACGCGGAGCGCGCCGCGCAGCACGAGGCCGACAGCTCCCCGAGGCGACTCGCCGAGGGCCAGCCGCAAGGCGATCTCTCGGCGCCTGAGCTCGACACTGTAGGCCATGACGCCGTACACCCCCACCGTCGCCAGGACCAGTGCCAGGGCGGCGAAGGCCACGAGCAGGGCGACGCTGAAGCGCCGGGGAGCGAGCACCGCATCCACATAGTCGCGCAGGGTTCCCAGCCCCGAGGTGGCGGCGTCGCGGTCCACCTCCCGCAATAGCCGCAGGAAGGTCGCGTTGAACCGCGAGGGGTCGGTCGCGAGCCGGATGGTCCAGAACTGGTTATTGGTCACGATGCTCACGCCGTCGTGGTGCATCTGCCGCAGCGGGATGAAGATGTCATCGGTCGGCTGGCCGTCGAGGTCGACGTGGCGCATGTCGGCGACCACGCCGACGACGGTCAC
>JBGPHD010000222.1:0-3515 GCA_041484135.1 Gemmatimonadota bacterium
CCCCGCGCGATCTTGGCCAGGACCGCGACCGGCTGGTCGGCGTCGAGGATGCACTCGCGGATCACGGGCACGATGCCGCCCGTGGCCGCCCGCGCCACCCACCGCTCGCGCGGCAGGGTCACCGCGGCTTGATTGCCGTCTCGCGGGACGGCGATATTGGTAGATGCAGCGTCATCTCGCGCGGTCCTTCCTCGCCCTGGCCTGGTTCGCCGTCCTCACCCGTCATGCGATCCTGGCCCAGAACTGGGACAGTCCCGAGGCGCGCTCCGTGGTGGCGCGGGCCATCGCGAGGCGCGCGGCGTCGCTCGCCGACACGGGGCTCACCGACTTCAGCTCCCGCGCGCACGGCTTCGTCTTCTTCCTCGGGCAGATCGGGGAGGGGCTCTCGGAGCCGCCGCGGCTCATCAAGGCCGACCAGCTGGAACTGGAAGTGTACTGGCAGGCGCCGAACCGGAGCAAGCAACGCATCATCGGATGGCGGGACCGCCGCGACCTCCCCACCGACATCAACTACCACCGCGACCATCTCGGCATCGTCCTCAACAACTTCGCCGACCGGATCCGGCTGGGCGAGGGGGACGAGGTCCGCGACGTCCCCCATCCGCTCGCGGCCAACGGGCCCGAGCTGTACGAGTTCGCGCTGGTGGACTCTCTCGAGATCCGCCTCCTCGACCGCGTGATCCGTGTGTACGAGCTCCGGGTGCGCCCGCGCGACTTCCGGGCGCCCCGCATCGTCGGGTCCCTCTTCATCGACGTCGCGCTCGGCGACCTGGTGAAGATGACCTTCAACTTCACGCGCGCCGCGTACCTCGACACCCAGCTCGAGGACATCTCGGTGGCCATCGAGAACAGCCTGTGGGGCGGGCGGTTCTGGCTGCCGCTCCGGCAGGAGATCGAGATCCGGCGCCGCGCCATGTGGCTCGACTTCCCCGCGCGCGGCATCATCCGCGGACGCTGGGAGATCGACGGCTACCGCTTCAACCAGGGGCTTGCCGATTCGCTGTTCCGCGCGGGGCCCGAGATCGTCGCGGCGCCGGAGAACGTGCGCGCCGCGTTCCCATGGCGCGATTCCCTCGGCGCCGAGATCCGCGACATCGCCCAGCCGGCCCGGCTCCAGGACTTCGCCGCGGTGCGGGCGGAGGCCACCGCCATCGCGATGGGACACGCGCTGAGCGGGCTCAGACGGACCCAGCTCGCCGGCTCGGCCATCTCCGATTTCGTCCACGTGAATCGCGTCGAGGGTCTCGCGGTCGGGCTCGGCGGCGCGCTCCGGGCCGCCGACGAAGCCACCGAGCTCCGGGTACGCGTGGGTGCCGCGACCTCGACCACCCTCTTCACCGGGTCCGCGGCGGTCTCGTCGCGTCGTGGTCCCTGGGTCTGGCGGCTCGGCGCCGCGCGCGAGGTGCGGGACGTCGGGGAGATGCCCGTGATCTCGCGCGCGATGAACTCCCTCCTCGCCCAGGAGGCCGGCGCCGACTACGGGGACTACTACCTCGCCGCCGGCGCGGAGGCGAGCGTGACGCGGGCGGTGACGGGCCGCACGGCGATGCGGCTCGCGATCGGTTATGAACGTATCGACTCGCTCGCGGCGACGGCATCCTGGTCGCGCGGGACGTTCCGGCCCAACCCCGGCGTGACAGAAGGCGAGTGGGTGGTGGTGCGGCTGGGACTCCGGCGGCAGTCGCATTCGTTCGCCACGACCCGCGAGCTGTCGGGGCGAGTGGAGGTCGAAGGCGGTACGGGGCCGGGAGACTACCTCCGCGCCTACGGGGAGATGCGGTGGCAGGTGCCGGCGGGCGGGGGGTGGCTGCTGGTGCGCGCCAGCGGCGGCGCGGCGAGCCGCGATCTCCCGCGGCATCGCGCCTTCGTGCTCGGTGGCCGCGGCACCCTCCTCGGTGAGCCGTTTCGCGCGCTCGGGGGCCGCAACGTGCTCTGGACGGCCGCCGAGTGGCAGATCCCCGTCCCGATCCCCGAGATCCACCTCGGCTCCTTCGCGGGGACGGGCCCCACGATGACGGTGGCCCCGTTCGTGGCGCTGGGCTGGACGGACGGGAGGGTCCCCGCGGCAGGTGCGCCCTCGCGCGGAGTGGAGCCCTCGCTTGGACTTGGACTCGGCTGGTTCCACAACATGCTGCGACTGGACATCGGCTACGGGGTGAGGAGCCGCCGCGTGGCCGGGGCGCTCGACGTGAGCCGGGACTTCTGGGACATCCTGTGAGGCGGCGTACGTTGCGCCGGCTGTTCGTGTTACGCTCGGCGTGGCGGGGCGGTATCTTCCAGGTTCGCGATCGGTCGCTGTCCCCGGCGTTCCCGGCGTGGTGAAGGGGTCACATGGCTGAGCGGGTCTTCGCGGACGAGTGGCTGGTCGCGACCATCAAGGCGATGCTCTCCGCCGAGGTGGTGGACACGCTGCGCGCCTCCGCGGGGCCCAACGCCACGCTGTGGGACCTCATCACCCAGAACAAGCACGCCACCGACGACCAGATCCTTGCCGCGCTGTCGGCCCGGACGCGCCTCAAGATCGGTGATCTCTCCAAGCCGGACATCCGCGTCAAGGAAGTGATCCCCGAGGCGGTCGCGCGGCGCTATCGCATCGCGCCCCTCCGGGTGACGGACTCGTTCCTCGAAGTGGCGACGTCGCACCCGTTCGACCTCGATGCGGAAAAGGCGCTCGCGTTCGCCACCGGCCGCGAGGTGCGCATGCTCCTCGCCGCCCCGTCCCGCATCGCCGCGTTCACCGACGAGCTGTTCCGTCCGGAGAACGTGATGGAGAAGCTCCTCGAGGGCATGGAGGGGACCGACGTCCAGCAGCTCGAGGACGAGGTCCCGGCCGACGAGCTGCAGATCAGCGCCGAGGAGGCGTCGCAGCGGCCGGTCGTGCGCCTGGTGGACTTGATCCTCTCCGAGGGCATCCTCTCCCGGGCGAGCGACATCCACATCGAGCCAGAGGAGGGCGGCTTCGCGGTCCGCTACCGGATCGACGGCGTGCTGCGACAGGTCATGAAGATCCCGCGCGCGGCGGGCTTCCCGCTCATCTCGCGCATCAAGATCATCTCCAACCTGGACATCGCGGACCGGCTCAGGCCCCAGGACGGACGGGCCCGCGTGGCGGTGAACGGGGTGCCGGTGGACCTGCGCGTCTCGACGCTGCCGGCCTCGCTGGGCGAGAAGGTCGTGATCCGCGTCCTGGACTCGCGGAGCACGGTCCTTTCCCTGGAATCGCTCGGCTTGCACCCGGACGAGTTGTCGGCGTTCAAGGCCCTGCTCACGCACCACGAGGGCGTGATCCTGGTGACGGGCCCGACCGGCTCGGGGAAGACCACCACGCTGTACTCCGCCATCCGCGGCATCCAGACCGGGAAGACGAACATCGTGACGGTCGAGGACCCGGTGGAGTACCGGATCCAGGGGATCGTGCAGGTGCAGGTGCACGAGAAGGCGGGCCTCACGTTCGCGAGCGCGCTGCGCTCGATCCTGCGGCAGGACCCCGACGTGGTGCTGGTGGGCGAGATCCG
>JBGPHD010000223.1:0-3451 GCA_041484135.1 Gemmatimonadota bacterium
AGGAAGCGGCTCGCCAGCATCGGCGTCAGCGTGAGCGTGCCGAACCCGGAGATGAGGATGGCGGCGGAGATCGTGACCGCGAACTCGTGAAACAGCCGCCCGATCAGCCCGCCCATGAACAGCACCGGGATGAAGACCGCGGTGAGCGACACCGTCATCGACACGATCGTGAAGCCGATCTCCTTAGCTCCTTCCAGCGCCGCCTCCATCCGGCTGCGGCCCATCTCCATGTGCCGGACGATGTTCTCCAGCATCACGATGGCGTCATCCACGACGAAGCCCACCGAGAGCGTGAGGGCCATCAGGGAGAGGTTGTCGATGCTGTAGCCGAGCAGGTACATCACCCCGAAGGTCCCCACCACGGAGAGCGGCAGGGAGAGGCTCGGGATCGCCGTGGCCGAGACGTTGCGCAGGAAGAGGAAGATCACCATCACGACCAGCGCCAGCGTCACCAGCATTGTCACCTTCACGTCGCCCACCGACGCGCGGATGGACTCAGAGCGGTCGTAGAGGGTCCTGACGTCCACGCCCGGCGGGAGCTGCGGGGCCAGCTCGGCCATCACCCGGTGCACGGCGTCGGCCACTTCGACGGTGTTGGTCCCGGGCTGCCGCTGGATGGTGAGCACGATGGCGCGGGTGCCGCTGAACCAGCTCGCCGACTTGTCGTTCTGCACGCTGTCCACGACCTGGCCCAGGTCCTCGAGCCTGACCGGCGATCCGTTCCGGTACGCCACGATGATGGGCCGGAACTCCTGCGCGGTGGCGAGCTGGCCGTTGGCGAGGACGGTGAAGACCCGGTGCTGGCCCCACAGCACGCCGTTCGGCATGCTCACGTTGGCGCTCCCCACGGCCGCCGCTACCTCGTCGATGCCCACGCCCCGCGACGCGAGCGCCTGGGGATCGAGCCGGATCCGCACCGCGTACTTCTGGCTCCCCATGACGTTGACCTGCGCGACCCCCGAGATCATCGAGAGGCGCTGGGCGAGGAACCCCTCGGCGTACTCGTTCAGGGTGACGAGGGGAAGCGTGGTCGAGCGCAGCGCCAGGAAGAGGATCGGCGAGTCGGCGGGGTTCTGTTTCTGGTACGAGGGCGGCAGCATGTCGCGCGGGAAGGAGCGCGAGGTCCGGGCCAGCGCGGTCTGCACGTCCTGCGCCGCGGCGTCGATGTTCCGGTTGAGGGCGAAGGTCAGGGTGATGTTGGTGCTGCCCTGGGAGCTGCTCGACACCATCTGGTCCACGCCGGCGATCGTGGAGAGCTGTTTCTCCAGGGGCGTCGCCACCGCGGAGGCCATCGTCTCGGGGCTCGCGCCGGGCAGGTTCGCACTCACCGAGATGGTGGGGAAGTCCACGGTCGGCAGGTCGCTCACCGGCAGGTTGCGGTAGCCCATGATGCCGAAGATCAGGATGCCCGCCATGACCAGGGTCGTCATGACGGGCCGCTTGATGAACAGCGCCGAGATGCTCATGGCGCCGCGCCCGTGGCGCCCGCGGCCGTGGCGGGACGGTTGCTCCCGTTCCGTCCACCGCCCTTCACTTCGACCGCGGCGTTCGGCGTCAGACGCAGCTGGCCGTCGGTCACCACCATGTCCCCGACGCGCAGTCCGCTATCCACCACCGCGAAGTCGTTCAGCGTCCGGCCCACCGCGATGCTCTGCATCCGCACCGTCTGGTCAGGCTGGAGCACGAACACGTAGGTGCCGCGCTGGCTCGTCATCACCGCCGCGGCGGGCACGGTCAGGGCCGCGGGGACCACGTTGAGCACCAGCCGCACCATCACGAACTGGCCCGGCCAGAGCCGGCTGTCCTGGTTGGGGAAGGTGGCCCGGAGCTGGATGGTGCCGGTGGTGGTGTCCACCCGGTTGTCCACGAAGCTCAACACGCCGGTCGTGGGAGAGCCGGCGGAATCCTGGCGCCGCACTTCCACGTCGAGGGTACGGCGCGCGCTGTAGCGGCGGATGTCCTCGAGATACCGTTCCGGCACGGCGAACGTGACGGCGACGGGCCGGATCTGGTTGATGACGACGAGCGGGTTCTGGTCGGTGGTGCGGACCAGGTTGCCCTCGTGCATGGAGAGGCCGCCGGTGCGCCCGCTGATCCGCGCCCGAATCCCGGTGTAGTCGAGGTTGAGCCGCGCCGTCTCGACCGTCGCCGAGTCCGCGGTGAGCGACGCGTCGAGCGCGTCGGCGTTGGCGCGCAGCTGGTCGATCTGCTCCCGCGAGGCGAGGTCGCTCTGCGCCAGCTCCTGGTAGCGGGTCACCTGGCGGTGCGCGTTGGTCGCCTGGGCGGCGTCGCGCGCCAGCGTCGCCAGCGCCTGGTCGAGCGCCGCCTGGAAGGGACGCGGGTCGAGCTCGAAGAGGAGCTGGCCGGCGTGCACGTCGTCGCCCTCGCGGAAGCCGACGCGCACCAGCGTGCCGGTGACCTGCGAGCGCACCGCCACCGACTGGAGGGGCGTGATCGCGCCGATGGCCGTGATGTCGTAGGGCACCGGGCGTTCCATGGCGGCGGCGACCGTGACGGCCACCTTGGCGTTCCGGGCCGGCGGCGGCTGGCGGCTGCAGGCGGCGAGGGCCGCCAGGGCGGCCACGAGGCACGGGGCGAGGGGTCGCGTTGGCATCGTAACTGTACGCGCGAGGCTCACTTGTCGTTGGCGCACGCTTCAAGCTGGCACGGCGCGCGGCGCGGCGCAAACCCGTCCGGCGCCATCCCCATCCCTCATCCTCCGGCGATTGCCGAAGTCCGGCGCTCTCACCTATTCTCCGGGCAGGCATAACGAGAGGCCTGGCACGACGGTGACCGGCGATAGCGACCTGATCCCCGCGCGATATGTGCGCGTCCCCCGCGTGGCGGGGGCCGCGGCCTCCGCCATCGGCGCGTTGGTGCTCGCGGGCTGGCTGTTCGGTATCGAGGGCTTGAAGTCCGGACTCCCGGGTCTCGTGGCGATGAAGGCGAACACGGCCGTCGCGTTCATCCTGGCCGGCGTGTCGCTCTGGCTGTCGTCGGGCACGCCATCCGGGTGGAGCGCGCGCGTCGGCGGCGCGTGTGCGCTCGCGGTCGTCGCGGTCGGTCTGCTGAACATCGCCGAATACGCGACTGGCCGGGACCTGGGCATCGATCAGCTCCTCGTCCGCGATCTTGCGACGGCGCGAGCCCCTTACCCCGGCCGCCTGGCAATGAACACGGCGGTGAACTTCGTGCTCCTCGGGGTCCCGCTCCTCCGCCCGCGTGCCGGCACGGCGCGAACCCGGGGGCTCGCCGAGGTCTGCACCGTCGCCGTGGCGTTCATCGCGCTCGTCGCCCCGCTCGGCTACGCGTTCAGCGCCTCCGCGGACCTTGGGACCGGCCCATCGACCCAGATGGCGCTGCACACCGTGCTGGCGTTCCTCGTGCTCTGCGTCGGCATCCTCGCCCGCGATCGTGACGGGCCCATCTCGAGGATCGCGGCGAGTGACGG
>JBGPHD010000224.1:0-3331 GCA_041484135.1 Gemmatimonadota bacterium
CCGTAACCCCCGGCTCCCGACGTTGCGGCAGGAGGACGGCCTCAACGGTTTCCTGCGCCGGAGCGAGAGCGAGCACGACGTGTTCGGGGCGGGGCACGCCGGCACCTCGGTGTCGGCGGCGTTCGGGATGGCGGCCGCCCGCGACCTCAAGGGCGAGCAGTACCACGTCGTCGCCGTGATCGGTGACGGCGCGCTCACCTGCGGCATGCCCTACGAGGGCATGAACAACGCCGGCCACAGCAACCGCGACATCATCGTGGTGCTGAACGACAACGGCATGTCCATCGCGCCGAACGTCGGGGCCATCAACAAGTATCTCGGCTCGATCATCGCGTCGCCCGTGACCAACCGGCTCCGCGACAAAGTGAAGCACGTCATCGAGGCCTCCTCGCGCATCCTCGGCCCGGGCGTGGTGGACTTCAGCAAGAAGATCGAAGAGAGCATCAAGAACATGTGGTCGCCGGGCATGCTCTTCGAGGAGCTCGGCTTCCGCTACTTCGGTCCCATCGACGGGCACAACATGGAGGTCATGCTCCAGACCTTCGAGCTGGTGAAGACGCTCAAGGGCCCGCGGGTGATCCACGTCATCACCGAGAAGGGGAAGGGCTTCCCGATGCCGGAGCCCGACCTCGAGAAGTTCCACGCCCGCGCGCCGTACGATCCCGAGACCGGCAAGCTGAAGCCGGTCCAGGCCGGCCCGCCGCAATGGACCAAGATCTTCGGCGAAGCGATCACCCAGCTGGCCGCCGAGTATCCTGACCTCGTCGCGATCACCGCCGCCATGCCGTCGGGGACCGGGACCAACATCTTCCAGAAGAAGTGGCCGGCCCGGTTCTTCGACGTCGGCATCGCGGAGGGGCACGCCGTGACCTTCGCGGCCGGCCTCGCGACGCAGGGGATTCGCCCGATCGTGGCCATCTACTCCACGTTCCTCCAGCGCGGCTACGACAGCATCATCCACGACGTCGCCATCCAGAGCCTCCCGGTCATCTTCTGCATGGACCGCGCGGGCATGGTGGGGGACGACGGCCAGACGCACATGGGGCTCTACGACATCGCCTACATGCTCCCGGTGCCGGGGATGACGGTGACCGCGCCCCGCGACGGGGCGGAGCTGATCGGCCTGCTGCGGTGCGCGCTCCAGCGGCCTAACGGCCCCTTCTGCATCCGCTATCCGCGCGACAAGGCCCCGACGGAGGCGCCGCCCGCCGCGGAGGTGGCCCCGGTCCCCTACGGCACGTGGGAGATGCTGCGGCAGGGCAAGCAATGCGCCATCCTCGCCGTGGGCGTGATGTGCGCGCCGGCGATGAAGGCCGCGGAGGCGCTGGCCACAGAAGGGCTCGACGTCTCGGTCGTCAACTGCCGCTTCCTCAAGCCGCTCGACCGCGCGATGCTCGAGGCGCTGGTCCAGGGGCACCGCTGTCTGGTGACCGTCGAGGACGGCACGGTGGTCAACGGGTTCGGCGCCTACCTCGCCGAGACGGTGCAGACGATCGCGCCGGACGTGCGGGTGGTGGCGCTCGGCGCCCCCGATCGCATCTACGAGCACGCCCCGCGCGCCCGCCAGCTGGAAGCGGTCGGCCTCACGGCCGAAGGGATCGCCGCCCGGGTCCGCGCCCTGCACGCCGAGGAAGCCGCCATCTCCTCATGAACGTCGGGATCGTCGGGAATCGGCGCTACCGGCCGCTGGTCGATCTCCTCGCGAAACTGTCGGCCGAAGCGCCGAGGCTCGGCGCCCGGCTGATGCTCGAGCCGCAGATCGCGGACCTGATCCCGGGCCACTCCGCCTCGCTGTTCGACGGCCAGGAGCCGCTGGACGTCGTGGTCTGTCTCGGCGGCGACGGCACGCTGCTCCGCGGGGCCCGCCTCGCCTGCCACCGCGGGATCCCGGTGGTCGGCATCAACCTGGGACACGTCGGCTTCCTCGCCAGCGCGGGCCCGGCCCACGCCGTCGAAGCGTTAGGCCGCCTGGTGAAGGGCCAGTACACCATCGAACCCAGGCTCGCGCTCACGGCGCGGGTCGGCGACAACGCGCCCGAGGCGCTCGCCGTCAACGACGTCGTGGTGCACAAGGGCGGCGTGGCGCGCGTCATCCGCATCGCGCTCTTCGTGGACGGCGACCAGGTCGGCACGTACTCCGCGGACGGCATCATCATCTCCACGCCCACCGGCTCGACCGCCTACTCGCTCTCGGCCGGCGGACCCATCGTGACGCCCGGCGTGGACGCGCTGGTAGCCACGCCCATCTGTCCGCACACCCTCGCCGTCCGGCCCCTCGTCGTGCCCGCCTCGGCGACCATCGCGATCCGGGTGCTCGATCCCGTGCCCGCGCCCGACGAGTTGCTCGTCTCCATCGACGGCCAGGCCGCGGCGCACCTCGCCCCGCGCCAGGAGGTCACGGTGGTCCGCGCCACCCAGCCGGTGCTCCTCGCGCGGGTGGGCGACGAGTCGTTCTTCGGCCGCCTGCGCCAGAAGCTGGCGTGGGGCGACCTCACCGACCGGAACATCTGATGCTCGCCGAGCTCCGCGTGCGCGACCTGGCGGTGATCGCGGACGCGCGCCTCGAGCTCGGCCCCGGCCTCAACGTCCTGACCGGCGAGACCGGTGCCGGGAAGTCCATGCTCGTGGACGCGCTCGCGCTCCTCCTGGGCGAAAGGGCCGCGGGCGACTTGGTGCGCGAGGGCACCGAGCGCGCGGTGGTCGAGGGGGCGTTCGATCTCGACGGCCACGACGCCATCCTGCGTGCGCTGGAAGCCCGCGGCATCGAGGCGGACGGCGGGCGGGTGGTGTTGAAGCGCGAGGTCCAGGCCGCCGGCCGCAGCCGCGCCTGGGTGAACGGCAGCCCCGTCACGGTCGGCGTGCTCGCCGAGCTTGGACGGCTCCTGGTGGATCTGCACGGCCAGCACGAGACCCAATCGCTCCTCCACGCGGACGCCCAGCGCGACATCCTCGACGCCTTCGGCGATGCCTGCACCCAGTCCGCGGCGGTGGCGGACGCGTTCGACGCGCGCGAACGACTCATCGCACAGCGACGGGACCTGGAGAGCCGCCAGGCGGAGGCGCGCAAGCGGGCGGACTACCTCTCGCACGTGGCCGACGAGATCACGCGCGCCGCTCCGAAGCCTGGCGAGCTGGAATCGCTCGACACCGAGTCGCGCCGGCTCTCTCACGCCGAGGAGCTGGGACGCACGGCGGAGGACCTGGCGCAGTGCCTCGACGGGGACGACCGGGCGGCGGGCGCGTCGCTGGGCCACGCGGCGCGCCTCCTCTCGGCGCTGGAGCGCGTGGACCCCGCCGGCGCCGCCGGCTGGCGCGAGATGCTCGACGCGGC
>JBGPHD010000225.1:0-3259 GCA_041484135.1 Gemmatimonadota bacterium
AAGCCGATGGTGTAGGCGTGGAACGCCCTCCCCGCTTCCTCAGTGGCCATCGCGAGGAGTGCCGACGAGTCCACGCCGCCGCTCAGGAGCACACCCACCGGCCGGTCGCTGACGAGTTGTCTCCGCACCGCGCCTTTGAGCACTGCGCGCAGCTCGTCCGCCCGCTCGGTCTGCGACCCGCGCGTCTCTGGATCGAACCGCAGCTCCCAGAAGGCGGCCTCCTCGCACGCGCCCTCGTGCCACGAGAGATAGTGCCCGGGCGGGAGCTTCCGCACGCCCTCGAACATCGTCTCGGGGCCCGGCACCCAGAGATGGGTGAGGAAGTAGGGGATCTGGCCCACGGAGATCGAGGCGGTGACGGCGCCGCCGGCGAGAAGGCACTTCACTTCCGAGCCGAAGACGAGCCCGCCGGGCACCAGCGCGTAGTAGAGCGGCTTCACCCCGAACCGATCGCGCGCCACCAGGAGCCGGCGCTGATCGCGATCCCACAGGGCGAACGCGAAGATGCCGTTCAGCCGCTTGAGACACGCCACGCCGTCCTGCGCCACGAGGTGCAGCAGGACCTCGGTGTCCGTCCGCGACTGGAATCGCACGCCCCGCGTTTCGAGTTCCGCGCGCAGTTCCTGGTAGTTGTAGATCTCACCGTTGTACGTGAGGACAAACCGGCCGTCCGGCGTGGCCATCGGCATGTGCCCGGCCGCGCTGAGGTCGATGATCTTGAGGCGGGTGTTGCCGAGCGTGACGCCGGGCCCGACGAACACGCCCATGTCATCGGGACCGCGGTGCACGATGGCGGCCACCATCCGCTCGACCGCGTCCTGGTCGCCGTGGCCGGCGGTGCCGCAGATGCCGCACATGGCGCGCTTACGCCCTCGCCGGCAGGGGAGCGCCCACCGGCAGCGCGATGTCGATCAGGGCGGTCGCGACCGCGTCAACGAGTTCCGGCCTCGCGGCGGGGAGGTCGCGCCGCTGCTTCTTCGCCAGCACCAGGGACGACACGTCCTGCCCGGTACGGAGCATCGTGAGGCGGCCGGACCGCACCAGGGAGTCGTCCACGGCGCTGCCCCGGCCCGCGAAGAGGCTGTAGGACGGCGTACCGAGCACCGCCGCCTCGCGCGTCATCGTCCCGCCGCCGCTGAACACCGCGTCCGCCGCGACCGCGAGGCCGGGGCCATCGAGGGCGACCGCCGGAATGACCACGCGGTCGCCCACCAGCGCACGCGCCGCCTCCCCCTGCTGCGGCGTCCGGGGGAGGAACACGGTCTCGACGCCGTCCTGCGCGGTCAGGTGGCGGAGCAGCAGGTCGATCAGCGGATTGCTGAAGTTGTGGTAGAGGGCCGAGTCGCCCGCGGGCCGCACCACGGCCAGGGTCGCGTCGCTCCTCAGGCCGTGCGCGCGGCGGTAGTCGGGATCGGGCCGGAAGTCGGCCAGATACACTTCTTCCTTGAGACCCGCGTAGGTCCGGGTCTTCTTGAGCGCGCCGAACCGGCGCAGGGCGTCGCGGGGGAAGGCTTCGGGCACCAGCACCCTCCGGGCGAGCCGGAAGGCCAGGTGGTTCGCGGGCTGGTGCTCGTAGTCCATCGTGGTGACCGCCGGCAGGCCGAGCAGGCGCGCCGCCACGAGCTGCGCGTACGAGTTGTGGCTCACGGCGACGTCGAAGCCCCGCCCTCTGGCCCAGGACACCAGCCTCGCCGCGCGGTCGGCGATGCCGACACCCAGCCCCAGGAGGTTCCGCTTTCCCTGATGCCCAACGATCTCGTACGTTAGGGCGAGCTGCTCGCAGAGCTCGCAGGTCTGGGCGAACGGGCGCGCGGTCACCAGCACCTCGTGGCCCCAGTCCTGCCACCGCGCGATGAGCGGCCGGAAGAAGAGCACTTGCGGCGAGTTGGCGAGGTCCACCCAGATGCGCCGACTCGGCATCTCCTTGGCCGGCGCGGGGCTCCGGGGGTCGGCGGCCGCCATCATCAGAGGCCCACCGCGACCGTCGCCGAGCCGCCGGCGAGCGAGCGCTCCGCCGCCTCGAGCACGGCCACCACGGCGCGGCCCATCTCCCCGTCGCTGCGCGGCCGCGTCCCGCCGCGGACCGCGGCGATGAAGTCCGCGCATTCCTCCGCCAGCGGCTCGAGCGCCCGGTACTCCAGCTGCCGTACTTCGCCGGGACGGTAGTAGAGCTCCTTGGCGTCTTCCGCCTTGTTCGTCAGGCGGCTGTCCACTCCCTGGTCCACGAAGCGGAGTTTGTCCGACGGGAGCGCGTCATCGAAGTTCAGCGAGCCCTTCGTCCCGGCCACGAAGAACCGGCGCACCTTCTCGGGCGAGAGCCAGCTCACGTGGTGCTGCGACATCGTCCCGTCCTCGAGCGTCACGTTGACGAACGCGGCGTCCACCAGTCTCGGGTGGATGAAGTTCCGGCCGAATGCCGCCACGGTGCGCGCTTTGCCGCCGGTGAGGTCCAGCAGGATCGAGAGGTCGTGCACCAGGAGATCCCAGAGCACGCTCACCTCGGACTCCGGCGGCCCGAGGTTGACGCGCGCCGACTCGTAGTAGCACGGCCGCCCGATGCGCCCTTCGGCCAAGTGCTCGCGCATGGCCACCACGGCGGGATGATGCACGAAGATATGACCGACCGCGACCCGCCGGTCGTGGCTGAGCGCCGCTTTCAGGATCGCGTCACACTCGGCCACCGAGCGCGCCATCGGCTTCTCGATGAAGACGTGCTTGCCGTGGCGGATGGCGTCGATCGCGAGCTCGGCGTGCGTCGAGACGGGCGTGGCGAGGGCGATGGCGTCGATCGACGGGTCGTGCAGCAGCAGCTCCCCTTCGGCCACCGTGGGGACCGCGCCGAACTTCTCGCGCACGAACTGGAGGCGCCCGGGCCGCCGGTCGGCGATGCCGGCCACCACCACGCCCTCGAGCGCGAGGAAGTTGCGGATGAGATTCGGTCCCCAGTACCCGGCGCCGACGATCCCGATACGGACTTCGGAAGGCACTACGTCCCTGCCTCGAGCTCGACGGGGCGAGCGGGGTCGCCGGTGCGCCGGTACGCCCGGCCGCACGAGCACGTCACGCTGTCCCCGGCCCCCAGCGCCAGGCCGCACACGCACATGTGACCCACGACGCGCGCCGGCACGCCGACGACCATGGTGTGCGGCGGCACGTCCCGGGTGACCACCGCGCCCGCGCCCACCGTCGCGTACGAGCCGATCGTGCGCGGCGCGACGAGCACCGCGCCCGCGCCGATGGAGCACCCCCGCTTGAGGAG
>JBGPHD010000226.1:0-3086 GCA_041484135.1 Gemmatimonadota bacterium
GGTCGGCGTGGACTTCAGCCGTGACGCGCTCGCGATGGCCCGGGAGACCGCGAAGCGCCTCGGGACGCCCTACGCGCTGGTCTGCGCGCGCGCCGAGGCCCTGCCGCTCCGCGGCGGCACGATCGACGCCGCCCTCGCCACCGACATCGTCGAGCACCTCCCCGACCCCGACCTCCGCGCCGCGGTGGGCGAGGTGCGGCGCGCGCTCAAGCCCGGCGGCCGCTTCATCGTCCATACCGCACCTACCCGGGCCTTCCTCGCCTTCGGCCAGCACGTGAAGCGGTTCCTCCAGCGCCTCTCCGGCGAGACCGTGGCGCCGCTCCTCACCTATGCGTCGGAGCTCGAGGAAGCCGGCCACAGCAACATCCACAGCCAGGGCTCCCTCCGCGCCGCGCTGGCCTCCGCCTTCCCGGCGCCCGACGTGTTCTACGCCTTCAGCGATCCCAAGCGCCCCGGCCGGCGGCTCGCCGCGGCGTTAGGCTTCGCGGCCCTCCTCGGCTTCAACCTCTGGGCCGTGGCGCGGCGCGCGGAGAACGCGTGAAGCCGCTCCGCGTCCTCTACGTCTCCCCGCACGCGCATCTGGGCGGCGCCGAGCGCGTGACGATGGACCTCATCGAACAGCACGATCGCGACCTGGTCGAGCCGTCGGTCTGCTTCCTGCACGATGGGCCGCTGGTGGGCCGGTGTCGCGACGTGCTCGGCATCCCGACGTACACGGTCCCCGGGCCGCCGCTCCGCAACCTGTTCCAGCGCCGCCGCGCCGTGCGGACCATCGCGGACCTCGTGACGGCGGGGGACGTGGACCTCGTCCACAGCGCGATGGCGTGGGGCCACCTCTACGGCGGCGCCGCCGCGCGGAAGGCCCGGCGCCCGTCGGTGTGGTTCCAGCACGTCGGTGCGTCGTGGAAGAGCATGATCGAAGCGTGGGCGTCCTTCGTGCCGACGCGCGCCGTGATCGCGAACTCCGCGTACACGGCCGCGGGCCAGCGGGGCGTCAACCCGTGGCGCGCCCGGATCGAGGTCATCCATCCCGGGACCCGCATCCTCTCGGAGCCGAGGGCGGTGCGCCGCGCGCGCGGCCGCGCCGCGCTGGGGATCGCCGAGGACGAATTCGCGGTCGGCATCGCGGCGCGGCTGCAGCGGTGGAAGGGGCAGGACGTCGTGATCCGCGCGGCGGCGAGCCTCTGCCACGCGCGTCCCCACGCGCGGCTCTTCGTCATCGGCGACGCGCTGTTCGGGCTCGAGGCGGACTACGCGGCGTCCCTGCCGCGGCTCGCGGCCCTGCTGGGCATCCACGAGCAGGTCACCTTCACCGGGTTCCGCGACGACGTCCCCGACTGCCTGGCCGCGCTCGACGTCGCCATCCACGCCTCCACGTCACCTGAGCCGTTCGGCCTGGGCCTGATCGAGGCGATGGCCGCCGGCACGGCGCTGGTGGCCGCCGATGGCGGCGCGGTCCGCGAGATCGTGACCCCCGGCTCCGACGCGATCCTCACTCCGCCGGGGGACCACGAGGCCCTCGCCACCGCCCTGCTCGCCCTCTGCGACGACCCGGAGCAACGGCAGACGATGGCAGCGGAGGGCGCGTTCACGGCCCGTGAGCGCTTCGACGCGGTGGACATGGCGGTCAAGGTCGAGGAGCTGTACCGGACCCTCGTGCCGCGATGAAGGTCGCCTTGGTCGTGCACCACGTCCGGCCCACCGGGGGGCAGGACCGTTATGCGCTCGAGCTGGCGCGCCGCCTCGCCGGCGCCTGCGACCTCGACGTCGTCACCATCCGCGCCGAGGGGGACCTGCCATCCGGCGTGCGGGTCCTGACATTGCGGGTGCCCGACCGTCCGCTGCTCGTCACCGCGCCGCTCTTCCAGGGGGCCGCGCGGCGCGCGCTCGCGGGCGTGCGCTACGACGTCGTGCACACCATCGGCGGCGCCTACCCGGGCGCCTCCGTCATCACCGCCCAGTTCTGTCACGCCGCGTGGCGGGAGGTGAACCGCTCCGCCTCGCTGTACGAGCGCCTCGTCGGGGGCCAGGCCGTCGCGCACGAGCGGGCCGCGTACCGGCATCCGGCGCTGCGCGCCGTCCTCGCCGTCTCCACGCGCACCGCCGAGGAGATCCGGCGCCACTACGGCCCGCTTACCGCGCCGGTCACCGTGATCCCCAACGCGGTGGATGCCGTCCGGTTCGCGCCGCGGGAAGGCGCGCGGCCGGCGCGTGAGGGTCCGCTGCTGCTGTTCGTGGGCGCCTATGCCCGCAAGGGGCTCGACACCGCCATCCGCGCGCTGGCGCGCCTCTCCACTCGCACCGCGACGCTGACCGCGGTCGGCGACGGCCCCACGGCGCCGTACAAGAAGCTGGCCGAACGCCTCGGCATCGCGGGCCGGGTGCGGCTCGAGCCGCGCGCGCCCGGCGTGGAGCGGTGGTTCGCTGACGCGGATGCGTTCGTCTTTCCCACGCGCTACGAGCCGTTCGGGATGGTGATCGCGGAGGCGATGGCGTCCGGGCTCCCGGTCGTGACGAGCGCCGCCGCCGGCGCCTCCGAGCTGATCAAGGACGGCGTCTCCGGCCTGGTCGTCGCCGACGCGGAGGACGACGCCGCGTTCGCCGCCGCGCTGGACCGGGTCATCGAGGATCCCGCGCGCCGCGCCGCGATGGGCCGTGCCGCGCGCGAGGCCGTGCTCGGCCTCACCTGGGACATGGTCGCCGAGCGGACGTTGGCGGCCTACCGGAGCCTCGCCTGAGGCCCGTCGTCGTGGTGTCGCACACTTACGTCGAGCCCGAGAACCGCGGCAAGCTGCGTGCGCTGGCCGCCTCAGGGCCCGTCACGGCGGTGATCCCCGCGCGCTGGCGTCAGGCGTCGTTAGGCAGGCGGTGGCGCCTCGACGCGCCGGCCACCGACCAAGGCGTGCGACTCCTGCCCGTCCCTTGGCGCGGCCCCGCCTCGCCCACCCTGGGCGGCATGCGCCCTCCGGCTGATGCCGTGCCGAGCGACGCGGTCCTCCCGATCGAGGAGGAGCACTGGACCCCGACGGCGTACGCCACGGTGCGGCGCGGCCGCGGGGCCGCCACCGTGCGCTTCTCCTGGGAGA
>JBGPHD010000227.1:0-3060 GCA_041484135.1 Gemmatimonadota bacterium
CCGCGCCATGCCGTATCGCCGACTCAGGCCCCTGATCCTCGCCGCCGCGCTCCTCTGCGGCTGCGCCAAGACGGTCTGGACACCCCAGGTCGCGACGCCGGCCGCGCCGCCCGCGTACCAGTCGCTCCAATCGTCCCTCAAGGTGCACCTGCTCTCGGGGGAGATGGTGGTGCTGGCACGGACGGGCATCGCCCAGACCGCCACCGCGCTCACCGGGACGGGCGTGCTCTTCGACCTCAACCGCCGGCGCGTGCGCGGCGGACTCTTCGTCATCCCGCTCGACTCGGTCGCGCTGCTGGAGACCGAGATGCGGTCTTCGATCCACCCCGCGGGGCTCCCGATCATGGTGACGTGGACCGCGCTCATGAGCGTCATCACGATCGCGTGCGTGTCGGACCCCAAGTCGTGCTTCGGCTCATGCCCGACCTTCTACGCCGACGGCGACTCGGTGCCCGAGGCCGAGGGATTCTCGGCCAGCATCGCCCGGGTACTCGAGGCGCGCGACGTGGACGCGCTGTTCCGCGCCCGCGTGAGCGGCGACCCGTTCGCGCTCACCATGCGCAACGAAGCGCTCGAGACCCACGCGGTGCGCCACGTCCGCATCCTGGCCGTGCCTCGACCCGGGGGCGGGCGCGTGCTGGCCGCGGCCGACGGCCGCTTCTATCCCGCCACCGCCATCGCGCCGCCGGACCGCTGCACCGCCAACGACGGCGACTGTCTCGCCGAGGTGCGCGCCTTCGACGCCCTGGAACGTCGCTCCCTCACTGACTCCACCGACCTCGCGGCCCGCGAGACCGTCGAGCTGGAATTCGCGGCGCCCGCCGGGACCGGCCCGTTAGGCCTCGTCGTCGGCGCGCGGCACACCTACGTCTCCACCTACCTCTTCTACCAGACGCTGGCCTGGATGGGCCGGCGCGCGGGAGAGTACACGGCGGCCCTCGAGCGCGGCGATCCGCGCCTGGTCGCCGGCGTCCGAATCGCGTTCACCGTGCTGGGCGGCATCGATGTCGCCGTGCGGGACGGCGGCGCCTGGCGCGACGCGGGACGATTCGACGAGATGGGCCCGATCGCGACCGACGTGCAGGTGGTCCCCATCGGCGCCGCGCCCGAAGGCGGCGGCCCGGTGCGCGTCCGCCTGACGCTCGCGCAGGGGAGCTGGCGGACCAACTGGGTGGCGCTGGCGCGCCTCGGCGATCCGGTCACGCCAGATACGCTGGACCCGGTCGGCGTGATGCGCGCCGGCAGGGCCGACACCGCCGCTCTCGCCGCGCTGCTCGATCCCACCCGCTACCTCGTGACCTATCCGGGGGACGCCTACCGGATCACGTTCGCGGCGCCGCGTTCCGGCGCGAACACCGAGCTCTTCCTGGACACGCAGGGCTACTACTACGAGTGGATGCGCGGCGCCTGGCTGCGCGAGGAGGACCCCGCCCTGCTGGCCGAGGTGCTCTTCGAGCCGGCCGTCGCGCTGCGCCGCCTCGCGCCGGCCTTCAAGCTGGTGGAACCCGTCATGGAGCGGCTCTTCTGGGCGAGCCGCTTCGGGAGGTGATCATGCGCGGAGGCTGGCTGATGGTGCTCGCGCTCTTCCCGGCGGCCGCCTCCGTGGCCGAGGCGCAGCTGGCGCGCCAGGACCTCACGGTGCCGACAGTCTCGCGCACCGCCGGCGCGAGGCTCGAGGTCATCACGTTCTCGCCACGGCAGGGAGCGCGGCCGGCCGGTGAGTTGATCACCGTCTCCGCGGACAGCCTCTGGCTCCTCGCCGACAGTACGCTCGTGGGCTTGGCGCTGCGCGACGTCTCGGGTGTCCGCGTGAGGCGGCACAAGAGCGGGATGGGGACGATGCTGACCTGGGGACTGGTGGGCGGACTGGCTTCCGGCGGCGCGCTCGCGGGCGCGTGCTCCACGGTGGCGGATAATTGCGGAGGGATCCTGGGAGGGACGACGCTGGCCTGGCTGATCGTGGGCGGGCTCGCCGGGATCTCCCTGGAGTCGTCGCAGTACCGCACCATCCGCGAGGCCTCGGTGCAGGCATTGAGGCCGTACGCGCGCTTCCCGCAGGGGTGGCCCGAGGGTGTGGACCGCGCGGCGCTCCGCGGCGCGCGGCAGTGACCGGGAGACCCGGAGCGGGCGCCCGGCCGGCCGTTTCGCGTTGACGCGCGGAGTAGCGCTGGCCGTGCCTCCCCACTAGCGTCGGTAGCATGACGCCCTGGGTCGGCCGGCTCATCATGGCCAACATGATGGTGCTGCTCATCGGCATGGTGGCGCCCGGCCTGCTGGACCTGTTCGTCCTCGTGCCGGCGCTCCTCCTCACCCAGCCTTGGCGCGCCTTCACCTACATGTTCCTCCACGCCGGCTTCACGCACCTGTTCTTCAACATGCTGGCGCTCTACTTCTTCGGGCCGCAGCTCGAGGTGCGCCTGGGCAGCCGGCGCTTCATCACCCTGTACGTGGTGAGCGGCCTGGGTGGCGCGCTGCTGTCGCTGCTCACGCCCTTCGCCCCGATCGTCGGCGCGTCGGGCGCGATCTTCGGCGTGATGCTGGGCTACGCCCGCTACTGGCCGCGGACGAAGGTCTATCTCTACGGGGTGTTCGGCGTCGAGGCGCGGTGGCTCATCGTGTTCATGACGGTGATGTCGCTGATGGGCGCGTCGGGCAGGCTCCAGCCGGGGATCGCGCACTTCGCCCATCTCGGCGGCTTCGTGGGCGGGTATCTCTATCTCAAGTGGGTGGAGCTGCGGTCCCCCGCGGCCCAGTTCAAGGCCGCGGCCGCGGCGGTGTCCGGGCGCCTGACGGCCGAGCGGACCGCGCGCTGGACGCGCATCCGTCCCGAGACCCTGCATCCGGTGAACCGCGAGGAATACGAGAGGATCATGGCCAAGCTCGCGGCGTCGGGGCCCGCCGGCCTGGCGCGTGACGAGCTGGCCTACCTGGATCGCCTCAGCCCCGACTCCTGAACTCCACCGGCCCGGTGATCCGTGAGCCGGGAACGGCGGCCTGAAGTCAGCGCGCTACTTCGCCCGCTCGAGGTAGGCGCCGCTGCGCGGGTCCACCCGCACCCGC
>JBGPHD010000228.1:0-3045 GCA_041484135.1 Gemmatimonadota bacterium
CGGGCATCCCCGCAAGGCGCGGGTACTTGAAGCGGCTCCCCTCGAGGATGCGGTAGAAGTCGAGGCCGTGGCTCTGCGCCATCATGAAGAACTGGTTCGCGGTGGCGAACTGCACGTAGCGCCACGCGTTGGTGAAGAGCTTGGCGACCTCCGCCTCCATCGGCGCCATCTCGACGAGATCGGCGGTGAGCAGGCCGAAGAGGGCGCGCGCCGCCGCGAGGCCTCGGGGCTCGAAGGCGCTCACGATTTGCGGCAGCTCCCCGAACTCGCGCAGGCTGTAGCCCTGCGCGACCCGCTCCGGGCAGAACGACACGTCGATGTCGAGCCCGCGCTCCTCGACCCACCGCTGCACCCGCGCGCTCGTTCCCGGGAAGACCGTGCTGCGCAGCACCAGGAGCTGGCCGTCACGCAGCGAGGGCCGGCAGAGGTCGAGCGCTTTCGGGATGGCGTCGAGCGCCGGGTTCAGGTGCTCGTCCACCGGCGTGCCGATGATGAGGATGAGCGCGCGGCACGCGGCCAGCGCGGCGGGATCGGCGGTGCAGGTGAGGCGCCCGGCGGCGAGCACCCGCTGCAGCATCGCCGGGGCGCCATCCTCGTCGAACGGCATGGTGCCGCCCCGGACGTGCGCCAGCGCCCGCTCGTCGATGTCGTAGATGACGACGCGCTGCCCCTTGTCGGCGAAGGTCAGCGCCAGCGGGAGGCCGACATGGCCGCACCCGCCGATCACCCCCACATCCTGGTCGAAGCCGGTCGCAGTCATGCCTTCACCCAATATGCGCGGGAAGAGGATCGGCGCCACGGCGGCGGAGGTCGTGCGCGATGACCGCGCCGAGCACGATGGCGCCGGCCACGTGCATCGCCAGGGTGGCGATCGCGCTGCCGAGGGCGCCGTAGGGCGGGATCAGCAGCAGGTCGCCCGCCAGGTTCACCGAGAACTCGACCACCCCGACCACCGCGACCAGCCGCTCGTGGCCGAGCCGCAGCGCCACCGGGAGGAGCAGGATGTTCACCGAGCCCAGGGCATTGGCGGCGAAGAGGACGCGCAGCACGCTGCCCGCACCGGCGTAGCGCGCGCCATACAGCAGCCCCACGGCCCACGGCGAGAGGACCACAGCCACGGCCGTGCCCGCGGCGAGCGCGATGGCGCCGTTCCGCACCAGCCGGAGATACCGCATCAGTTGCTGCTGCTCGATGATGGCGCTCGCGTAGGGGAGCGCCACCGACCACGCCGCCCCCGAGGCGAGGAGCAGGACGCCGGAGACCCGCGCCGCCGCGTTCCAGATCCCGGTCTCCGCGGGTCCGGTGAGACCCGATAGCAGCAGCGTGTCGCTCTGGCCGACCAGCGCGTACGTCACGGCGGGCACGGCCATCCACACCGAGAACGTGAGCCACGCCCTGGGCGGCATCCGGAAGACCGGCGGGAAGAGGGCCGAGTTCCGGTGGGCGAACCAGGAGACCACGAGCGCTTCGGCGGGCACGGCGAGGAGCGCGACCGCCACGGCCGCCCGCAGCGAGAGCAGGCCCAGTCCGGCGAGGGTGGCGTAGGCGGTGAGGCGGAGCGCCGCGAGTCCCGAGCGGCTGAGCGCGAGGGTGCGCTGGCCGCGGAGCACCTGGAGGACCGAGACATAGTGGTTCCCGGCGGCCATGGTGACGCCCGCCAGCGCCGCCGCGGCCGCGAGCCACGGCATCCCCGCGGGCATGCGGAGCGACGGGAGGAGCCACGAGCCGGACGCGGTGACGACCACCGCGAGGGCGATGGCCACCACGGCGCGCATGAAGAGGAAAGTGGTGTGGAGGTGGCGGATGTCCCCGCCGCTCATCACCATGGGGCTGCCGAGCCTGACGAAGGCCACGGAGAAGCCGAGGTCGGACAGGCCGGCGACGGTGAAGACGATGGCGAGGGCGACGGCGACGGCACCAAAGCCGGAGGGTCCCAAGGTGCGCGCCAGGAGGATGGTGGTCCCGACGCCCAGCGCGGCCTGGAGCACGGTGCCGCCGAGCGACCAGCCGACGTCGCGCGCGCCCCGGCGCGCGGCGAACGCCAGCAGCGCGCGGAACTGCTCGCCGAGGGGGACGAGGAACGCCGCTACAGGACGCCCCCCCGCCGGAACATCCCCACCTCGTCGAAGCGGCGCTCGTAGAGCTCCAGGACCTCTTCGCGCGTGACGACGGCGACGCCCGCCTTGCCGACCTCGATGCCGGCGGCGTAGTTGGCGATCTCGGTCGCCTCGCGGATCGTCGCGCCGGACGCCAGCGCCGTGCCGACCCAGGCGGTCACGGTGTCGCCGGCGCCCGAAACGTCGTACACCTCGCGCGCGTGGGTCGGGAAGCGGGAGATCGCGCCGTCCCTCGCCAGCAGCGCCATCCCGTGCGGGCCCAGCGTGAGGAGCAGGTTCTCCACCTCGAGCTGCGCCATGACCGTCGGCAGGGCGTCGGCGTGCTCGAGGTCCACCGCCGCGCCTAACGCCGCCTCCAGCTCCCGCCGGTTGGGCTTGAAGACCGTGGCGCCCTTGTAGTTGAAGAAGTGCTTGTACTTGGGGTCCACCACCGAGGGGATGCCGCGGGTGCGCGCCCCGGCGAGTGCCGCCTCGATGACGGGCGGCGCGAGCGTGCCCTTGTTGTAGTCCTCCAGCAGGATCGCGTCCGCGGTGGTGAGCGCGGTGGCCAGCCGGCGCTTGATCTCCTCGAGCGCCTCGCCTTCCAGGAGTGCGTCCTCCTCCTCGTCGAACCGGACCAGCTGCTGGCTCCGCGCCACCAGCCGCGTCTTGGAGGTGGTGGGCCGCGCCGGCACCACCACGATCCCGTCGTCCCGTATCCCCGAGGCCGCCAGCTCGGTCCGGAGCTGCTCGCCGCGGCGGTCGTCGCCGATCGCGGCCACCAGCGTCACCTCCGCCCCGATCGCCGCCACGTTGGCCGCGACGTTCGACGCGCCGCCCAGGGCATAACGCCGCTCGTGCACCGTCACCACCGGGACCGGCGCCTCCGGGGAGATGCGCTCCACGTCGCCGATGAGGTAGATGTCGAGCATGGCGTCACCGACCACGA
>JBGPHD010000229.1:0-2967 GCA_041484135.1 Gemmatimonadota bacterium
ACGCCCGTCTTCGCGGACATCGACGCCGCGACCTTCACCCTCGACCCCGCCGAGGTGGCGCGGCTCACGGGCCCGAAGACGGCGGTGGTGGTGGGCACGCACGTGTTCGGGAACCCCTGCGACGCCGACGCCATTCGCGCCGCGGCGGGGACGCGGCCGGTGGTCTACGACGCGGCGCACGCCTTCGGGAGCCGGTACCGGGGCCGAGCCGCGGGCACGCTGGGCGACCTCGAGGTGTTCAGCTTCAGCGGGACCAAGCTCGTCACGTCCGCGGAGGGCGGGATGGTCGCGGCGGCGCGCGACGACCTGGTCACGCGGATCGAGTACCTGCGGGCCTACGGCTTCCAGGCCGACTACGAGTCCCACGTGGTGGGCGTGAACGGGAAGATCTCGGAGCTGAACGCGGCGTTAGGCGCCCTCACCGTCGAGACCGCCGGAGCGGCGGTGGCGAAGCGGCAGGCGCTGGTGTCCGCGTATCGCGACCGCCTGAGCGGCATCCCGGAGGTCGGCTTCCAGCGGGTCGACCCGCGCGACATCTCGACCTTCAAGGACTTCGCCATCGTCTGCGCGAAGGACCGCGACGGCCTCGAGCGGCGCCTCACCGGCGCCCAGATCCAGACCAAGCGCTACTTCCGCCCCGCCCACACCATGCGCGCCTACCGGGAATTCGCGCGGGGGGTGCTGCCCCGGACCGAGGAGCTGTACGCCCGCATCCTCTGCCTTCCCATCTTCAACGAGCTCCGCCCGGACGAGGTGGACCTGATCGCCGGCGTGGTGCGCGAGCACTTCGCCCCGGCATGACGTCCCCGGCTCCGGCCCCCGCCGAACCCGCGATCCGCAAGGGGATCCGGGGGGGCTACCTCAATCTCGTCGTGACGTGGGTGGTGCAGCTCCTCATGGTGCCGCTGCTGCTGCACCACCTGGGGAGCGAGACGTACGGGCTCTACGCCGCCCTGACGGCGGTGGCGGGCTACTTCGCGCTGCTCACCTTCGGAAGCACGCTCGCCGTGCCGCGGTACGTCGCCGACCTCGCCGCCCGCGGCGAAGCCGAGGCGCTGAACGCGCTCGTCTCGACGTACCTGGCCGCCTTCCTGCTGGTCGGCATCCTCGGCATGACGTTAGGCTCCGGCCTGGCGCCGCTGCTGGCGCGCTGGCTCGCCGTGCCCGACGCGCTCCGCGGCCTGATCACCCCCGCCTGGCGCCTGGTCCTTGGCGGCTGGGCCATCGGCCTCGCCGCCGGGCTCTTCCAGTCGCTGCTCACGGGCCTTGCGGAGGTGCACCTCGCCAACCTCGCCAACGCGGCGCGGACCGCGCTCAACCTGGCGGTGGCCGCGGCGGTGCTCTGGTCCGGGGGCGCGCTGACCGACCTGCTTCTCGGCCTGCTCGCGGCGACGCTGGTCTCCTCGGTCACGCTGTACGTGCTGGTGCGGCACCGGCATCCCGAGATCCACCTCTCGCTGCAAAACGCCCGGCTCGACACCATGCGCGCCACCGCGCAACCGACCGCCTACTACTTCCTCATGCAACTGGCGGCGCTGGTCGTGATGGGCACCGACAACATCGTGATCGGTGTGTTCCGGGGCGTCGCCGACGTGGCGGCGTACGCCGTGGTGTTCCAGCTCTGGGCCGTTATGCTGGCGGTGCTGTGGAGCGGCATCGACGTGCTGCTCCCGTTCGTGGCCCGGTGGAGCGCGCGCGCCGACGACGAAGCGCTACGACACGCCTTCGTGCGGTCCACCAAGTACGCGTTCACCGGAAGCGTGCTCGCGGCCATCGTGCTGGCCGGCTCCGGCCGGTGGCTGGTGGCGCGCTGGGTGGGGCCCGGCTTCGCGGTCGAGGGGCGGCTCCTCGCCGTGTTCGCCTTCATGTTCCTCACCGCGAGTCCGATCCACACCGCGGCGCTGGTCCTCGCGGGGATGGGACGGCACCGCGCGCCCGCCATCGGCGGCGCGATCGAAGCCGCGCTCAATCTCGCGCTCTCCCTGGCGCTGGTGCGTCCACTGGGCGTGCTGGGCGTGGCGTTAGGTACGGCGGTCTCGGGGCTCCTCACCAACGCCTGGGTGGCGCCGCGGGCCGCGTGCCGGGAGCTCAAGATCGGGCTCGGCCCGTACGTGCGCGGCGCGCTGGCGCCCGCGCTTCCGCCGGGCCTGCTGGCGGGAGGGCTCGTGCTCGCCGCGAACGGCCGCGCCCCGGCGTTGACCCTGGCCGCCGTGGTCGTGATCTTCGCGGCGACGTTCTGGATCACGGGGCTCGACGCCGGAGAGCGGCGCGAGGCGCTGACGCTGTTCCGCGCGACCGGCTGACGCGGTCGCTCCTCCGCATCATCAACCTGAGGTCACGGAACCTGCATGGCCACGATGTGGGATGACGCCGCGCGCCGGGAGCTGCTGGAGCGTTTCGGCCGGCTGACGCCGGACCACCGGCCGCGGTGGGGGAAGATGAACGCCGCGCAGATGCTGGCGCACCTCAACGACACGCACCGCATGGCCTCGGGCGAGATCCGCCCGGCGTTCGGGCGGATGTCGTACGGCGACTGGGGCGCGCTGATGCACAAGCACGTGAGCCACCACTTCGCGCAGTTCAGGGTGTGACCGGAAGGTGGGGCGCGGGCGGCGCCGTCGCCGCCTACCCCCGCGGGGCCTCACCTAACGTGCGCGCCAGCGCCCGCGGCATCACCCGCTCCAAGCGCCCGCACTGGAACCCCAGCATCCGCACCGCCTCGTAGACCACCGCGTGCGGCACCGCGCCCGCGCCGCGCTCGGCCGCGATCCACGTGAGTTCGCGCGTGAGGTGCGCGAGCCCCCGACCCCACTTCCCGCCCGCCACCCCAAGGCTCGCCAGCGAGGACCCGCTGTCGAAGTTCCGCCGGAAGACGCGACCCAGCGAGAGGGCGTGGCCGTGGTGGACCGCGGCCTCGGGGACGTAGCGGATCTCGTGCCCCGCGCGCAGCGCCGCCAGCCCCCAGGC
>JBGPHD010000230.1:0-2923 GCA_041484135.1 Gemmatimonadota bacterium
ACCGGCAAGTGCAGCTCTTCGGCTTTGTCACGCCGCTCAACTACTGGAACACCAGCGCGTTCTGGCTCCACCGGCCTGAGGTCTTCGACGACCGCCTGACGCGCGGCGGTCCTGTGGTGAGGAAGGCCGGCCTGAACTACTACCAGCTCAGCGTCTCGACGGACTCGCGCCGGCGCCTGGTGCTCGGCACCAACCCGTCCATCAGCACGAGCAGCGAGGGCACGCACAACTGGAGCGGCAACCTCGACATCCGGGTCCGCCCCGCGCCGAGCCTGTCGCTCAGCCTGGGACCGTTCTACGACCACTCGGAGGCCCGGGCGCAGTACGTGACCGCGTTGAGCGACCCGACCGCCACGGCCTTCTCGGGCGTGCGGTACGTCTTCGCCAGCCTCACGCAGCTCACGCTCGGCATGGACGTGCGGCTCAACGTCACCTTCTCGACCCGGATGACGCTCGAGCTCTACGCCCAGCCGTTCCTCGCCGGCGGGCACTACTACGACTTCAAGGAGTTCGCCGCGCCGCGCGGCTTGGCGAAGAACGTGTACGGCCGCGACATCGGCACCGCGACGGTCCAGGGCACCGGCTCGAGCCAGACCACGACGATCGACCCCGACGGCGCGGGACCGGCCGCGACCTTCACCCTGGGGAACCCCGACTTCACCTTCCGTTCCCTGCGGGGCAACGCGGTGCTGCGGTGGGAGTGGCGTCCCGGCTCGACACTGTTCGTGGTCTGGCAGCAGTCGCGCAGCGACGTGGGGCCGGAGGGAGACCTCGACTTCGGGCGCGACACGCGGTCGCTCTTCCGCGCCACGCCCGACAACATCTTCCTCGTCAAAGTGAGCTACTGGCTGGGGCTCTGATCCCCTCGGCTTGACCCCCGCCCCGGTGGTGTGTATGGTCCGCGCCGAAGGAGCAAGCCGAGCGCGCGGCCATTGCCGCGGGGCGGGGGACCCAGACGCGCCACAGTGGCGCAGGGGCGAATCCGGTGGAGGATGCCGGAGGGAGAGTCGCGACTCCCAGCCCGACAGCTAACCTCGCAGGCTTTCGCCACCCTACATGATCGCCAGACTCATCCGCGGCAAGCGGATCCTCTTCGGCCGTCCTCTCCCGTCCGACCGCATCGAGCACGAGCGTCTCAACAAGAGGACGGCGCTCGCCGTGCTTTCCTCGGACGCCATCTCGTCGGTGGCCTACGCCACCGAGCAGACCCTCCTGGTGCTCGCGGTGCTGGGCACCGCCGCGCTCACGCACGTGGTCCCGATCTCCGCCGTCATCGTCGGGCTTCTCGTGCTGGTCGCGGTCTCCTACCGCCAGACGATCTTCGCCTATCCGGGAGGCGGCGGCTCCTACACGGTGGCCAAGGAGAACCTCGGCGTGATGCCGGGGTTGATCGCGGCCGCCGCGCTCCTCACCGACTACATCCTCACCGTCGCGGTCTCGGTCTCGGGCGGCATCGCGGCGATCACCTCCGCGTACCCCGCGCTGACGCCACACCGGGTGGTGCTGGGCGCCGCCGCGATCGTGGTGCTGATGCTGGTGAACCTGCGCGGCGTCCGCGAGTCGGGGATCGCCTTCAGCGTGCCCACCTACATCTTCATTGCGCTGATGCTGCTGCTCATCGGCACCGGCCTCACGCAATGGTGGACCGGGAGCGAGCTCGCGCCGAGCGCCGGCCCGGTGCGGGTGGACGCGATCTCCCAGGCGCAGCACGGGGGCGGCACGCCGGTCGGCTTCGCCATGACGTTCCTCCTGCTGCGCGCCTTCGCGGAGGGGTGCGTAGCGATGACCGGCACCGAGGCCATCTCGAACGGAGTGGGCGCGTTCAAGACCCCGAGCGCGCGGAACGCCGCGACCACGCTGGGCTGGATGGCGGCGATCCTGGCGGTCTTCTTCCTCGGCACCAGCTGGCTCGCCCGGCACTTCGGGGTGCTGCCCACCGCGAGCGAGACGGTGCTCTCGCAGCTCGGGCGGCACATCTTCGGCGGCGGACCGCTCTACTTCGCGCTCCAGTACGCCACCTTCTCGATCCTGGTGCTGGCGGCGAACACCGCCTTCGCCGACTTCCCGCGTCTTTCCAGCCTGCTCGCCGGGGACGGCTACATGCCGCGGCAATTCGCCGCGCGGGGGGACCGGCTCGCCTTCTCCAACGGCATCGTCGCGCTCGCCATGGTCGCGATACTCCTCGTCTGGCTCTTCGGCGGCGACACCAGCGCCCTGATCCCGCTCTACGCTATCGGGGTGTTCGTTTGCTTCACGCTCTCGCAGGCCGGGATGGTGCAGCACTGGCGGACCAGCCGGGCGCCGGGATGGCGCTGGCGGGCGGCGCTCAACGGCATCGGCGCCGTGGCGACGGGGGTCGTGGCGGTGATCCAGGTGATGACGAAGTTCACGCACGGCGCGTGGATCGTCGTGGTCATCATCCCGGCGATCATCTGGCTGCTGCTGGCCATCAAGCGACACTACGCCGACTTCGCGCGGCAGATCCGGTTCACCGGCCAGTCTTCCCTGATGTTCATGCACCACACGGTGGTGGTCCCCGTGAACGGGATCACCAAGGCCTCCTCCGGGGCGCTGGTCTACGCGACCACGATCTCGGAAGACGTCCGCGCGGTCTACGTCGAGGTGGACCCCGCCCAGACCGAGCAGATGCGGGCGGCGTGGGCGGCCTGGGACATCGGAGTGGAGCTGGTCGTGGTCGCGTCGCCCTACCGGTCGGTGATCCGGCCGATCGTGGAGTACGTGGACATGCTGGAGCGCGACGGCTCGGCGGACCTGGTGAGCGTGGTGGTGCCGGAGGTCATCCCGAACCACTGGTGGGAGCATGCGCTGCACAACCAGACCGCGCTCTATCTCAAGACGGCCTTCTTGTTCAAGCCGAACGTGGTGGTGACGGCGGTGCCGTTCCACCTGGGCCGCTCGCACC
>JBGPHD010000231.1:0-2906 GCA_041484135.1 Gemmatimonadota bacterium
ATCGGGCAGATCCGCCGGCGTGCGGGAGCTGATCAGGTTGCCGTCCACCACGACCGGCTCGTCCGACCAGATCCCACCCGCGTTCTCCATGTCGTCCTGGATGGCGCGCACCGACGTGCAGCGCTTGCCGCTGATGATCCCCGCCGAGATGGGCACCCAGCCCGCGTGGCAGATGAACCCGATCGGCTTCCCGGCCTCGTGGATCGCGCGGGTGATCGCCAGCAGCCGCTCGGAGCGGCGCATGTGGTCCGGGGCATAACCCCCGGGGATCACCAGCCCGTCGAAGGTCTCGGGGAGGACGTTCTCGACGTTGGTGTCCACGGTGAGGGGATAGCCCTTCTTGCCCGTGTAGGTCTTGTCGCCGAGCCCCGCCACCACGGTCTTCGCGCCCTCTTCCTCGAGCCGGATCTTGGGATACCACAGCTCGAGGTCCTCGTACTGCGGCGCAACGAACACGAGCACGGTCGTGCCGGCGAGTGTCATCGGCCGGCCTTCTGAGGCGCGGGACCAAGCACCTTGCGGTGCTTGAGCGGAGTGGCAGGCGGCTCGAGGGACCGCCCGGTGACCCCGCGGAGCGCGTCGGTCACCTCGGACATTGCGAGGAGCGTCGTGCCCTCGACCACGCGGCGCCACGCGCGGGCGGCGTTCTCGCCGCCGATGTCGACGACGACGTCGCGGATCTCGGTCTCCCGCAGCCGGTGCGAGCGCCGGGCCGCGGCCATCGCGAGCAGGCGGCGCGCCACGTCGTCCAGGGTCCGGCGGCCGCCGGTGGCCTCGCGGATCGCGGCGTCGAGGATCAGGCCGGCCAGCATCCCCTTCCGATAGATCAGCAGCTCGGTGTTGTCGCCGCTGACGTTGCGGCGGTTCTCCTCCGCCATCGTCATCTGGGTGTTGTGCGTGATGCGCAGGTAGTTCTGGAACGACTCGTAGCAGAGGAAGGCGAGCTCCTCGGGGCGGCCGCGCCATTCCGCGTACAGCCGCGCGGCGAAGTAGTCGGTCACGCCCTCGGTCCACCACCGCTCCGCCGTCAGCGCCCCGCCGAACCAGAGATGCAGCGTCTCGTGGAAGGTGTCGTGGCTCCGCGCGCGCTCCAGGATCTCGGAGGGCTCCCAGATGAGGCCGATGCTCGCGGTCCCCTGGAGGCTGCCGCTCACCCGGCCCTTGCGGCCGAGGTCGCTGGTGTAGGTGACGCGCGCAAGACCGGGGACGGGTCCGAACGCCTCCTGCGCCTTGCTCAGGCTCGCCGTGATGACGGCCTTGAGCGTGGAGTCGGTGAAGTAGCGCTGGCCGCGGATGGCGAGGAGATACGGCAGGCCGGCGGCGGAGTCGCGATAGACGCGGAAGTCCGGGGCCGCCGCGACCGTCGCGCCTAACAGGTCGTTGCCGTCGGCGGGCCGGAACTCGTCGCCGACCGACGGCCAGCCCGCCACCGCGCGCCAGCCTCTCGGCATCGCGAAGCTCACCCGGAGGAGCGGGTAGGGGCGCGACGTCTTGCTGTAGGCCATCGGGTCGGGCGCGATGAAGATGCTCCGGGTGACCGCGTAGAGCCGGAGCGTGTCCATGCCGGAGCTGGTGGAGCCGCCGGCGACCGCGTCGCGGAAGCTGATCCGGTAGCGGAAGCGGATCGGGCCGGGATGCGTGCGCACGACGACGAACAGAGAGCCCTGCCGCCGGACCTCCAGCGCGAGGCCCCGGTCGTCGGTGGCCGCCAGGCCGTCCACCGTGGTCCCGGCGGTCCTGGAGGCCGGCGGCGCCGTGAGCACGACGGTGTTCGAGTCGCCGCCGGCGCTGGTGAGACGCGCTTCGACGGAGAGATGGGGGTGCTGGGGAACGACGGCCACCGCGTAGATGAGGGTGTCGGTGGCCTGTCCGCGCGCGGCGGCGGCGCGTCCCGCGGCGAGCACCGCCACGAGCGCCAGCACCCGTCTTGCCGTGCGGCGATCAGCCGGCGTATTTCATTCCCGTGGCGGAGAGGGTCAGCGGTTCGCCCTCGCGTTCCACGCCGGCTTCGACGACCTCACCCAGTACCAGCGTGTGGTCCCCGGCGGGCAAGGTCGCCACCAGGCGGCACTCGAGCCAGCCGAGGGCGTCGGTGAGCAGCGGAGCACCGGTGACGGGCCCCGGCCTGGTGGGGACGCCGGTGAGCTTGTAGGTCACCTTGCGGGACGAGCGGCCGAGCTGCGCGGCGAGATCGCGCTGGCCGGCGGCGAGGACGTTCACGGCGAAGGCCCGGGCGTCGCGGATCATCGGCAGGCTCTTGGCCTCGTTCTCGATCGCGACGACCACCATCGGCGGCTCGAACGCCGCCTGACTCACCCAGTTGGCGGTCATGGCGTGGTCGTCGCCTTCGGACATCACGGTGATACCGTACAGCCCGTAGGGGAAATGGCGCAGCACGGTCTTTTTTGCGGCCTCGTCCACGTTCCTGCCCATCAGTGGTCGTTGCGCCGGAAGTTAGCGACGGGCGCCGGACGGCGCGAGACACGGGAGCGGAGTATGCGGCGCATCGTTCGTCATCCTCTCATCGTTGCGGTAGCGGCGGCGTTGCTCGGCTGCCAGCCCAAGGCCGACCTGGTCGTCTACGGCCGCGTCTGGACCGGCGACTCCGCACGCCCCTGGGCCGAGGGCATCGCGGTGCGGGGCGCGGAGATCGTCACGGTCGGCGCGCGGGCCGAGGTGGCGCGCCTCGCGGGCCGCGGCACCACGGTGCTGGACAACGGGACGGCGCTGGTGACGCCCGGCTTCGGCGACGCGCACACGCACTTCATCAGCGGCGGCTTCCAGCTCGCGTCGGTGGACCTGCGCGACGCGGACAGCCCGGCGGAGTTCATCCGCCGCATCGCCGCCTTCGCGCGGCGGCAGCCCAAGGGGCGCTGGATCCTCGGCGGCGACTGGGACCACGAGCG
>JBGPHD010000232.1:0-2837 GCA_041484135.1 Gemmatimonadota bacterium
GCTCGCCGGCCTCGACCCGCGCCGGGATGGTGTTCCCCGGCCACGGGATGGGGCAGGGGTACACGGTGCTGTAGGCGCAGAACGGATTGCGGGCCCGGTTGAAGTCGGCGCGGTAACGGCCGTCGGGCAGCGGCTCGAGCGTCACGAACCGCCCGGCGGAATAGCTCCCGTCTCCGCTCGTGCTGTCCCGGAAGTAGATGGTGAGGTCGGCCTCCTCGCCGCCGCTCACCGGGACGCGGTACACGTGCAGGCTGGTCCGTCTCCCACCTGACATCACGTCGAAGGTGCCCGCGTCGGTGGCTTCGGCCTCGATGCCGTCGAACCCCAGCAGGCGCCGCGCGCTCGGGTGCGCGGCGGGGGTGAGCCGGCCCGTGACGACGGCCGTGGCATCGTACGGGTAGAACCGGGGCGGCCTGACGTTCCGCAGCGGACCGAACCGGGGCGGCATCAGCGAGACCGCGGCGTACGGCGACCGCGGCGAGCGGGTGAGCCACCAGGTGAAGTCGGCCCGCTCCCGCGCGAGATCGGGCGGGGTCTGGGCGGCGAGGGCCGCCGGGAGCAGCAGGCCAAGGAGGACGTGGCGCACGGGCCAGTAGGATAACACCGTGCGCCGCCCGGGGAACTAGGGCGACGCCATCGCGGTGACGGTGACCCTCGCCATGGCCAGGATCGCCCGCACCACGACGTCGGGCTGTTCCTCCTGGAGGTAGTGTCCCGCTCAGGCCACGGTCACGATGTCGACCCGCGGCATGAGCCGGCGCAGCCGCGCGACCTCCTCGTTGCCGGGGCCCGCGTCGTGCCGCGCGCCCCCGAGGAGGAGCTGCACCGGGCACGCGATGTCGGCGAGGTGGGCCGCCAGGGGCTCGCTCTCGTGCGCGTCGGCCATGCGCATGTAGGCCAGCAGCGTCGCGTCGAGGTCGGCGGTGATGCCGGCCGTGTAACCCCGGATCGCCTCCTCGTCCGCCCAATCGGCGTTCCCCGAGGAGCGCACCAGGCTCTGCCGGAGCGCGCGCCGGATGATGGCCCGCCCGCCGATGAGACGCACCATCGGCACCATCGTCAGCGCTCGGCGCATCCCCGGGCCCGCGGCCTCCTCGGCGGGGCCGCCCTCGAGCGAGACCACGGCGCGCGCCAGCTGCGGGCGCATCCAGGCGAGGCGCAGCACGATCGCGGCGCCGAGGGAGTGGCCGACGAGTACCGCGTCGTTCACCTCCAGGGCATCGAGCACGCGACCCACACGCAGGGCCTGGGCGCGCAGCGTGTAGTCCGCGCGGCGCGGGCGCGACGACGTGCCGTAGGCCAGCGGCTCCACCACGATCACCCGGAATCCGGCGTTCGCGAGGTCCGGGATCACCTTCCGGAACGCGAAGGCCGAGCCGAACACACCGGGCACCAGGACGATGGGCCGGCCGCTGCCGGTGATCGTGACCGTCAAGGTCTCCTGCGGTGCCACCCCGATGTGGCGCACCGTGGAAGTGTCGAGCAGCATCGCCATCAGGATGGGCCACATGGTCACGCTCCTTCGCGCGAAAGACGGGTCACGGGGTCACGATGCCCGGCGTCCCGAGCGACGTCCGGACGGCGGGTTGGGCGATGAGGTCGCCCGGGACGCGGCGCATGCGGACGGCGAGGGCCTTCCACGCGGCGGCGAGCGCCGTGAGCAGCGCGGAGCCGAACGCGACAGTGAGGAGCACCGGCGTGGGGACATGGAAGTGCGCGCCCAGGGCGGCGAGGAGCCAGAACTTGGGGAGCCGCCCCAGGCCTAACGCCACGAGGTAGCGCGAGACGGGGTAGCGCGCCGCCGGCGCGAGCACCCGGACCATCCAGTCGGGGAGCGGCGACCACGCGAAGAGCCAGATCGTGAGGAACGGGCGCTTCGCGAAGAGCCGGACGGCGCGCGCGAAGAGCGGATGTGCCTGGAGCCGCCGGTACGGGGCGAAGTCCGCCATCTTGAGGAAGAGGTGGTAGTCGAGGAACTCGACGTACAGGTTGGCCAGCGTGCCGAGCACCCCGATGAGGAGCGGCGGATAGAGGCGGCCGAAGAGCATGAGGGTGGGCTCGTACGCCGCGGGCAGGAACGGCGAGATCGGCCCGTGCACCCACACCGTGATGAGGACGAACGTCGTGAGGGCGGCGGCATGCGGCGTCCAGAGCGAGGCCAGCAGCGCCATCACGCCGACGATGCCGGTGCCGCGGACGAGCCCGTCCCACATCGGCGTGCCGAAGCGGCGGGAGAGCGGCACGGCGGTCATCGCGCCGCCTGCATCAACGCCACGGCGGCGGGCGAGGAGCTGACCAGCGAAGAGGCGAGCATGGCCGCGACGAGTCCCCAGATCGCGGCGTACACGGGCACGAGGCGCCGGCGCTGCCGGTACATCTCGGGGTGGGTCACCGGCTTGCCGGAGAACTTGCCGGGGGCGTCCATCGCGTCGCCGAACTTCTTGTGCGTCTCGATGGTCGCGATCGTCAGGCCGAGGGCGCCGAAGGCGACGACCAGGTAGCTGTCCGTCAGGCGCGTGAGCAGCAGCGCGAAGCCGAGGGCGATGCCGGGGCTGCGGAAGAACTTGAAGAGCTGGAAGCCTTCCTTGGGCGCGTCCTTCCACGCCCCACCAAAGGCCGACACCCATCCGCCGAACGTGCCCACGACGAGCAGCGACCAGAGCGCGGGATGTCCCTCCGCGGGCTGGAGCTTCGCGAGCCCGATGGCGAGGAGCGCGACGGCGGCCACGTACCCCGCGCCCGCGGCGCGGCGCGCGAGCTTGCTGCGCACCACGCGGCCGAAGACAGCGAACTGCATCGGGATGAAGTACTTGTTCTGGTCCTCCTCGCGCACGAAC
>JBGPHD010000233.1:0-2685 GCA_041484135.1 Gemmatimonadota bacterium
AACGTCAAGTGAGGTAAGGGTCTGCGGATTGCAACGGCGAGGTCACCCGGCTCCGGACCGACCGGATTTCCGACAGGTGTCGAGGGAATGGACACCCTATCAGCAGATCTCCTCCCTCTCCAACTGCACCGTCACATGCTGGATGCCGAAGTCCTTCACGCGCCGGGTGATCTCCTCCAGCACCGCCTGGTGGCGCGCGGCGTCGGGGACCGTCGCGTGGCCGCTCATCGCCACGATGCCGCTCGTCACCGTCCACACGTGGAGGTCATGCACCCCGCGCACGCTCGGCACCGCCGCGATGGCCGCCTCGAGGTCCGCCATGGAGACGTGCGCCGGCGCCGCCTCGAGCAGCACGTCCACCGACCTCCAGACGAGCCGCCCCGCGCTCGCCAGCAAGAGGAGCGAGAGGCCGATGGAGATGATGGGGTCGGCGCGGAGCCAGCCGGTGGTGAGGATGACGCCGCCCGCCAGGATCGCGCCCACGGAGCCCACCAGATCCGAGAGGACGTGCAGGTAGGCGCCGTGCGCGTTGAGGCTCTCGCCCCTGCCGCGATGCAGCAGGAAGACGGCGGCGATGTTGGCGACGAGGCCCGCGCTCGCGACGGCCATGAGGATGCCGGGCCGTATCGCTTCCGGGGTCCGGAGCCGCCGGATGGCCTCGAACACGATCCATCCGGTGACGGCGAGGAGCACGGCGCCGTTCACGAGGGCGGCGAGGATCTCGACGCGATAGTAGCCGAAGGTCTTGCCCTGCGTGGCGGGGCGCCGCGCGATCCAGGCGGCGAAGAGCGACAGGCCGAGGGCGCCGGCGTCGGTGAGCATGTGCCCGGCGTCGGCGAGGAGGGCGAGGGAGCCGGAGACGAACCCGCCCACCGCCTCGATGCCGGTGAAGACGATGGTGATGGCCAGCGCCCAGCCGAGGGCCTTCGTGGACAGGGCTCGCGCGGGCGGGTGCACGCACGGCACCGCGGCCACGGGCGGGAGCGGCGCCTCCGTGCGCGTCACCCCGGCCACGTGTAGCTTTGCCCTTCCCATGAACGGCGCATCATTCACCTCGGTCCTCGGGCGGCTCGGCCTGGTCCTGCTGCTCGTGCTGGCGAACGCGTTCTTCGTCGCCGCCGAGTTCGCGCTGGTGGCGTCCCGCAAGACCCGTATCGAGGCGATGATACGCGGGGGCAACGCAAAAGCCAAGCTGGCCAAGCGCGCCCTCCTCTCCCTCGACCGGCAGATCTCCGGCACGCAGCTGGGCATCACGTTGGCGAGCCTCGGCCTGGGCTGGATCGGCGAGCCGGCGGTGGCGAACACGATGGAATCGCTCTTCGCCCGGTTGCCGCCCGCGCTCGCCGTGATCCTGACGCATGGCGTAGCCACCGCCGTCGCCTTCCTCGGCATCACGTTTCTGCACATCGTGCTGGGCGAACTCACGCCCAAGGCGCTGGCGCTGGTCTATCCCGAGGTCATCGGCTCGTGGGTGGCGGGCCCGCTCATCGTCTTCACGACGGCGACGAACCCGTTCATCTGGGTGCTCAAGGGGAGCGCCAACATCGTGCTCCGGCTCTTCGGCACCCACGCCCCCACCGAGCGCTCGAGCCTGCACTCGCCGGAAGAACTCCGGATGCTGGTGGAGCAGAGCCAGAAGGCGGGCGCGCTGGACCGCGACGACGCGCGGCTCCTGACGGGGGTGTTCGAGTTCTCGGAGAAGAACTCGCGCGAGGTGATGACGCCGCGCACGGAGATGGTGGCCCTCCCGCTGGAGGAGACGATCGCGCAGGCGGCGGACCGCATCGCGGCCGCGGGGAGGTCGCGGTACCCGGTGCACCGCGCCTCCCTGGACGACATCGCGGGGATCGTGCACGCCAAGGACATCCTGGCCGCACTCCGCCGCCCCGGCGAGCCCGCGAAGCTCGAGTCGCTGCTCCGGCCGGCGCACTTCGTCCCCGGCTCGCGCGAGGTGGAAGACGTCCTCGCCGACATGAAGCTCCTCAAGACCCACATGGTCATCGTGCTCGACGAGTACGGCGGCACCGCGGGGCTGGTGACGATGGAGGACCTGCTGGAGGAGATCGTGGGGCAGATCGAGGACGAGTACGACCGGCCGCGGCGCGCCTCGACCCCGGCGCCCGCCGCCAGCGGCGCCGCGACCTTCGCGGGGGACGCCCCCCTGGACGACGTCAGCGAGCGGTGCGGGGTGGCGCTGGCCAGCGAGGACTACACGACGTTAGGCGGCTTTCTCTTCGGCGCCCTCGGCCGGCTCCCCAAGGTGGGGGACCGGGTCGAGCTCAAGGGCGGGGCTTTCGAGATCACCGCCATGGACGGCCGCCGCATCGCGGAGACCCGCTTCCAGAAGCGCTGAGCGCCTAACTCCTCCGCCGGACGATCTGGGCGGCGACCGCGACCGCCTCACGCATGGACGAGGGGTCCGCGATCCCCTTCCCCGCGATGTCCAGCGCCGTGCCGTGGTCCGGCGCGGTGCGCGGGACCGGGAGGCCCAGCGTCACGTTCACGCCGTGGCCGAAGCTGGCCACCTTGATCGCCGTCATGCCCACGTCGTGGTAGGGTGCGAGCACCGCGTCGAACTCGCCCCGCATCGCGCGGACGAACACGGTGTCGGCGGGGAGCGGGCCCGCGATGCCGAGGGTGCGCGCCGCCGGGGCGAGGACCCGGTCGTCCTCGTGGCCGAAGAGC
>JBGPHD010000234.1:0-2667 GCA_041484135.1 Gemmatimonadota bacterium
CGCATACGGGTCCCAGTGCGGACTGCCCAGGCCGGCGAACGCCGGCACGAAATAGACGCCGCCGTTATCAGTCACGCTGGCGGCGAGCGCTTCGATCTCGCCCGATGAACGGATGATGCCGAGGCCGTCGCGCAGCCACTGGATCGCGGCGCCCGCGATGAACACCGAGCCCTCGAGGACGTACGCCGGCTTCCCCACGGCATCGCACCCGATGGTGGTAAGCAGGCCGTTGGCGCTGTGCACGCGCTCGGCGCCGGTGTTGAGCAGCAGGAACGCGCCGGTGCCGTAGGTGTTCTTCACCCCGCCAGCCGCCACGCATCCCTGGCCGAAGAGCGCCGCCTGCTGGTCCCCCGCGATGCCGGCGATGGGGATCTCGTGACCGAACCACTCGGCATCGGCGAGGCCGAAGGTGCCCGAGGAGGGACGCACCTCGGGGAGCAGCTCCTTCGGCACCGAGAAGAGCGCAAGCAGCTCGTCGTCCCACCGCTGGGCGTCGATGTCATACAGCATCGTCCGCGACGCATTGCTGGGATCGGTCACGTGCGCGCGGCCCTTGGTGAGCTTGTGCACGAGCCACGAGTCCACCGTGCCGAAGGCGCCGTTCTTCGGCCGGCCGAACTCCTTGAGGAGCCACTCGAGCTTGGTGGCGGAGAAGTACGGGTCGGGAACGAGTCCGGTCTTGCGGCGGATGAGGTCGGGGTCGAGGGCGCGGCACCGCTCGGCGGTGCGGCGGTCCTGCCAGACGATGGCGCGGTGGAGCGCGGCGCCCGTGGCCCGGTCCCAGAGCACCGTGGTCTCGCGCTGGTTGGTGATGCCGATGGCGGTGATGTCCTTGCGGCTGATGCGGGCGTTGCCCAAAGCCTGGCGCGCCGCCTCGAGCGTGACGCGCCAGATCTCCTCCGGCTCGTGCTCCACCCAGCCCGGACGCGGGAAGTGCTGGGGGAGCTCGCGATACCCGCGCCCCAGGACCTGTCCCCCCTCGTCCACGACGAGCGCGGTGCTGCCGGTGGTGCCCTGGTCCAGGGCGAGGACGGCTTTCACGCCGGGTAATGTCCGCCCGGCCGTGCGGGCCGCAAGGCTACCGCCGCGAGGCCATCCCCAGATAGGTGATGATCTGCTGCGCCTGCCCGGGGGTCACGCCGCTCACCTTCATCCGCTCCATGTTGCGCTCCATGCGCATCACGACCGCCGGCCAATCTGAGGGCGAGTGCGACCGCGGATCGGGGAGCGTGTGGCACCGGCTGCAGCGCTCCTCGAAGACGTCGCGCCCCGGGCCCGGCGGGATGCTCTCGGCCACCCGCAGCGCGTGCGCCAGGAGGTAGTTCAAGAGCTGGGTGCGATCGGCCGCGGTGGGGCTCGCGACCCCCAGCTCGCCGTGCATCATGTCGATCCGCACCCACATCCGCCGCGCGACCGACGGCCAATCCTGCGGCGCGTGCGTCGCGGGCGACGGGAGGGCGTGGCACTGGGTGCAGTACGCGCGGAGGAGCTGCGCGCCGCGCGAGGCCGGTTCCGGGAGGCTCTCGGCCACGAGTCCCTCGGGAGGCAGGGCGATCGTGGCGGCCGTGAGCAGCCGGCGATCGGGCTGGCTCAGCGCCGTGTCGCGTCCCCCCTGGGCGTTGGGAGTTTGCGACGACGACTCCGGCTTGGCGCAGGCCACCAACACGAAGCCCACGAGCAACAGGCGAAACCGAGGCATGGAGATCCTCCCGAGGGGACGGCCGAGCGCGCCAGCGACCACCAACTATAGATTGTCGCGCAGTCCAACCTCAAGACCCTCGTCGCCGGAGAACGAAAGCCATGGAGTCGCCGCCGTCCGCGAATCGAGCCTCCGCGGACCAATTCCCGCGACCCGACGCGGCGCGCCTGGAGCACGATGTCCGCCGCCTGGCCGTGCCGCGCCACCCGATGGCGTCACCGGACGCGCTGCGCGCGGCAGAGGCGTTCGTGGCGCTGGAGCTGGACGCCGCGGGGCTCCGGGTGGAGCGGCAGCTCTTCGACTGGAAGGGCCGGGAGTTCCATAACGTCGTCGGGACCCTGGATGGCACCGACGCCGAGCGGCCCTGGGTCGTGGTCGGGGCGCACTTCGACTCGGTGGCGCGCTCGCCCGGCGCCGACGACAACGCCAGCGGCGTGGCGGCGATGCTCGAGGTCGCCCGGCTCCTCGGTCGGTCGCGTCCCGCCGCGACGGTCCAGTGCGTGGGGTTCAATCTCGAGGAGGTCCAGGGCTATCTCGGCCACTTCCGCATCGGGAGCAAGTCGTACGTGCATTGGCTGAAGGGTCGACAGGCGAAGGTGGCGGGAGCCTTCGTGCTGGAGATGCTGGGCTTCACGGGCCCCGATCAAGTGGTGCCCGCCGCGGTGAAGCTGGTGAAGAAGGTGCCGCGCGAGGGGACCTTCCTGGCTGCGGTTGGCGACGCCGACTCCCAGGTCCCGCTCCAGGCCTTCGAGCGCGCGGCCCGGGACCTCGTGCCGCTGGTCTCCCTCGCCGTGCCGCTCAAGGGGTGGCTGGTGCCCGACACGCGGCGCTCCGACAACGCGCCGTTCTGGGATGCGGGGTATCCGGCACTGATGATCACCGACACCGCGGACCTCCGGAACCCGCACTATCACCAGGCGAGCGACACGCCGGAGACGCTGGACTACGGCTTCCTCGCCAAGGCCACC
>JBGPHD010000235.1:0-2602 GCA_041484135.1 Gemmatimonadota bacterium
CTGAAGGGGTACCCTTCTATTTCCTAGCGATCTGGTCGGCGCTGCGCCGATACTGAACGCGCGCGAAGACCGACGCTTCCTATAGCAGCGGACGTGCCAAGGCCCAGCGGGGCGGTTGTCACGGAGTTGTACGCAGTTACCGCTCCGTAGAAATACGGAGAGGATACTCGGGATCTTCGATGTCCCAATTACGTCACGGGGTCGTGCGACAAACTGCGACGGCCGTGCAGGTCCTCAGGCCGTCTTGTGGCAGGCCGCCCGATGCGGCGGCTCCAGCTCCCGCAGCTCCGGCCGCACCGCGCGGCACTCGTCGTCCTTGCGGGGATGCTGGCAGCGCGGATGGAACGGACATCCCGGCGGCGGGTTCACGGGCGAGGGTGGGTCCCCGGCCAGCACGATGCGCGCGCGCCTGGTCGCCGGGTCCGGCACCGGCACCGCCGAGAGGAGCGCCTGGGTGTACGGATGCTTCGGCCGCGCGTAGATGCCTTCGGCAGGTCCCTCCTCGACGATGCGCCCCAGGTACATCACCGCCACCCGCGGCGCGAGGTGCCGCACCACCGCCAGGTCGTGCGAGATGAAGAGGTAGGCGAGGCCGCGCCGCGCCTGGAGGTCGGCGAGGAGGTTCAGGACCTGCGCCTGCACCGAGACGTCGAGCGCGCTCACCGGTTCGTCGCAGACGATGAACTCGGGCTCGACGGCGAGGGCCCGCGCGATCCCCGCCCGCTGCCGCTGCCCCCCGGAGAACTCGTGCGGATACCGGTCGGCGGCGTCGGCGGAGAGTCCCACCTCCTCGAGCAGCCGGCGCACCCGCGCGTCGGCCTCCGCGCCTTCCGCCAGCCGGTGGATCTCCATCCCCTCGCGCACCGCGCGGCCGATCGTCATCCGCGGATTGAGCGACGCGTCGGGATCCTGGAAGATGATCTGCATCCGCCGCCGCATCGCCCGGAGCGCCTTCGGGTCGAGCGCGCCCACGTCCGCGCCGCCGAAGCGCACCGTGCCGGCGGTGGGCTCGATGAGCCGCAGGATCGAGCGCCCGAGCGTGGTCTTCCCGCAGCCGGACTCGCCCACCAGGCCTAACGTTTCTCCGGCCCCCACGGCCAGCGACACGCCGTTCACCGCCTGGACCGTTTCCTTGGTGGTGCCGAAGAGGCCGGTGCGGCGGGTGAAGTGCGTGACGAGGTCCTCGACCTCGAGGAGCGGCGCGCCGCTCATGACGCCCCGCCGGGCGCGCGCGCACCGGCCGCGCCGCCCTGTCGCCGTTCCGGCTCGGCCACCAGCCAGCACCGGGCCTGGTGTCCCTCGCCCGCGCCCTGGAGCGGCGGCGCCTCGGTCCGGCACTTCTCCCACGCGTACGGGCAGCGCGGGTGGAAGCGGCAGCCCGCGGGCCAGCTGGTGGCCGGCGGCACCTGGCCCGGGATCGCGGCGAGCCGCTCCCGCCGGTCGAAGATCCGCGGGACGGCCGCCATCAGGCCTTCGGTGTAGGGATGCGCCGGCCGCGCGAAGAGCGCGTCGGTCGTCGCGTGCTCCACGATCTGGCCCGCGTACATCACGTACACGCGCCGCGTGGACTCCGCCACGATGCCCAGGTTGTGGGTGATGAGCAGCACCGCCATGCCGAGCCGCTGCTGGAGGCCGGCGAGCAGCTCGAGGATCTCGGCCTGGATGGTGACGTCGAGCGCGGTGGTGGGCTCGTCGGCGATGAGGAGCCTGGGCCGGCAGACCAGCGCCATCGCGATCAGCACCCGCTGGCGCATGCCGCCGGAGAGCTGGTGCGGGTAGTGGCGCGCGCGCGCGCCGGGGTCCGGCATGCCGACGAGCGCCAGCATCTCGACGGCCCGCGCCCACGCCTCGGCGCGGGTCGCCTTCTCGTGGGTGGTCACGACCTCCGCGATCTGCGCGCCGACGGTGAGCACCGGGTTGAGCGCGCTCCCCGGCTCCTGGAAGATCAGCGCGACATGGTTGCCGCGGACGTGGCGCATCTCCTTCATCGGGAGGGCGAGCAGGTCGCGCCCCTCGAGCCGGATGCTGCTCCCGTGCGCGATGTGGCCGTCGGGCTCGACGAGCCGCAGCACCGCGAGCGACGCGACGCTCTTCCCGCACCCGGACTCGCCCACCAGGCCCACCGTCTCCCCCGGACTGACGATGAGGCCGATGCCGTCCACCGCGCGCGCCACGCCGCCCTCCACGTGGAACGTGACCTTGAGGTCGTGCAGCTCGAGGAGCGCCCCCGGCCTCGGCACGCCGCGCCGCTCGGGGCCGTGGTACGGCGTGGGCCGGGGCTGGTCCGTCATCGCGTCCCCGCCGCGCGCGGATCGAGCGCGTCGCGCAACCCGTCGCCGACCAGGTTGAACGCGACCACGGTGGCCACCAGCGCCACGCCGGGGGCGAGCGCGACCCAAGGCGCGGTGAAGAGGAGGTCCCGTCCTTCCAGGATCATGTTCCCCCAGGTGGGCGTCGGGGGCCTGACACCGAGCCCGAGGTACGACAGCCCCGCCTCGAGCAGGATGATGTTCCCGATGTCGAGCGTGGCGCTGACGATGATGGTCGCGGCGACGTGGGGCAAGAGGTGCCGCGCGATCCCGAGGCGGCCCGCGCCCAGCGC